>JBEEPX010000041.1:0-18604 GCA_041190885.1 Actinomycetota bacterium
CACCCAACACGCTTTCCAAGCGTGCGCCATAGGCCACTAGGCGAATTCTCCTGGTTAAAAAACTTTGTTGCTCGTGGAAGAGTTTATCGACACCTGCGGTGGCGTCGCGCAACAGCTCGCACCGGGCTCAGGCTTCTCAGCGAACTATCAGAAAGAAAGTGGAGAGTTTAGTAGTTGAGATCTTCATCCGAATAAATCGAAAGGACAACTATGAACTGCCCTAAATGCGATGCCTCGATGCGCTCCTACGAGCGAAACGGCATCACAATCGATCAGTGCACCGGCTGTCGAGGCATCTTCTTGGATAGGGGAGAGCTCGAACACCTTTTGGATGCGGAGGCGAAATTTGCGGCGTCCCCAGCTGAACCGGCCCAGCAGAATTGGTCGGCACCAAGGCAGAATCAACCAAATCAGCACAATTACCCAAACCCTGGCTATCAGCAGAAGAAGAAAAAGAGCTTCTTAAGTGAGTTCCTCGACTTCGACTAAATCGAATTGAGCTCCAAAAGTTTCGACGCATAAAACGCGAGTAAACTTGAACTGGACTCCCCGTGCGGCGTCACCTCGGCCAACTCCCCCAGGATCGAAAGATAGCAAGGGTAACTGGGCTCTGACGGGTGTGCGGGGAGTCTTTTTATTTGCCTGAATTGTCAGAGTGAAAGGCTAGGCTCTTACTGTGGTTACCGCTCTGTATCGTCGCTATCGCCCTGAAACTTTCGCCGAATTAATTGGCCAAGCTCAGGTGACTGCGCCACTCATGACTGCGCTTCGCACCGACCGCGTCAATCACGCCTATTTGTTCTCTGGCCCACGCGGTTGTGGCAAAACTACATCCGCTCGCATTTTGGCTCGCTGCCTTAACTGCGCCGAAGGCCCAACCGACACCCCATGTGGCAAGTGCCCAAGCTGCATCGAGCTTTCACGTGACGGCGGCGGTTCGCTTGACGTTGTCGAAATCGACGCGGCCAGCCACAACGGTGTCGACGACGCTCGTGATTTGCGCGAGCGTGCGATCTTTGCACCGGCCCGCGACCGCTTCAAGATTTTTATCTTGGATGAGGCCCACATGGTCACCCCGCAGGGCTTCAATGCGCTGCTCAAGATTGTTGAAGAGCCACCTGCCCACGTCAAGTTCATCTTTGCGACTACCGAACCTGAAAAGGTAATCGGTACTATTCGTTCGCGAACCCACCACTACCCGTTCCGCCTTGTTCCACCGGCACAGATGCTCGAATACCTTGAGTCACTTTGTGCCAGCGAAGGCGTGAACGTTGCCCCGGGTGTTTTGTCTCTTGTGGTTCGCTCGGGTGGCGGTTCGGTTCGTGACTCACTGTCGCTGCTCGACCAGCTGATTGCCGGTTCTGAAGGCGCAGAGGGTTCTGGATTCACTGTTGAATACGAGCGCGCAGCCGCACTTCTCGGCTTCACACACGCCACCTTGCTTGATGAGGTCGTCGACGCCTTCGCAATTCGCGATGCCGCCGCAGTCTTTTCGTCGGTCGACAAAGTCATCCAGACAGGTCAAGACCCACGTCGCTTTGTCGAAGACCTTCTCGAATACTTGCGTGACTTGATTGTTGTTACCTCTGTGGGCGAGGGCGCTAAAGCGGTTCTTCGCGGCATTCCCGAAGATGAGCTCGAAAAGATGACCACCCAGGCGTTGAGTTTTGGTCTTGCAGAACTCACTCACGCAGCCGAAACCGTCAATCACGCACTCACCGAAATGTCGGGTGCAACAAGTCCAAAGCTTCACCTCGAATTGATGTGTGCCAAGGTCTTGGTTCCGTCTAGCGACCAAACCGAAGTCGGCTCGCTTGCGCGAATCGAGCGACTTGAGCGTCGCATCGGCATGGGTGGTTCAGCGCCAGTTGCAGCTGCGCCGGCAGCCCCAGCCGCGCAAAAGCCAATTCCCGAGGTTGTTCCGGTCACCGAAGCAATCGCCGTTGTGCCCGTTGCGGCAGCTCAAGCCTCTGCGCCCGTAGAAGTCGCACACGTTGAGGTCGCATCGGCCCCGGTCGCACAACTTGGTGCCGTTACGACTCAGCAATTCAAAGACTCTTGGGCCGAAATTCTTACCCTGGTCAACAAGGCATCCAAGTCGGCTTGGATGGTTGCCTTCTCGCTCAGCGTTATCGACTTCACCGACGACGTTTTGACTCTGAAGTTCATGAGCCAAAAAGATCTCGAATCGCTAAAGAATTCGGCGGGCGCCAGCGATGTGCTGCGCAAGGCAATCTTTGACGTGCTCGGAGTTCAGGTTAAGTTCAAGCCGTTGGTTACCGAGGCTCCAGCCGAAGTTGCGGCACCAAAGGCGCAACCCGTCGCCAAGGCATATCCGACGCCGGCAACCAAGCCGATTGCTGTGGTCCAAGAGGTTGCTCCTCCGGTTGAAGATG
This sequence comes from Actinomycetota bacterium, assembly GCA_041190885.1. Classification (GTDB taxonomy): domain Bacteria; phylum Actinomycetota; class Actinomycetes; order Actinomycetales; family Microbacteriaceae; genus Rhodoluna. The sequence goes on from JBEEPX010000041.1 coordinate 2,397, forward strand.
AGCCAATCGAAGCTACGCCAATCGACGAGCCTCAAGCCGCCGAACCTGCCGCTGAAGCACAAGCCGCTGAACCGGCCGCCAAGAAAACCACTAAGTCTCGAAACTCTGGCATGGCCGACGAATCTGCTCGTTATGGTGAATCGTTGCTGCGCGAAATGCTTGGCGCCGAACCGATACCCGACAAAAACGGCGGCCGCTAAATGTATGAGGGCGTAGTTCAAGAACTCATCGATGAACTTGGTCGTTTGCCTGGAATCGGCCCAAAGTCGGCTCAGCGCATCGCGTTCTATCTTCTTCAAACCGAAGACGATCACGCAATCAAACTTGCTCAGGTTTTAAACGAGGTCAAGGAGCGAGTTCGCTTCTGCGAAATCTGCGGCAACGTAACCGAAGAGACCCAGTGCAACATCTGTCGCGATGTTCGTCGCAACCGAACCACAATTTGCGTGGTTGAAGAGTCAAAAGACGTGCAGGCCATCGAGCGCACTCGCGAGTTCCGCGGTCTTTATCACGTGCTCGGCGGGGCAATCAGCCCTATCGAGGGCATTGGTCCCGACCAGTTGCGCATCAAAGAGCTCATGCAGCGCCTTGGCAACACCGAAATTCAAGAGATCATCATCGCAACCGACCCAAACCTCGAGGGCGAAGCGACAGCAACCTACCTAACTCGCATGCTTAGCCCACTTGGAATCACGATTTCGCGCTTGGCTTCGGGCTTGCCGGTCGGTGGAGACCTCGAATATGCCGATGAAGTAACCCTCGGCCGAGCCTTCGAAGGCCGTCGAACGGTTTCTTAGCCAAACCCTTATGCCTATTGGGCTATCGGACCGAAATACGGCCGTTACCAAATCGAAATAGGCACTAGACTTTTAACTTCTTGGCATTGTCGCCGACTCACACCCACCCCGAAATCTCAGGAGAGCACCCTTGGCCCTTATCGTGCAGAAGTTTGGCGGATCATCCGTTGGCGATGCAGACAAGATCAAGCACGTAGCCCGTCGCGTCATCGAAACGCAAAAGGCTGGCAACCAGGTTGTCGTCGTAGTGTCTGCGATGGGTGACACCACCGATGAACTTCTCGATCTAGCGAACTCAGTCGCAGACGACCCAAACCAGAGCCCTCGCGAGCTAGACATGCTTCTGACCTCGGGCGAGCGCATTTCGATGTCACTTTTGGCGATTGCCATCAACGCGCTGGGCGGCAAGTCTCAGTCGTTCACTGGTTCACAGGCGGGCATCGTGACCGACAGCGTGCACGGCAACGCGCGCATCGCCGAGGTCACTCCAGAGCGCATTCGTGAATCGGTCGACGCGGGCAACATTGCCATCGTTGCTGGTTTTCAGGGCTTCAACCGTGAGACCCGTGACATCACCACCCTCGGTCGTGGCGGTTCAGATACCACAGCGGTTGCACTAGCCGCCGGCCTAAACGCAGACCTCTGCGAAATTTACTCGGATGTCGATGGCGTTTACACCTCAGACCCACGAGTCATCAAGGGTGCGCGCAAGCTAGACGCAATCGACATCGATTCGATGCTCGAACTAGCGGCAGCCGGCGCCAAGATTTTGCACATCCGTGCAGTTGAATTTGCTCGTCGTCACAACGTTGACCTTCGAGTTCGCAGCACATTTAGCACCGACCCAGGAACCATCGTTTATTCAGGAAAAGCAGGAGCAGGCATGGAAGAGTCAGTCGTATCAGGTGTAGCAATCGACAAGGGCCAGACCAAGATTATGGTCATCGGTATTCCTGACGTTCCTGGCAAGGCAGCCGAGCTTTTCACAATCGTCGCCGACGCTGGTGCCAACATTGACATGATCGTTCAGAACACCCCAACCGGTTCAGACGTTGAAGATGCTGTTAGCGACATCGGTTTCACTTTGCCAAAGGCCGACACCAAGAAGGTTGCTGCTGCTCTAGAAGCCAACAAAGAGAAGCTTGGCTTCCGTGTGGTCGAGGTCGACGAAGAGATCGGCAAGCTTTCAGTGGTTGGCGCTGGCATGCGCACCCACTCAGGCGTTTCGGCAACCCTGTTCTCGGCTTTGGCCAAGGCTGGCATCAACATCGAAATGATCTCAACCTCTGAGATTCGCATTTCTGTAATCACAAGCGATGACCAGGTCGATGCAGCTGCCCGCGCAGTTCACACCGCTTTCGGTCTAGACAGCGAAATCGAAGCCGTCGTTTACGCCGGAACCGGTCGCTAAACCCAAATTCTTTTGGTTGCCTTGGTGGGCAACCAAAGCCAAACTTTAAACAACACCCCCAGCAAGGAGTAGCAATGAGCAAGCCAAATCTCGCCCTCGTCGGAGCAACCGGTGCAGTTGGTACCGTCATGATCGGCATCATCAACAGCCGTGAAAACATCTGGGGCGAAATTCGCCTGATTGCTAGCCCTCGCTCTGCCGGCAAGAAGATCACCGTTCACGGTGAAGAGCTAACCGTTGTCGCACTTTCACCCGAGGCATTTGACGGCATCGACATCGCAATGTTCGATGTGCCAGACGAGGTCTCTGAGGTTTGGGCGCCAATCGCTGCCGAGCGCGGCGCAGTTGCCGTAGACAACTCGGGTGCGTTCCGCATGGATGCCGATGTTCCACTAGTTGTTCCTGAGGTAAACCCAGAGCAGGCAAAGAACCGCCCACGCGGCATCATCTCTAACCCAAACTGCACCACCCTAACCATGATGGCTGCGATGGGTGCACTGCACGACAAGTGGACTCTAAAGGAGCTAGTTGTCTCTAGCTACCAGGCCGTTTCGGGCGCCGGTGCAGCTGGCATCGACGAGTTGGCTTCAGAGCTTTCAGTTGTCGGCAAGGATGCTTCGCTCGGTTTGAACACCGAAGATGTTCGTGCCTCACTGGCTGCTTCGGGCAACGACCTTTCAAACTCACCGTGGGCTCACCCAATTGCCCTAAACGTCATTCCATTCGCAGGTTCACTAAAGGCCGGCGGTCACTCGTCAGAAGAGCTAAAGGTTCGCGACGAGTCTCGCAAGATCCTCGGCATCAGCGACCTCAAAGTTGCTGCGAGCTGTGTTCGCGTTCCAGTTCAGGTTGCGCACTCGCTAACCGTGCACGCAACTTTCGCTAACCCACTAACCCCAGATGAGGTGCGCGAGGTTCTCGGCCAGCAGCCAACCATCCGTGTTGTTGACGAGCCAGAAAAGAACCTTTACCCAACCCCTCAGATGGTTGTCGGACAAGACCCAACCTTCGTTGGTCGCATTCGCCAGTCGCTTGATTTTCCAAACAGCATCGAGTTGTTTGTAGTTGGCGACAACCTGCGTAAGGGTGCTGCTCTAAACACCTACGAAATCGCAGAGCTCGTTGCCAAAGAGTTTTAACAAAAACGTAATCACTCACGGCGTTGCCTTATCGGCTTCGAGCATTGTCAGGCGATAGCCTTTGGATATGAAGAGAGTTTTGACTGCCCTAGCCGCAGCAACGCTCATCATTACTCTGGGGGCCTGCACATCGACACCTGGTGTTGATGACAGCGCTGCGCCGACTGCCTACCCGACACCCGACCAATCGCTGGTTCCTAAGGCTCCGGCCGCTGGTCTGGTCGACGTCGACGCAGCCGGTTTTAGCGACCAGTTCGGCGAATACATTTTCAAGGTTGGCGATGGCCCTACCTGGTGCACAATCAGCCCGGCAATCGAAGGCGACACCAGCGGCTCTGGCGGCAATGTGATCTGCGAGCAGAACGAAGCGGCTGCGCTTTATAAGCCAATTCCGATTCCGGCCGATTGCGATTACAGCTTCGGTTACCAGATTCGCCTCATGGGCATTGCGGGTGCCGTCGAAGGCGCAAAGACTGCCGACTTTACCTGTGCGAGTGGCTTCTATGCCGATCCAAGCGATGCCCCGGTTTTGGCCTCGGGCCAGCAAATCACCGTAGCCCCGTTCAGGTGCTTTGTCGAAGATGTCAACGTGCGCTGTGAAAACGAGGGCGGTCAATACATCGCACTCGGACCAAAAGTTTGGTCGCTAGGAAACTAGTCTTTCGCCTCGAGCGTGATTAGTCGAACCTCTGGTCGGCAAGCAAACCTAACCGGCGCAAAAATCGAGTGTCCAAGACCCGCCACTACATTCAAGATCATTTTTCTAGAACCGAAGGTCCATTCGCTGACGCCCTTGGCGTTTTTGGTCGGCAAATCGCAGTTGGTCGTCAGCGCGCCATAGCCCGGCACGCATACCTGGCCGCCGTGAGTGTGGCCCGCAAATACCACCGATGCCGAGGCGTTGGTCATGGCCTCTAAAACTCGCAGGTACGGCGCGTGTGTGACGCCGATGATCACACTGCAGCCGGCCAAGCGACTTGACTGAGCCTTTAGCCCCGAGATGTCATCTAGGTCATCGTGGGCGTCGTCGACACCAATAAATCCGAGTGCGGTGCCGTTGATTACGATCTGGCCGTCGCGATTGTTCAGGTTTAACCAACCGGCCGACCTAAAGCCGCCAACCAATCTGGCGGTGTCTAGCTGTTCGCCATCGCCGCGCTCGGATGGCTTGCGCAGGTAGGCGAGTGGGTTTCGCAAAACCGGTGCGTAGTAGTCATTCGAACCGTTGACGAAAACGCCTGGTTTTTCGAGCAGGGGAGCGAGGGAGGTTAGTGCTGGCCCAATCGCATTTTTGTGGCCCAGGTTGTCGCCGGTGTTCACCACTAGGTCGATATCTAGTGCGCCGAGCGAATGCACAAATTTGGCTTTGCGTTTTTGCCACGGCGCTAGGTGAATATCGCCGATGTGCAGCACCTTGATTGGCGCGCTGCCCTTCGGCAATGCCTTAATGGATTCGCGGCGAATTACAAAAAGAAAGCGCTCGATGCCGATGCCCCAAATGGCGGCTGCAGCAGCCAGGGCTAGCAACAGCCAAAGCCAACCGATGGCGTTCATGTTTACGGGCCTGTGCTGATGACCAGCAGAATCGCCCCGGCTGTAGGGGCCGCTGTTCCTGCCGCCGGGTCGGTGCCAATCACATTGCCCTTTGGCACGGTAGCCGACTTTTGGAAGAACTGTGTCTGCGAGCTTTGCGGTTCGCTGACTGCGGCATAACCCGCGGCCAACAGGGTTGCCTTGGCGTTTGCAACGGTCATGCCGGCAACGTTAGGAACAACCACACTTGCAGCTGCGCCACCCTTGGAAACGTAGATCTTTACCTGAGCGCCGCGCGGACTCGCTGCACCGGCAGCAGGGCGGGTATAAGCAACGGTTCCGGCTGGCTGGTTTGAGCGAACCTGAGTCACAACAATCTGCGCATTGAGGTCATTGGTCTTGATGATTTCGGCAGCGGCCTCGGGCGACTGGCCCGTCACATTAGGAACTCGCATGACCGTCGAACCAAGCATCTCTGCAGGCGGTGGTGTGAAACCAGTGCCCGGGTATAGCTTGTTGATGGTTTGCATGGTGGTTCGCCAGATATCGTGACGAACGGTGTTGGCTGCCTTTTTGTTCAGCTTGTATGCCGAAAGCGACTTGTTTCCCGAGACGTTTCCAACCCAGGTTGCGGTTCCGACCGCACTCGAGAAACCGGTCATCCAGGTGTGAACGCCAGAGTCGGTGGTACCGGTCTTACCGGCAAGCGGTGTGCTGTCGCCGGTGCCCGAGGCGCCACCGGTTCCACCCGAGATCACTCGCTGCATGGCGTAGGTCATGCCGGCGGCTACCTCTGGGGTGACTGCAGGGGTGCAGGTGGTCGCCGGCACTTTGAGGTCTGCGCCGGTTGAGCGAATCGTGATTTTGTCGATGGCAACCGGGGTGCAATAAACGCCCTTGTTAGCGATTCCGGCCATTGCTGCAGCCATGGCCAGCGGTGCGATTTCGTTAATTCCAAGAATCGACGATGGGTAGTAAACGAGTTCGTTTCCATCGGCTCGGTGCACGCCAAATGCGCTGGCGACATCGCGGATGTCGCATAGATCTAACTGCGAGGCCATCGATGCGAATGCGGTGTTGACCGAGAGTGCGGTTGCTTGAACCACGGTCAAATCTTCAGGCTCTTTGGTGATGTTGTTTGGTCGCCAGGTGCCGCCGATTGAGCCACAGCGAGCCGAGAAGTCGGTTGCGGCATTCCATTCTTTGACTCGGCCATCAACGTGGTCATTGAGTCTAAAGCCGGCATTCAACCAAGCGGCCAGAGTGAACACCTTGTATGTCGAACCGGTCTGGAAGCCAGACGATCCACCGAAGTTTTTGTCGGTGGCATAGTTCACAGAGGTGTGGCCGAGCTTGTCGCTCTGGGTCTGGTCGAAGATGCGGTTTTCGGCCATAGTCAAAATGCGACCCGTGCCAACCTGAACCGAAACCGAGGCAGAACCAATTTGGCTCGGGTCGGTAGCAGGTGCCCAGGTCATGGTGGCATTGTGGGCCGCGGTCTGTGCGGTTAGGTCAAGTGTGCTGTAAATCTCGAGGCCACCGCGACGAAGAAGCATTTCGCGATCTTCGGGGTTAGCGCCGAATTCAGAACCGTTTCGAATTGTCCAGACCACATAGTCACAGAAGAAGGCGGTGGTTTGGTTCGCCTCACAGCCGCTTGGGGTGTGAGTTAGGTTGACCTCGATTGGGGTTTTCTTGGCATCGCTAGCCTGCTGGCCGGTGATGTAGCCCTCGGCCTCCATGTTGTCGATCACATAGTTGCGGCGACCAAGAGCGCGTTCGAGGTTGTCCTCTTCGTCTGGCTTGTAGTCGTTAGGCGACTTCAACATTCCAGCCAACAAAGCTGCCTGCGGAATGCTCAGATCCTTCGATTTGACGCCGAAGTAGTAGTTTGACGCCGCTTCGATGCCGTTGATCTGGTTTCCAAAGAACGAAAGGTTCAGGTAACCAGCCAAAATCTCTTGCTTGGTGGCAGATTGTTCAAGTGCCACGGCGAGGCGCATTTCGCGAAGCTTGCGGTCGATAGAAACTTCGGTGGCAGCGGCAATCGCATCCTCGTCGCCGGTGAGGTTTGCAGCCTCAACGAGCGAGTTCTTCACGTATTGCATGGTGATGGTCGAGCCGCCAGGGCCGTTGCCGCCGCGAGCTGCGCTGGTTGCTGCCGCGCGCACTAGCGAAACTAGGTCGATGCCGTTGTGCTGAAAGAATCTTGGGTCTTCGGTCGCGACCACAGCGTTGCGAATGTTTGGTGACATGTCGTTGTAATCGACCGAGATTCGGTTCTCGTGATAAAACTTTGCCACTGGCACGGGTTGGCCATCTTTGGTTGCATAAAGCGTGGATGCCTGTGATGCGTTAACCGGCTTGATGTAGTCGGGGAGGTTTTCAAAAACCGTGATGCCGGTTGAGGCCAAAAAGCCACCAACGATTGCAACCGGTGCGAGCAGTGCAACGCCCAGGACGCCCGCAATCGCCGACAAACCACCGAATTTTAGAATGCCGGAAAGTGCACTTCCAGACTTCTTCCGCGAACCAGACATAGACTCTAGGTTACCCGACATCACCTGAGAGGATTCTGTAAATGTTGAAGTGGGAGTACATCACAACGCCTTTGCTATTGCACCGCGAGACCGCTATTTTGAACAACTGGGGTTCTGAAGGCTGGGAGCTCGTTCAAATTATTGCCGGCCCAGAGGGTGGCAACGTAGCCTTTTTCAAGCGACCAATCAGCGCCTAATTTTTTAAGGAACCTTCATGTCAAGAATCGAACAGAGACTCATCGAGCTTGGTTTTCCGCTGCCTGAGGTGGCCAAGCCAGTTGCTGCCTATGTGCCTTCGGTAATCACCGGAAACCTTTGCTTTACCTCTGGTCAATTGCCTTTCGTAAACGGAGCGCTGCCTGCTGCCGGAAAAGTCGGCCGCGACCTAACCGGTGAAGAGGCCAAGGATCTTGCCCGCCTCTGCGCGCTAAACGCACTTGCCGCACTAAAGCTGGCCATCGGCGACCTAGACCGCGTTACCCGCATCGTCAAGGTTGTCGGTTTTGTCTCGGTGGTTCCAGAATTCACCGCAATCCCTGCCGTGATGAATGGCGCAAGTGAGTTCTTGGGTGAGGTATTTGGCGAAGTTGGTGTTCACGCGCGCAGCGCTGTGGGTGTGCCGGCTTTGCCACTGGATTCAGCCGTCGAGGTTGAACTGATTGCAGAGTTTGCCTAAATCAAGCTAAAAAGAAACCCCGGCCGGTTGGTCGGGGTTTCTTTTTTTGATCGAGCGATGCTCGGTTAGCCTTTAGTCTGACGCACCGCCAGCGATTTTGCCGCTGATGATGTCCATCACCGAAGTGTCGGCCAGGGTGGTCACGTCGCCAACCGGGCGGTCTTCGGCAACATCGCGAAGCAAGCGGCGCATGATTTTTCCGGATCGAGTCTTTGGCAGCTCGGCAACAACCATGATTGTGCGAGGCCTTGCGATTGGGCCAATCTCTTTGGTCACGTGATCACGCAAAATCTTGCTCACGTCGGCATCTGAGCCGGCATTATCGAGCTGGTTCTGACGCAAGATCACGAATGCAACCACGGCCTGACCGGTGGTTTCATCCTTGGCACCAACCACGGCGGCTTCGGCAACAAATGGGTGCGAAACCAAAGCCGATTCAATTTCGGCGGTTGAAAGTCGGTGACCCGATACGTTCATCACGTCGTCAACGCGGCCCAGCAACCAAAGGTCGCCTTCTTCATCGAACTTGGCGCCATCGCCGGCAAAGTAGATGCCGTCAAACTTCGACCAATAGGTCTCTTTGAAGCGGTCTGGGTCGCCCCAAATGCCGCGAAGCATCGAAGGCCAAGGCTCGGTGATGGTTAGCAAGCCGGCGTGGCCGTTGCCCAACTCCTTGCCTTCGTCGTCAAGAATGGAGATCTCAATTCCGGGCAGCGCATGCTGTGCCGAGCCTGGCTTCAGGGTGGTTATTCCAGGCAGTGGTGAAATCATGATCGCGCCGGTTTCGGTCTGCCACCAGGTGTCAACAATTGGGGCGCTTCCTGCGCCGATGATGTTGCGGTACCACATCCATGCTTCAGGGTTGATTGGTTCACCAACCGAGCCAAGCACTCGAATCTTTGACAAGTCGTATTGCTTCGGAATCTGGCTGCCCAGCTTCATGAATGAACGAATCGCAGTCGGTGCGGTGTAGAGAATCGAGACCTTGTATTTCTCGGCAATGGCCCACCAGCGACCCCAGTCAGGAGTCTCGGGGGTGCCCTCATAAATCACCTGAGATGCGCCATTTGCGAGTGGTCCGTAGGCAACATAGCTGTGACCGGTGATCCAGCCGATGTCGGCGGTGCACCAGTAGATGTCGGTATCGGCGTGCAGGTCGAAGACGTTCTTGTGGGTGTATGCCGCCTGAGTTAGGTAGCCGCCGGTCGAGTGAAGAATACCCTTCGGCTTTCCGGTGGTGCCCGAGGTGTAAAGAATGAACAATGGGTGCTCGGCGTTGAAGCCCTGGGCTACGTGCTCGGTTGCGGCGCCGGCCAAAGCGGTGCTCCAGTCGATGTCACGACCTTCAACCCAGCCAACATCCTGGTTAGTGCGCTTGACGACCAAAACATTTTTGACCGATGGGCACTTGCCGCCCGAAAGTGCTTCGTCGACTGCAGGCTTGAGCGCACTCGCCTTGCCCTTGCGGTAACCGCCATCGGCAGTGATCACAAGCTTGGCCTGTGCGTCATCGATGCGGGTGTGCAGTGATTCGGCTGAGAAGCCACCGAAAATCACCGAGTGAACAGCACCGATGCGAGCAACGGCCTGCATTGCAACAATTGCCTCTGGAATCATCGGCATATAGATAGCCACGCGGTCGCCAGCGCGGATGCCGAGATCGATCAGAACGTTCGCGGCCTTTTTGACCTCAGCGGTTAGCTCTGCGTAGGTAATTTCTCGTGAGTCGCCCGGCTCGCCTTCGAAGAAGAGCGCAACGCGGTCGCCGTTGCCGGCTTCGACGTGACGATCTAGGCAGTTGTAAGAGATGTTCAACTCGCCGTCATAGAACCACTTTGCGAATGGTGCATTCGACCAATCGAGGGTTTGGGTGAAGGGTTTGTGCCAGTGAAGGTGGTTGGCCTGTTCGGCCCAGAAGCCCAGGCGGTCGGCCTTGGCCTTTTCATAGATGCCTGGCTTGGCGATTGCATTTGCCGTAAATTCGGCACTCGGCGCGAAATGGCGGGATTCTTGTAGCAGGTTATCGATCTCGTGATCGGCAGACATCATTGTCCTCCATTGGTAAAGCGAACCTTTGGTAATACTGCCAGATAAATCACCACCGATTCGTCGCTAACGCCCCTCGATTTATAACAAATAGAAAAATCTTTCAATTTACTGGGAATTTCCTATTTTTCGCAAAGATTGGAATGTTTTTTGACGGCAATTGCTTATTATTAACTGTCGGCTCTAGTAGCCGACCCGCGATACCGATTCCCCCAATCTGGTATCGCCTGGCCCCAGTCTCTCCCCCCAGAGGCTGGGGCCCCCTAATTTAACTGGGCGCTATCCGCCTGGACCGGCTAAATACTCTTGAGCGTAGCAATTTTGCACCGCCCGAATTTGTGCGATTTGTGCACAGATTAGGCTTTTGTTGCTTTGATGACTGGCGGTTTGGTTCAACCTAGACCAATGCTGCCAGTGTCACTCAACCCAAAACTTGCCAGCCTGCTTTCGCAGGAGGGCACCACAGATGTTTTGGTGAACGGGCATAACGAGGTCTGGGTGCAGAAATCCAACGGCCAAATGCGATCCGTTGAATCGCCCTTTGAGTCGGAGCAAGAGCTCGCCAAAATAGCTCGAGACTCAATTGCCCAAGCCGGCCGGCACCTCGACCAAGCCAACCCATTCGCCGATGTCTCGATCGAGGGCATTCGTGTGCATGCTGCCCTGGCCTCGGCCTGCACACCAAAAACCACGCTTTCTTTGCGGGTGCATGCCAAAAGGTCTTTTGGCTTGGCTCAATTGTGTGACCTAGGGGCAATCAGCGAAACTCAACTCGATTTTCTGCGCGATGTGATTGAAGCACGAGAGAGCTTCATCATCTCTGGGGCAACCGGCAGCGGTAAAACCACTTTGCTTCGGGCAATTTTGGCGGAGTGCCCGAGCGATCGAATCATCGCTATAGAAGATGTGTCGGAGATCAACCTTGACTCTGGTCACTTTGTCTCGTTGCAGACCAGGCAGGCCAACATCGAGGGTCGGGGTGAGATTGGTCTAGATCGGTTGGTGCGCGAGAGTTTGCGAATGCGACCAGACCGCATCGCGATTGGCGAGGCTCGAGGTCCAGAATTTCTGGTCATGCTTCAGGCTTTGAACACCGGGCATGAAGGCGGTGGCGTAACCATTCATGCCAATTCGATCCTCGATGTTCCGGCGCGAATGCAGTCAATTGGCAGAGCGGGTGGCTGGTCTGCGACCGACATTGCGGAGGCTGCTCATTCAGCTTTTCGCTGGGTGATTCACATGAAGGGTCATCGGGTGAGGGCAGTAGGGCAGTTTGTTCTTGGCGCGGGTTCAAAGTTGGGCGTGGTGCCCCGAGATGTCTGAGGCTCGAATTGAATCAGTCACCGGGCGAGCCCAACCTGGCAAAGTGGCAAAACCCTCCGATGTCGCTCGCCAACTGGCATCGCTCTTGCGCGCGGGTGTGGGAGCAAACCAGGCCTTCGAGATAGTTCGACCTGATCTCAAGAATCTTTCGCCGGATCGCCGCGATCAGATCGATTTGCTATGGTCGGTTGCCCTCGAGACCGGAGGACCGCTTGTTCCTGCCATAAGCCGATTCGCCGAGGTCTTGGCCAGGCTCGATGCGCACCAGGCCCAATTGCAATTAACTTTTGCTTCGCCGAAAGCAACTTCAAAACTGATCTTTGGGCTTCCAGTTATCGGTCTGTTGCTGGCTCAACTCTTGGGCCTGGCTCCGATCTCGGCCATGACCACTTCGCTGCCTGGGTTTCTAGCGCTGTGTCTAGGGCTCATTTTGATGCTCGTTGCGGGCATTTCCAGCCGCCGAATGCTCAGGCGGGCATCCCCGGCATTCAGCGATCCGGGAATCTTCTTGGATTGTGTGGTCATCGGGCTTCAGGCAGGGCTTCCGGTCAGCGCAGCGGCAGAAAATGCAAGGGTTCGCGTGGGCGAGGAGCGCGACAGCGAGGCATTCCAAAAACTCGAGCAGGCGCTGGTTTTGTCTGATTCCACGGGTGCCGACCTCACCAGCATTTTGTCTGCAGCGGCCGACGGGCTGCGCGACGAACTGTTTCATGAGCAATCCAACCGGCTAGCCAAATTGGCAGTGCACCTGATGATTCCCCTAGGGCTTGCCGTGCTTCCTGCGTTTGTGCTTTTGACAGTCGTTCCCATAGCAATCGGGCTATTGGGCAAATGAAAGAGGAAATCATGAAACTAATTACAAATCTGCGAGATGAAACCGGAGCCGCAACTGCAGAGTATGCCATTGCGACTATGGCGGCGGTCGGCTTTGCCGGCCTATTGGTTGTGATCATGCGCAGTGATGAGATCAGAACCATTTTGTTTGACCTGGTTAAGAGCGCACTCACCTTCGCCAACCCCAACGGTGATGCAGCGGCCGAGCAGTGATTCGGGGTCGGTGACCGCCGAGCTGGCACTGGCTTTGCCCACGGTGGCTCTCGTGGTGTTTGTCACGCTGGGCGCGTTTAGTCTGCAGCTCGAGAAGATGAAGCTTGTTTCGATTGCCGGCACGGTTGCCAGGGGAGTAGCCAGAGGCGAGGCCGAAAGCAAGATGCGTGAATTAGTGGGTCAGCTGCGCCCAGGTACTGCGATTGATTTGAGATTTGAGCCCGACAGTGTTTGCGCGAAGGCATTTTTCAACATTGAATTTGCCGCACTAGGCGGCCAGTCAATTGAGGTGGCTGACTGGCAATGCGCTCGAGCGTCGGGGCTTTGATGCGTTGGTGGAGAAGCCAACGCGGATCCGGAACGGTGATGTCGCTTGCGGTTTTGTCGATCTCGGTGGGGCTCTTTGGTGCCACGCAAATTCTGGCGCAGCAGCTATATCAAAGTGAAAGATTGCAGGTGCTCGCCGATGAAATTGCACTAACCGCGGTCGATGCGCTCAGGGGTCTGACCATTGGGTATCCGTGTGAGTTGGCCGCACAAATTGCGCAAGAAAATATGGTGAAACTTGACGAGTGTCGTATTGTCGGTTTCGAGGCATTCATATCTCTTCGGTCAGATCTTGTGGGTATAGTTCTAATCGCGAACGCGAGAGCAGGGCCAAGTTAGGCTCGAATGCGCATCTATATAAGGAGTAAACCTTGGCAACTAGCCAGAAACTGGTAATCGTTGAGTCGCCTGCTAAGGCGAAGACGATTTCTAAGTACCTCGGCGAGGACTACACGGTGTTGGCATCTGTAGGCCACATCCGTGACTTGGTTGACCCTAAAGACTTGCCAGCCGAAAAGAAAAAGGGCTCGCTCGGCAAGTTCTCGATTGACATTGAAAATGACTTCGAGCCCTACTACGCCATTTCTCCGGGCAAGAGCAAGACCGTTAGCGACCTCAAGAAGGCGCTTTCTGGCGCCGAGGAGCTCTATCTCGCAACAGATGAAGACCGCGAGGGTGAAGCCATCGCGTGGCACTTGCTTCAGGTATTGAAGCCAAAGGTTCCTGTAAAGCGCATGGTGTTCCACGAAATCACCAAAGAGGCGATTCAGTCGGCATTGGACCACACCCGTGCCGTGGATGAAAACCTGGTGCAGGCTCAAGAAACCCGCCGTGTGGTTGACCGCCTTTATGGCTATGAGGTTTCGCCGGTACTTTGGCGCAAGATCAACCGTGGTCTAAGCGCCGGCCGCGTTCAATCGCCAGCAATGCGTTTGGTAGTCGAGCGCGAGCGCGAGCGCATGGCTTTCGTCTCTGCCAGCTACAACGACGTTGAGGTAACCTTCGACCCACAAACTGCAGGTGAACCACAGTTCGTGGCCAAACTTCAGAGTGTCAACGGCAAGCGCATCGCGACCGGCCAGAGCTTTGACGACAACGGAAAACTAACCGCGGATGTTTTGCTGCTAGATGCTCAGGCAGCTGAAGCGCTCGCCGAAGCCGTGCGCGATTCCGGCGCAAAGATTTCAGTTACCTCGGTTGAGGCCAAACCAAGCACCCGCCGCCCGGCTGCACCGTTTACTACCTCGACTCTTCAGCAAGAAGCCTCTCGCAAACTTCGCATGTCTGCTAAACAGACCATGGATACCGCGCAGGCGCTGTACCAAGACGGTCACATCACCTACATGAGAACTGACTCGCCAACTCTTTCGGTTCAAGCAATCAACGCCGCTCGCTCACAAGCGAAGCAAATGTTCGGGGACAACTTTGTTCCTGACAAGCCTCGCGTTTATCAGGGCAAGAACAAGAACGCCCAAGAGGCGCACGAGGCAATTCGCCCAGCCGGCGAGAACTTCAAGAAGCCTTCAGAGCTTGCGAGCGTTTTGAGTGGCCGAGCACTAGATCTTTATGACCTCATCTGGAAGCGAACCGTTGCTTCGCAAATGGAAGACGCTAAGGTTTCGACCACCACCGCCAAGATCTCGGTAAGCCCGATTGCCGGCGGCGGAGCAGCAGAATTCACTGCTTCGGGAACCGTGGTTACCTTCCGTGGATTTATGGCCGCATATGAAGAAAGCCACGACGAATCTCGTGATGACGAGCAAGACGAGCGCGAATCAAAGCTGCCAAACCTAACTGTGGGTCAGGCGCTGAAGGCTGTTGACGTTGTGGCCAAAGACCACCAAACCTCACCGCCACCTCGCTACACCGAGGCATCTTTGGTCAAGGCACTTGAAGAAGATGGCATCGGTCGCCCGTCTACATACGCGGCAATTTTGTCGACTATCGTGAACAAGGGTTATGTCTCGAAGCGCGGTCAGGCCCTCGTGCCAGAGTGGATCGCCTTCACCGTCACGCGTTTTCTTGAAGAAAACTTTGGCAAGCTAATCGACTATGCCTTCACCGCTCAGATGGAAGAAGACCTCGACCAGATTGCCGACGGTCAGCTTGACCGAAGCAAGTGGCTGCAGGGTTTCTATTTCGGAAACGAAAAGAACGAGGGGCTTCGCAACACTGTTGAGAACCTTGGCGACAGTGACCCGCGCGCTATCAACTCGATTGCCCTGAGCGATGACATCACTCTGCGCACGGGCAAATATGGCCCATACATCGAAATCATGGTCGAGCCAGGGTCTGAGGGTGCCGATGAAAACGGTCGCCGAATTGTCAACATTCCCGAGGGCCTAGCGCCAGATGAGCTGACCGTCGAAAAGGCGCAGCAGTTGATTGATGCGCCGATCATTACCGATCGCGTGATGGGCCAAGACCCGGCGACCGGGCTCGACATTCTTTTCAAGGATGGCCGCTACGGTCCATACGTGGTCTTGGATGACCCGAAGGCGGCAAAGCCTCGCACTGCGTCGTTGTTCAAGACGATGAGCCCAGAGACCTTGACTCTAGAGGACGCGGTCATGTTGCTTTCGCTACCTCGCGTAGTTGGCGTCGACCCTGAGTCGGGAACCGAAATCACCGCCCAAAACGGCAAGTTCGGCCCATACCTTTCGAAGGGCAAAGACTCACGCTCGCTAACCAGCGAAGACCAATTGTTCAGCCTCGATCTAGCTGGTGCTCTCGAAATCTTTGCTCAGCCAAAGTACGGCGGTCGCCGCACGGCGGCAACACCGTTGAAGGAGTTCGGAGAAGACCCAGCCTCGGGTCTGCCAGTCTTTGCAAAGACCGGTCAATTCGGCTTGTATGTGACCGACGGCGCAGTGAACGCGACCGTTCCTAAGGATGAGAACCTCGAAGAAATGTCGCCAGACCAGGCTTTCGAGCTATTGGCAATTCGACGCGAGAAGTTGGGCCTCGAGCCCGGCCAGGCACCGGCTAAGGCTGGCAAGCCTGCCAAGAAGGCCACCACAACTCGCGTTGTGAAGCGTGGGGCAACCCGAAAGGCTAAGTAATGAGCCGAGGATTGTTCATTTCGCTCGAGGGAATTGACGGCGTCGGAAAGTCGACTCAGTCTGATCTTCTCGAGGAGTATCTGCGCGAACTCGGTCAGCCAGTAGTCAGGACATTCGAGCCAGGTGGCACCGAGCTTGGTCAAGAAATTAGGCACCTGCTTCTTCACCGAAAAGGCGACGTGGCTCCTAGAAGTGAAGCCCTGCTTTACGCGGCCGATCGAGCCCACCATGTGGCAACCAAGGTTCGCCCAGCTCTCGAGCGCGGCGAGGCCGTGATTACCGATCGCTACCTTGATTCATCGGTGGC
>JBEEPX010000042.1:0-27191 GCA_041190885.1 Actinomycetota bacterium
CTTCTCGCTGAATTCGACCTCGAAGGTGTTTTCACGAATCTTGTCGAAAACAACCACGGTGTCATAGAGCGAATAACCGAGGATCGTCAGGAAGCCGATTACGGCCGCTGGCGTAACCTCGAAGCCCAGGGTGCCATACACACCTGCGGTGATGATGAGGTCGTGTACCAGCGCTAGAACAGCCGCAAGAGACATCTTCAGGGTTCGGAAATACAAAGCCATTAGAACCGCTGCGAGGGCAACGAACACCAACAGACCGTTGATTGCCTTACCAGTTACGTCTGCTCCCCAGTTAGCACCAACGAACGAGCTGGCAACATCTGCGCTGTCAACGTTGTATGCCTTTGCGAGTGCAACACGAACTTCTTCAGACTTGTCATCGGTTAGCTGCTCGGTCTGGATTCGAATCGAATCTGTTCCAACCGTGCTAACTAGAGGTACCGAATTTGGCTCAACTGATTTGACGGCGTCAACCGCAAGCTGTTGCGAGCTGCTTGAAGCACCGGCTACGCGAAACTCTGAGCCTCCGCGGAACTCGATGCCAAAGTTGAAACCACCGCGTGCGATAGGAAGAACGACTGCTAGCAGGACCATTACGGCAGCTACTGAGTACCAAACCTTACGACGGCCGACAAAGTCGAACGAGCGCTTGCCGGTGTATAGGTCGTTACCGAATTCACTGAACTTTGACATTAGTTCTTTTCTCCTGAGTTCGAAGCTGAGCCAGCTGACTTGCGCTCGGCAAGGGTCTGACGCTTGTTTGCTTCCTTAGATGCGCGTGCTACACGGCCCGCTGAAACCTTTTCTGAGGTGCGGAACTGACCGCGGCCGATGTAGGCGGTTGCGCCGAGAGCCTTTGAATCGAAGCCCGACCAAGGGTGGCCAGAGCTGAAGAAGTTGACCTTGGCCAAGAGCTGAAGAATCGGGTGGGTGAACATGATTGCGATACCAAGGTCGACCAGGGTGGTCATACCTAGAGTGAAAGCAAATCCACGAACGTTTCCGACGGTTAGAGCGTAAAGAACGACCGCTGCAAGAAGGCTTACGCCACCAGAAACCAGGATGGTTCTGATTGCGCGCTTCCAGCCCTGCTCTACAGCCTGACCGAGGGTCTTTCCGTCGCGAAGTTCATCGCGAACGCGCTCGAAGTAAACGATGAACGAGTCCGCAGTGATACCAATCGCCACAATCAAACCGGCTACACCAGCGAGCGAAAGCCTGTAACCCTGGCGCCAAGAAAGAAGAGCGATGATGAGGTAAACGATCACTGCCGCTGCCATCAGTGAGCCAACGGTAACAATTGCTAGTCCGCGGTACTGGAAGATCGAGTAAATGATCACAAGCAGTAGACCGATTCCACCGGCAAGAAGTCCGCTGGCAAGTTGCTCTGAACCAAGAGTTGCCGAGATGTTTTCTTGGCTCTGCACTTCGAAAGCGATCGGCAATGAGCCGTACTTCAACTGGTCTGCAAGAACCTTTGAAGTTTCTTTGGTGAACGAGCCGGTGATCTGCGCCGAACCATTTGAGATAACTGCATTGGTCGAAGGCGCGGTGATTACATAGCCGTCAAGGGTGATCGCAAATTGGTTGCGCGGTGCCTCGAGCGGGAAAAGTCTTCCCGTCACATCGGCAAACTGCTTGGTTCCGACCGCGTCGAATTCAAGGTTTACCGCCCAGGTGTTGGTAGCCGCTCCGGTTGAGGTGGTAATTGTTCCAGCGTTTGCATCAGAGATGTTGGCGCCTTCAACTTCTACTGGGCCAAGAATGAACTTGCCGTATCCATCAACATCACAGGTGATCAGAGGCTTGGTTGGGTCATCGATTTGGCCAGCCTCGCGGAAGGTTGTTGCACAATCAAGTGCGTCAAACTCAGCCTGTAGCGACGCGCTGATCCAGTTTGGGTCAGAAGCGTCAGTTGGTGCTGCCTTCGGGGTGGTGGCTGAAGCCGAGGCCTTTGGGGTCGGTGAGGCAGACGCACCGGTGTCTGTACCAACAGAGGTCGAAGTTCCCTGCGAAGTAAGAATTACCGGACGGAACTGAAGCTTTGCACTGCTGCGGATGAGCTTCAGAGTGTTCTCGTCTGGCTTTCCAGGGATTTCTACAACGATGTTGGTTGCACCCTGCGTTTTGATTGTTGCTTCGCTCACACCCGTGGCGTCAACACGCTGACGGATGATCTCAACCGCCTGAGACAGCTGCTCCTCGGTTACCTTCTCGCCATCCTGGACTAGAGGGGCCAAGATAATTGAAGTTCCACCCTGTAAGTCAAGAGCAAGCTTCGGTGCAAAGGAAGCACCGGTTCCAGTTGCTGAGCCCAGGGCGATGATTGCAGCCAAAAGTGCTACAAGCACTCCGAGCCAAGTAAGGCGCTTTTTAGCGGCTTTGGTAACAGCTGATTCAGACATGAAAACTCTTTACTTACTTCTTGGCTGCAGTGCTTGCAGCTGGCTTCTTAGGAGCAGGCTTCTTTGCTGCAGTTGCAGACTTGGTTGCAGCTGGCTTCTTAGCCGCAGGCTTTACAGGAGCAGCCTCAACCGATCGAACAGCACCCTTCACAACAAGAAGCTTGACTCCAGGAGTTGACTCAAGAGTGATCTTGTCGTCTTTGATGTCAGTAACAACGCCAACAATGCCACTGTGAAGAAGCACGGTCGAACCAACAACCAGGTTTGACTGAAGTTGTTCCGCGGCCTTCTTGCGCTTGCGGCTGCTAAGGAACATCATCACGATGAGGAAACCTAGCGCTACGACTAGAAAAATGTCCTGGTTCATTTGGGCCAATCTTTGGTTGGGTGCTTGTAACTACTGCCTTTGGCAACCTTTCGATTATAAGGCTTCGGCGGCTTTGAATTGGCTAAACGAGACCCAGGTGTCGGTAGGCGGCCGCGGTGGCTTGACGCCCCCTGGGTGTTCTAAGAATTAGACCCATGCGAACCAGAAACGGCTCAACTACAGCCTCGATGGTGTCTTGCTCTTCGCCAACCGCTACAGCAAGAGTTGAAAGCCCAACAGGCTTGCCGTCGAATCTGGTCGTCAGCATCTCGAGAATAGAACGGTCTAGGCGATCTAGGCCAAGCGCG
This sequence comes from Actinomycetota bacterium, assembly GCA_041190885.1. Classification (GTDB taxonomy): domain Bacteria; phylum Actinomycetota; class Actinomycetes; order Actinomycetales; family Microbacteriaceae; genus Rhodoluna. The sequence continues at coordinate 3,081 of JBEEPX010000042.1, forward strand.
TCGACTTCGTACAGAGCCAGGGCTTGCTGGGCGTCTCCAAGTGAAACTGTTTCGTGGCCAGCAACCAGCGAGAAATCACGAACGCGACGAAGAAGGCGATTTGCGATTCGAGGTGTGCCCCGACTTCGCGAAGCTACTTCTGCAAGGGCCTCTCGATCGACGGTCAGTCCTAGTTTTAGTGCCGCTCTGGCAAGCACTTCCTCAAGCTCCGCGTTTTCGTAAAACTCGAGGTGAGCTGTAAATCCGAACCTGTCTCGCAGAGGGTTCGGCAACATTCCCGAGCGTGTGGTTGCACCGACCAGGGTGAATGGTGAAAGCTCTAACGGAATCGAAGTTGCTCCGGCTCCCTTTCCGACCATCACATCGACGCGGAAATCCTCCATGGCCAGGTAAAGCATCTCTTCGGCGGCGCGAGCCATCCGGTGAATCTCATCGATGAAGAGCACTTCGCCAGGAACAAGTGAGGAGAGAACGGCTGCCAAATCTCCAGCGTGTTGGATGGTTGGCCCGCTGGTTAGTCGAAGTGGCCTTCCGCATTCCTCGGCAACGATCATTGCCAACGTAGTCTTGCCGAGTCCGGGTGGGCCTGCCAACAAGATGTGGTCTGCTGTGCGATTTTGAAGCGAAGCCGCTTCAATAAGCAAACTCAGTTGCTGCCTAACCTTCGGCTGTCCAACAAATTCCGCTAGAGACTTTGGGCGAAGGGCGCTTTCGAATGCGAGTTCGTTGTCGCCCATTTCGGCGCTCACGATTTCGGTCACTTTTGACCTCCGCTGAGCCGAGCGAGGCTGGTGCGCAAGAGCAGATCATTTGCTGCATGAGCACCAATTGCCTGCAACGATTCGTCGACGGCCGCGGTCGCGCTCTTTTCTGACCAGCCAAGGCCAACCAACGCAAGCACCACCGAGTTTCTTGAGGGCATCTCCCCTCGCTGAGCCGGCTTCTGTGTGGAGGTTAATTTGCCCGCAAGAGTAACCGTGATCAGCTTGGCCGTCTTAGGACCGATTCCCGAGACCTTCTTGAAAGCGACATCGTCGTCGTTCATTACCGCCGCCGCAATCTCTTCGAGGCCAAGCGAACCCAGCACTGCCAATGCAGACTTGGGGCCAACGCCTGTCACGGAACGCAGCAGGTCGAACACTCGCTTTTCATCCTGCGAAATAAAGCCGTAAAGCGACATGTCGTCTTCGCGCACAATTAGCGCGGTGGCCAAGGTTACTTGTTGGCCAATCGAGAGAGATTTTGAAGTGGTCGCTGTGATCTGAATCGAATAGCCGACGCCAGCCACATCGACAATTGCCGATGAGAGGTCTAGGAAGGCAATTTTGCCGGTGAGCTGGGCTATCACTCGATAAGACTAACTAACGCTTTGGTCTGGTTGCGGCAGCGCGTTCTGCGGCGAGCCACGCCTGTTGAGCAGCAGTAATGCCGGTTGAGCCTGCCGCTTTTGGCGAGTATGACTTCCAAGCATGGCAAATGGCTATTGCCAAACTATCCGCCGCGTCGGCTGGCTTTGGCACTTCATGAAGCCCAAGAATTTGGGCAACCATGTTTCCAACCTGAGCCTTGCCGGCTCTACCCGAGCCAGTAACCGCGGCCTTTACCTCTGTTGGCGTGTGCATTGCTACAGGAAGGCTGTATTTATTGGCTAGGTAAAGAACCACGCCTGAAATTTGCGCGGTGCCCATAACGGTCGAGACGTTTGCCTGTGAAAAGACTCGCTCGATCGCAATGCCCTCGGGTTTCAAATCAAGGATGAGTTGCTCGATTCTGGCGCCGATCGAACCAACGCGAGCCGAAAGATCGAGGGATGGTTCAGATCTAAAGGTGTCAACGTGAACTAGCGAAACCTTGCGCGATGGAGCTAGGTCTATAACGCCAACGCCGCATCTGGTGAGACCAGGGTCGATCCCGAGGATGCGGCTCACTATTAGTCGTTCTCGAGTTCGGCCATAACTTCGGCAGACATGTCGAAGTTTGAATAGACGTTTTGAACTTCGTCCGAGTCTTCGAGGGCATCAATTAGCTTGATAACTTTTCTCGCGGTCTCAGCATCGACCTGGATGGGCATGCTTGACACGAATTCGACGTCAGCGCTTTCGTAGTCGATGCTGTTGTTCTGAAGTGCGGTACGTACAGCAACCATCGCGCTTGGATCGGTGGTCAGCACGAACTGCTCGCCACGGTCCTCGAGGTCATCAATGCCAACCTCAAGCACAGCTTCGAGAATTGCGTCTTCGGTGGTGGCCTCGTTCTTTGCAACAACAATTACACCCTTGCGGCTGAATTGGAAAGAGACCGACCCAGGATCAGCCATGGTTCCTGAGTTGCGAGAGATTGCAAGACGCACTTCCGCTGCTGCGCGGTTTTTGTTGTCGGTCAGACATTCGACCAACACTGCTACCCCATTAGGCCCGTAGGCCTCGTACATGATGTTCTGGTACTCGACTGCATCTGCGCCGACGCCAGAACCACGCTTTATCGCGCGCTCAATGTTGTCGTTAGGCAGCGAGCTCTTGCGACCCTTTTGGACTGCGTCATAAAGGGTCGGGTTTCCGTCGAGGTCAGGACCACCAAGTCGAGCCGCCACTTCAATGTTCTTGATGAGTTTGGCAAATAACTTTGCGCGACGACCGTCAATTACGGCTTTTTTGTGCTTGGTGGTTGCCCATTTGGAGTGGCCAGACATACTGCTCCTAAAACGAAAACTTGGATTCCTCTAAGTCTAGATGAGGCTAGGCGCCTACCATGCTAACGAACAGCTCGTGGATCCTGGTTTCACCAGTCACCTCTGGGTGAAACGAAATACCCAGCATCGATTTATTGCGTACTCCGACGACACGGCCGTCGGCCAATTTGGACAGAACCTCAACATCTTGGCCAACTCGTTCGACTATCGGAGCTCGAATGAATGCTGCGTGTACTAGACCTCCGACTCCGGTGAAGGTTAAGTCAACTTCGAAGGAATCGAGTTGGTTGCCGAACGCATTTCGTCGAACGGTTACATCCAGTCCCCCGAAGCCCGCCTGGCCCTCAATTCCATCCGAAATTTGGTCAGCAAGCATGATTAGCCCTGCGCAGGTACCAAAAGTCGGCAAACCCGAAGCGATGGCGTCTTTCAGAGGCTTGAAGAGGTCATAGGCAACAGCAAGTTTCTGCATGACGGTAGATTCACCGCCGGGAATGATGAGGCCTCGACACTTTGCCAGTTCGGCAAGGGTTCTGACTTCAATCGACTCTTCGTCGATAGCAGCTAGTGTTTGGCGATGCTCTCTAAAGTCGCCTTGAAGAGCTAATACGCCAATCGGCGCGGGCAAGTTACCAGCCGCGCTCAGCCAAGCGGTGTGGCGCGGGTAGGTCAGAAACGTTGATGCCAACCATGGCTTCACCTAGGCCACGGCTTACTTGAGCAAGCACTGATGGGTCATTGAAGTACGTGGTCGCCTTAACAATTGCCTTAGCGCGCTCAACAGGGTTTCCAGACTTGAAGATTCCTGAACCTACAAACACACCGTCGGCACCAAGCTGCATCATTAGCGCAGCGTCAGCTGGAGTTGCAACACCACCCGCTACGAACATGGTTACCGGAAGCTTGCCGGTGGTCGCGATTTCACGCACGAGTTCAAAAGGAGCCTGAAGTTCCTTTGCCGCTACGAACAATTCGTCTTCTGACTTTGCAGCCAACGCGCGGATCTCACCCGAGATGGTGCGAATGTGCTTCATCGCTTCCGATACATCGCCGGTGCCGGCCTCGCCCTTAGAGCGGATCATGGCAGCGCCTTCGGTGATTCTGCGAAGTGCCTCGCCGAGGTTAGTTGCTCCACACACGAAGGGAACCTTGAAGTTCCACTTGTTGATGTGGTTGACATAGTCAGCTGGGCTGAGAACCTCTGACTCGTCGATGTAGTCAACGCCAAGTGATTCAAGAATTTGAGCTTCGACAAAGTGACCGATACGAGCCTTTGCCATAACTGGGATTGAGACCGAGTTGATGATGCTGTCGATCATGTCCGGGTCGCTCATGCGCGATACGCCACCCTGCGCGCGAATGTCAGCAGGCACGCGCTCTAGGGCCATGACTGCAACCGCACCGGCGTCTTCGGCGATTTTCGCCTGCTCCGCTGTGACGACATCCATGATGACGCCACCCTTCATCATCTCTGCTAAGCCGCGCTTAACAAGTGGGGTGCCGGTGGTTGAAGTTGGAATTGATGAGCTAGTCATGCGACAAGTCTAAACGGTGTTCCAACCGGCCGCGATATCATCGCGAACTTCGCCCAATAGACGGGGCAAAGCCTTTGTCTCGGCGATGATCGGAAAAAAGTTGGAATCGTGCAACCAGCGCGGAACGATGTGTTGGTGAAGGTGCCCAGCAATTCCGGCGCCGGCCAACTCGCCCTGGTTCATTCCAATGTTGAACCCCTGAGCTCTTGAAACCTTTTTTAGAACCCGCATCGCCTGCTGAGTGATTGAACCAATTTCGGCAATCTCTTCAGGCGTGGCTTCGTCATAGGTCGCAATGTGCCGATAAGGGCACACCAGCATGTGTCCCGAGTTATAGGGAAACAGATTTAGCAGTGCATAGGCGTGAGTACCGCGATAAACGATCAGGGTCTCTTCGTCGGACTTTTCTGGAGCAAGACAAAATGGGCATTCGTGGTCTGGTGGCTGCTGACCGTGCTGAATGTAAACCATTCGGTGCGGAGTCCAGAGGTGTTGGAACGCGTTTGGCACTCCGGGCAATTCGCTCGAAAATTCCATGCGCGGTTCAGACATTGCCTAGACCTGCGCTTTGTCTTCGATTGCCTTGAGAATTCGTGCAATTGCCTCAGCTACCGGGATTCCATTTTCCTGGTGACCATCTCGGAATCTGAAGCTCACTGCTCTGGCTTCTTGGTCCTCGCCTCCGGCTAGCAAGATGAACGGAACCTTCGCCATGGTGTGGTTACGGATCTTCTTTTGCATGCGGTCGTCGGAATCGTCGATAGTGATTCTCACACCATGAGCGCGCAACTGCTCTGCGATGTCGTGAAGATATGGCGAGAATGCCTCAGCAATTGGCACTCCAACAACCTGAACCGGGGCCAACCAAGGCGGGAAGTGACCTGCGTAGTGCTCGGTAAGGACGCCAAAGAAGCGCTCAATCGAACCGAACAACGCTCGGTGAATCATGACCGGGCGCTGCTTAGTGCCATCCGGAGCGGTGTATTCAAGATCGAATCGTTCCGGCAGGTTGAAGTCAAGCTGGATGGTCGACATTTGCCAGGTACGACCGATCGCATCGCGTGCCTGAACCGAAATCTTTGGTCCGTAGAAAGCGGCGCCTCCCGGATCCGGAACGAGTTCCAAACCGGATGCAGTAGCAACTCGCTGAAGAGTTTCGGTTGCCTTTTCCCAGATAGCTGGGTCACCAACAAACTTAGGGTTTCCCTCTTCCTTGGTTGATAGTTCAAGGTAGAAATCGTCGAGACCATAGTCGCGCAACAGGCCAAGAACAAAGCCCAGAACCTTGGTGAGCTCTTCTTCCATGTTGTCTGCGGTGCAGAACAGGTGGGCATCATCCTGAGTCATTCCACGAACGCGAGTCAGGCCGTGCAGAACTCCCGACTTCTCGTAGCGGTAAACAGAACCAAATTCGAACATGCGCAGCGGTAGGTCTCGATAAGAGCGAGCCTGCGACTTAAAGATAAGGATGTGGAATGGGCAGTTCATTGGCTTCAGGTAGTAGTTCTGTCCCTGCTTGCGAACTACGCCGTTTTCATCGACTTCTTCGTCCATCTTCATCGGTGGGAACATACCATCGGCATACCAAGCCAGGTGGCCAGATTGTTCGAAGAGGTTCGACTTAGTGATGTGTGGCGAGTAAACGAATTCGTAGCCCGATTCCTCGTGACGCTTGCGGCTGTAGTCCTCCATGACGCGGCGCATGATTCCACCCTTTGGATGGAACACGGCAAGTCCAGAGCCGATCTCTTCGGGGAATGAGAATAGGTCAAGTTCTTGTCCCAGGCGACGGTGGTCGCGCTTTGCTGCCTCTTCAAGACGCTCTTGATGCGCTCGTAGTTCATCTTTGGTAGGCCACGCGGTGCCGTAGATGCGCTGAAGTTGCTTGTTGTTCTCATTTCCACGCCAGTAAGCAGCAGCAGAACGGGTGAGCGCGTAACCAGTACCGATCATCCGAGTGTTCGGCAGGTGTGGTCCCCTGCAGAGATCTTTCCAAACGACGTTGCCAGATTGAGGATCGACATTTTCGTAAATGGTCAGCTCGCCGACTCCGACCTCGGCTGAGCCTTCGCCAACGGCATCCTGGTTGCCTTTGAGACCGATCAGTTCGATTTTGTAAGGCTCGTTCTTTAGTTCGACAGTTGCATCACCATCGGTGGTGACGCGACGAATAAAGCGCTGGCCGGATCGAATGATTCGATCCATCTGCTTCTCGAGAGCCTTCAAATCTTCTGGAGTGAATGGATTCTCGACATCAAAGTCATAGTAGAAACCGTCGGTGATCGGCGGACCGATGCCCAACTTGGCCTCGGGGTTGATGTTTTGGACAGCCTGAGCTAGAACGTGAGCGGCAGAGTGTCGAAGAATGTTCAAGCCATCAGGTGAATTGATGTCCACACCTTCAACAACATCGCCCGAAGACAGTTTGTGGGCAAGGTCTTTCAGTTCGCCGTTTACTCGAAGCGCAACGATTGATTTCTCTGTGAACAGCCCGAAACCATCGGCTCCAAGATCGATTGAACTTTCTTCACCGTTTACGGTTATCTGGATTGACGACACAAGAACTCCATCTGCTGACTGAACTCTCCAATCCTACCGATTGAACTTAGGCGTGCCTTGCTGGCTAACCCCAACCATTTGCGGTTGCATTGTCGTATGGAAAAACCGGACCTAATCAAACTCGACGAAGCGCTGCTTGCTAGCCAAGAATTTCAGCGCCAGAGCATGGCTGCCAAGCTGAACTGGCTACGCGCCGGAGTTCTCGGCGCCAACGACGGAATTGTGTCGACCGCTGGTTTGGTTATGGGCGTGGCCGGAGCAACATCAGATTCGGGCGCTATTTTGATTGCCGGCGTCGCTGGCCTTGTTGCCGGTTCCATCTCGATGGCAGGTGGCGAGTACACCTCGGTGTCTGCCCAGAAAGACAGCGAGAAGGCAGCTTTAGCAAAGGAACGCCAAGAGCTGCTTGACCAGCCTGAGCTCGAACTTAGGGAACTCGCCTGGTTTTATGAGCAAAAAGGTTTGAGCCTCGAACTCGCGACGAAGGTTGCTGAGGAACTTACAGTCAAGGATGCGCTAAAGGCGCACGCAGAGGCTGAACTTGGAATCGATTCAGAGCAACACGCAAGCCCTACTCAAGCGGCACTAGCCTCTTTTGTTGCGTTTGCCGGCGGCTCATTGCTGCCTCTAGTCGCGGTCTCAGGACCTTGGGTTGATGTTCGCATCCCGGTAACAGTTGGTGCCGTAATTTTGTCGCTCGCAATCACCGGTTTTGTCGGCGCCAGGATTGGTGGTGCCAAGTCAGGCCGAGCCATCATCCGAAATGTTGTGGTCAGCCTTTTGACCATGGGAATCACATACGGCATTGGCGGTCTTGTCGGCACCTCAATGGCTTAGACGATCACAGCCTGACCCGGGCTTTCGGGTTAGGATTTCTTAGTGAGCAAAGCAAAGACAACGGACGTCATTCTCATCGGTGCAGGCGTGATGAGCGCCACTCTTGGCACCTTTCTCAAACTTCTGAAGCCGGATATCAGCATCAAAGTTATCGAGCGTCTGCCAGCTGCAGCCTTAGAAAGCTCAAACCCTTGGAATAACGCTGGTACCGGCCACGCCGCTTTGTGCGAGCTGAATTACATGCCCGATTCAAAAGATGGCTCTCTTCCCGATCCTTCTAAAGCAATCGCTATCAATGAACAGTTTCAGCTATCGCGCCAGTTTTGGTCTTATCTAGTCAACAATGGGCAGCTGCAAGACCCTGACACCTTCATTCACGCAACGCCGCACATGACCTTCGTCAAGGGCGAAAAGGATGTGGACTACCTAAGACGTCGATTCGAGGCCCTCAAGGATCAACCCTTGTTTGCCGGTATGCAATTTTCAACGGATCCCAAAGTGATTGCAGGCTGGGCACCACTGCTTATCAAGGGCAGAAAGACCAAAGAGCCGATTGCTGCCACCTACATTGCCGACGGCACCGACGTAGATTTTGGTGCAATCACCAAGCAGCTGTTCTCGAGCCTCGAGAACCAGGGTGTCGCGACAGAATTCAATTCAGAGGTAGAGGGGCTGCACAAACTTCCTGACGGCGGTTGGCAAGTGACCTCGCGAGACACCGTTTCTGGCTCTGTGAGTTTCCATAAGGCTGCTTTTGTGTTCGTAGGTGCCGGCGGTTGGGCTCTCAAGCTACTTCAGAAGTCCGGCATCCCCGAAGCTAAGGGGTATGGCACTTTCCCGGTCGGTGGCCAGTGGTTGCGAACGGACAATCCAAAGCTTGTAGCGCAACACAAAGCCAAGGTTTACAGCCAGGCCAGCGTTGGCGCTCCCCCGATGTCTGTTCCTCACCTCGACACCCGTGTTGTTGACGGCAAAGCTTCGCTGCTCTTCGGGCCTTACGCAACAGCCAATCCAAAATTTTTGAAGAACGGCTCGTTGTTTGATCTGCCTGCTTCGCTGCGCCTGGCGAACTTAGTTCCATACATTGCGGTGGGCGCCTCAAACCTATCTTTGATCAAGTACTTGGTTGGAGAACTCCTGAAGACCAAGGCAAAGAAGTTCGAATCCTTGAAAGATTTCATGCCAGATGCGGACCCTGCAGATTGGCGTTTGCTGAATGCAGGCCAACGTGCCCAGGTGATCAAGAAGGACGCAAAAAAGGGCGGAGTGCTTCAGTTCGGAACCGAGGTCATCACTAGCGCGGATGGTTCCATCTCTGGCCTTCTAGGTGCCTCACCGGGTGCATCAACGGCAGTGCACGTGATGCTGCAGGTCATTGAACGATGCTTCCCGAATGAATTTGCTTCGTGGCGAAAGCCTTTGGCTCAGATCGTTCCCTCGTTTGGAACATCTCTCAACGCCAATCCGAAGCAAGCCAAGGAGTCACTTGCCCAAACAGCGAAGACCCTAAAGCTTCGCTAATCTGACCCACATGAAAAAGCCCCTCTATTGAGGGGCTTTTTGCTTGGTGGTCGATGCCGAGATCGAACTAGCGAGCCGGCAAGCTACGCCGGCGAGGGTGAGTAAAACTAAACCCCCGAGCTTTGCTCGGGGGTTTTTCAGTGGTCGATACTGGGATCGAACCAGTGACCCCTTCCATGTCAAGGAAGTGCGCTACCGCTGCGCCAATCGACCATTTGCTTTTTATTTCGAGGTGGAGACGGGATTTGAACCCGTGGGATTACAGCTTTGCAGGCTGTTGCTTTGGGCCGCTCAGCCACTCCACCATGCTTAACGAGGCTAACGCCCTATGCGAGCGGATGACGAGATTCGAACTCGCGACCCCAACCTTGGCAAGGTTGTGCTCTACCAACTGAGCCACATCCGCGTGCCTTCTTTCGAAGACTTAGATACTCTAACCCAAGTTCAAGTTCATCGCAAACTCAGGCTGGGTGTTTTGCGTTTAGTTTTTCCAAGTCCAGCGGGGGTCAGTGCCTGCGTAACCGATCTCGCCGTGCATGACCAGATCAACTCCGGCAATTTCATCTGTGCTCGTAACTCGGAAACCAATGGTTTTTTGAATAACCCAGCCAATTGCATACGAGAGGACGAATGCGTAGACCATTACTACGGCAACACCGACCGCCTGCTTGCCAAGTTGATCGGCTCCATGACCAAGCACCAGGCCAACATTCTGACCAAATAGACCGATCCAAAGGGTGCCGACAATGCCACCAACGAGGTGAATGCCGACAACATCGAGTGAGTCATCGAAACCCAGAACAAACTTGAGTTCAATCGCATAGGCGCAAACGACACCGACCACAACGCCCAGGGCTAGCGCCCAAATCGGGTCCAGGTAGGCGCAAGATGGAGTAATAGCCACAAGACCAGCAACGGCGCCGGATCCGGCTCCAATTGACGTTGGCTTACCGTGCGCGAGTTTTTCGTAGACAACCCAGCTCACTAGCGCGCCTACGGGCGCGGCCAGAGTGTTTACAAAGGCCAGTGCAGCGATACCGTCGGCGGCGAGCTCAGATCCCGCATTAAACCCGAACCAACCAAACCAGAGAATCGCCACCCCGATGAGCACCAAAGGTACGTTGTGTGGCGCATGCATTCCCTTGGTGAAGCCAAATCGCTTGCCCAGGACCAAAGCGAGAGCCAAGGCTGAGGCGCCTGACGCCACTTCGACTACGGTTCCTCCCGCAAAGTCCATTACGCCGATGTTGTAGACGAGCCACCCGCCGTCTGATATCTTTCCGTCAACCACAGAGAAATTGAAGATCCAACCTGCGACTGGAAAGTAAACGAGAGTTGCCCACAGACCGGCGAAAACCATCCAAGACCCGAAGCGAGCTCGGTCAGCGATTGCTCCCGAAATAAGCGCGACAGTGATGACAGCGAAGGTGCCTTGAAAACCGGCAAACGCGAGGTTAAATCCTTCGCCAGCTTGAGCCTGATCGATGACGTCACCCAGCCATAACTTTGCTAGGTCAATACCGAAAAACCCATCCAAGCCAATAAATTGGCCAGCACCTGCAGCACCAAACGACATTGCGTAGCCATAAACAACCCAGATCACGCCAATGAGTCCAAGCGAGCCAAAAGACATCATCATCATGCTCACAACGCTCGACGCGCGAACTAGCCCTCCGTAGAAGAAAGCTAGCCCAGGTGTCATAAAGAGCACCATTGCCGAACAGAGGATAAGGAACATCGTCGTGTTCTGGTGGTTCATTTGTTTCCTTTCAGTAAACGCACCAAAAGGAGAGCCCCTCGCGGGACTCTCCTATTGGCTTAGTTAGAAGCTAACCTCTGTCTGCACCAAACGCGTAGGCCTCTTCACCGTGAACAACGGTGTCAATGCCTGCGATTTCATCTTCAGCCTTGACTCGGAACCCAATAGTCTTTTCTACCGCGAATCCGATAATCAGGGCTAGAACGAAGCTATAAACAAGTACCGCTGCAGCACCAAGTGCCTGCATAGCCAGCTGGTGGAATCCGAAGCCGAATACTGCTCCTACTCCGTTACCAAACAAGCCGATCCATAGAGTTCCGACAATGCCGCCGACGAGGTGGATTCCAACTACGTCGAGTGAGTCATCGAAGCCAAGTGAGAACTTCAGGTCGATCGCTAGCGCACAGAGCATTCCGGCAACCAAGCCGAGGGCCATTGCCCAAATTGGGTCAAGCGAGGCACATGCCGGGGTGATGGCTACGAGTCCTGCGATAGCACCCGAACCGGCACCAATTGAAGTTGCCTTACCGTGCTTGATCTTCTCGATGATGATCCAACCGAGCATCGCGGCAGCCGGAGCAGCCAGGGTGTTGATGAATGCGATTGCGGCCAAGCCATCAGCTGCGAGCTCAGAACCTGCATTGAATCCGAACCAACCGAACCAAAGAAGTGCGACACCAAGAAGGGTAAGTGGCACGTTGTGTGGTTGGGTGATTCCCTTGCTGAAACCAAAACGCTTGCCCAAAACGATTGCTAGCGCTAGTCCTGCAGCACCTGCGTTGATGTGTACCGCAGTTCCACCGGCGAAGTCGATTACGCCAAGCCCATAGACGATCCAGCCACCATCGACAACCTTGCCGTCTTCAAGAGTGAAGTTGAACACCCAGTTAGCGACAGGGAAGTAGACGATTGTTGCCCAAAGACCTGCGAATACCATCCAGGCACCGAACTTAGCGCGGTCTGCGATGGCACCCGAAATAAGTGCAACGGTGATGATCGCAAAAGTTGCCTGGAAAGCAACGAAAGCTAGCTGCGGGAAAGCGCCGGTTGGCGCTGCAGCGTCAGCTACCTGAGCCGTGAGACCGAGGAACGATGTGTCGATGCCAAACCAGCCATCAATTCCGAAGAAGGTTTCGGAACCCGCGTTTGAGAATGAAATTGCATAACCGTAGAGCACCCACAGGACAGCGATTAGTCCGAGTGATCCAAAGCTCAGCATCATCATGCTCACAACGCTCTTGGCCTTGACCATACCGCCGTAGAAGAACGCGAGTCCAGGAGTCATGAGCAGCACAAGGGCTGCTGAAATTAGTACGAAGGCCGTGTTGCCCTGATCCATTTGTTTGCCTCTCTCTAAGTAAACAAAATGTGGCCAACGATTGCGTGGCTACCCGATAAGTGTCGGGCACATAGGTTTCAGAGGATGACGCGTTATGTTTCGGGCTTGTAAAAAATTAACCGCGTGTAGTCATAGCACCGATGCGAGAGACAGCCCGGAGGTATTTCTTTCTGTAGCCACCGGAAAGGTACTCAGGTGAGAAGACCTGAGTGAGAGGGTGGCCTGATCCACGAAGCGTTATCTGTGCCTCGTAGGCGCGGTCCACAAACGCGACGAATCTGAGTGCATCAACCTGGTCGGTCAGCATGTGCACATCTTCAAGGGCCACTCCGTTTACTCCGCGAAGCAATCGCCCGTATCGGGAAGGGTGAATCTTGCTGAGTGCAGATAACAAATCCGAGAAATTGTCGACGGCTGTATCAGATTCGCTCCTGCCATTTAGCCAAGACGATAGTTCCTCAGCGGTCATTTCAGTCGGGGCAACGTCAACCGGGCGATGGCGGTGATCCTCTCCATCGATTCTCAGGATGTCAAAACGGTCGGCAATTCCATGAATTTCGCGGGCGAAGTCGGCTGCCGCGAATCGACCTTCACCGAGTGCGTTCGGAGGAGTGTTGCTAGTTGCAGCAAATTTCACCCCGTGCTTCTCTAGTTCGTTAAGCAGGCGAGACATCATCATGGTGTCTCCTGGGTCATCCAGCTCGAACTCGTCGATGCATACCAGTTGGAACCTGCTCAGCGCCTTCACAGCCTCAGCAAAACCTAAGGCACCAATCAAGCTCGTGTACGCAATGAAGCTGCCAAACGCCTTTTTACCTTGGAAACTGTGCCAGATCGCGGCAAGTAGGTGAGTCTTTCCAACTCCGAATCCACCGTCTAGGTATACCCCGGTCGCGTCAATTCGGTTTGATTTTCCAAAAAGGCGTTTTTTAGAGCCACCGGTACCGAATTCTTCACATCTCTTCTGCGCGATTGCTTGCGACTCATACTCGACGTGCGGAATGTAGTTTTTGAAAGAAGCAGCTTCGAACTCGCGTGGAGGGACAAGCTCAGCCAGCAGTTCTGAAACCGTCGCGTGTGGTTGACGAGACGCGAGAGACTGAAAAGATCCTGGCTTAGTTGACAATTATTACCTTGCGGGATGACGTGAGCGCGAAGTGCGCTTAACCTTGATGTATTGCCTTCAAGTCTAATAACCAAGGGAAACAACTCTTATGCCGATCGCGCCAGATTCAAACCCGAAATTCAACGAGTACGCACATCCAGATGCACTCGTCAGCACCGAATGGCTTGCTGCAAATCTCGGCAGCGAGGGACTGGTCGTTGTTGAATCTGACGAAGATGTGCTGCTTTACGAAGTCGGTCACATCCCGGGTGCCGTAAAGATCGACTGGCACCTCGACCTCAATGACCCAATCACTCGTGATTATGTCGATGGAGTTGCCTTCAAGGCACTAATGGAGAGATCGGGAATCAGTCGCGACACGACAATCGTCATCTACGGCGACAAGAGCAACTGGTGGGCGGCATACGCACTTTGGGTATTCAAGTTGTTCGGTCACGAGGATGTGCGACTGCTTGATGGCGGTCGCGAGAAGTGGATCGCCGAAGGTCGAGAAATCACACGCGATGTTGCTGCAGTAGCACCAGGCGAATACCCGCTTGTTGTTCGCGACGACAGCAAGATTCGTGCTTTCCGTGACGACGTTTTATCGCACTTTGGAAACCCTCTAATCGATGTTCGAAGCCCACAGGAATACTCCGGCGAGCGAACCCACATGCCTGATTACCCAGACGAAGGTGCCCTTCGCGGTGGACACATTCCATCGGCTGCCTCGGTTCCATGGGCAAAGGCTGCCGGAGAACTGGGTGTGTTCCGGTCACGCGCTGAATTAGAGGAAATCTACCTAAATGGCGCTGGATTGAAAGCCGGAGACAACGTAATCGCCTATTGCCGAATCGGTGAACGTTCGAGCCACACCTGGTTCGTCTTGAACTACTTGCTCGGCTTCTCGGGAGTGCGCAACTACGACGGTTCATGGACAGAGTGGGGCAGCCTCGTCGGCGTTCCGATTGCCAAGGGAACCGAACCTGGTCTCGCGCCGTCACCTCGATAAGCAATGTTGCAATCTCTCGAGGATCTGATTGATGATTTCAATTCAATCGGCGTAAAAGATCGACTGACACTCCTATTGGAATACTCGGATAACCTTCCTGAGTTGCCGCCAAAGTACTCTGATCACCCCGATCTTCTGGAGCGCGTTGAAGAGTGCCAGTCCCCCATTTATCTCTTTGTTGAAGTTGATGGCTCTTCGAAAGTTAACCTGTTCTTCAGCGCGCCCGCTGAAGCGCCGACCACGCGAGGGTTTGCCAGCATTCTTCACGAAGCTCTGGATGGCAAAACCGCCGAAGAAGTGCTTGCTGTAGATGAGGACTTCGCAAACCGCATTGGTCTAGCCGAAGCTGTGTCACCACTTCGAATGCGCGGCATGCGCGCCATGCTTCACAGAATCAAGCGACAGGTTCGCGAGAAATCTTCGATTTGAACGAGTCCGTGATTCCAGACCGATCGGGTGACTCCGGTCGCGTGACACTCTTTCACGTGGTAAGTGTCGATGGAGATTACGTTGACGAATACGGAAGCTCACGAGGTGTTTCCAATGCCGCAGACCTCGGAATCCTGCTCCAGGCTAGATCCGAGAACGATGTAGCAATCACTGGCGGCAAAACGGCTAGAGCAGAGAAACTGAAGTCAACTGCGAGGTGTGCACTCTGCTTGGTTTCAAATTCGATGACTTCCCTTTCCCTACCTCTTTTGGCGCCTTCAGATGGGCAATGTGTGCTTCTAGCATCATCGAACCCAGAACTCTTAGCAGCCGCGTCTGGGAAAGCAGGAGTTGACTGCATCACACTTAGCGATGGATTGCCCTTGGCTAGGCAGTTGGTTGAATCGCTCCGCTCTCTTGGGCTGCAAAAGATCTTGCTGGAGGGAGGACCACAGCTAATCCTCGCTTTTGCTGCACAGATCGACGAAGTTCATCTAACGGTGACTGGCTCGGACTCGGAAATGAGCCTTGAAGCAGCCCGAGGCTTAGTCAGCGGAATTTCTTATCTACCGAAGACAAACAACTCACTGACCATAAATTTCGACGGGGTCAACAACTACCTCGTCTGGCTGCCCAGCGGCGTGGCAGCTCAAAAGTAGCTGTCGCGAACAATATCCTTATTTAGTGATTGAGTTCAAAGCGCAAGATGCCTCCTCGGCGGAATTTCGTCTTGCTCTCGAATCTCTGCGTGGAGCTGACATTCGTGACGAACTGATCATCGAAGAAATTGCCGCTCCACCAAATCTAGCCACAAATGCAATCGCCTTTTCGGCCAGCATTGCAGCCCCAGCGGTCGAGGATGTATCCACTGACCTCGGAACTGGAAGATTTGTTCTGCTTTGGGAACCCCAGGAGCAGGAGGGATGGGCGAGCCGCTTTCGCGTGATTTGCTTTGCTAAATCGCCACTTGAGACAAACATTGGTGCCGATGAATCAATTTCCGACGTTTCTTGGGCCTGGCTAACTGAAGCCCTTGAGAATCGATCTGCTGAGTTCACTGCCGAAGCTGGTACAACCACCAGAATCATTTCGTCGGGATATGGCGCTCTCGCAGTTCAGAGCGACCACGCCGAGCTTGAAATGCGCGCGTCCTGGTCTCCGGTGAACACAGATGTTGCTTCGCATCTCGAGGCTTGGCAGGATTTGGTTTGCATCATGTCGGGTTTCCCCCACTTGCCAGTTGGAGTTTCCAAGCTAACGATGAGAGCAAGGCCTTGACCAAGGGCGCAGAAAACGCTCAAGAATCAGTAGAGATTTTGCCCCTCCTGTCGGCGCCTAGGGCAAAGTCTGTCCTGCTTGTCGAAACAAAAGGCCAGCTAGATAGCGCGATTCTGGAGTTGGCTTCCGGCGCGGGACCGTTCGCCGTTGATGCTGAGCGGGCATCGGGTTTCAAGTACTCACAGCGCGCATATCTGATTCAAATTCATCGCAGGGGCGGCCCGATTTTTCTCATCGACCCAATCGCAGTGTCGCATAGCGAGGAATCGAATTCTGACGCAACTAGCTTCGCAGAACTGCGAAGCGTGCTCAGCCAAGCGCCCTGGATTCTCCACGCCGCAAGCCAAGACTTACCCTGTCTCAGGGAGTTGGGTTTGGAAGCACCCGAGCTGTTTGACACCGAATTGGGGTCTCGCATTGCGGGGGTTCCGAGAGTAGGTTTGGGCGCCGTCACGGAGCATTTCCTCAAGCTTCGTCTAGCAAAGGAACACTCGGCGGTCGACTGGTCGACGAGACCCATGCATCAGGACTGGCTGAACTATGCGGCGCTCGACGTAGATGTGCTTCACGAACTTTGGGATGCTTTGTCAGCCGAACTAGAATCCCAGGGGAAAATTGCTTGGGCAAAGGCCGAATTTGCATTCATTCTGAACGCTCCGCCAAAACCTCCAAAGACTGAAAAGTGGCGCTCCACAACTGGACTGAACGAAGTGAAGGACCAGCGTGGGCTCGCAATCGCCCGTTCACTGTGGGAAGCCCGCGAAAGACTTGCCATGAAGCTCGACGTATCCCCCGGTCGCCTGATACCCGATTCGTCAATTAGCACTTTAGCTAAGAATCCGGTCGCAACTCGTCCGGAGCTAGCATCTAATCGCTCTTTCGTAGGTCGCGCAAGCCGCAGTTATCTTGACACCTGGTGGGCGGCCCTTCAAGAAGCACAAAACACCAGGGACTTACCGCCGTTGAGACTTCCACAGACCGGCATACCCAATCATCGCGTTTGGGCAAATAGATTTCCTGATGCCAACGCTCGGTTGCAGGCTCTAAAGCCCGCAATCGGATCGATTGCAGAAGAAGTGAGCATCCCTCTAGAAAATCTGCTCACCCCCGACTTTTTAAGACAACTGGCTTGGGAGCCACCTGCGGACATCACAGCTCAGTCAGTTGCATCTTTCTTGTCAGCCCTTGGGGCAAGAGACTGGCAAGTGAACTTGGTATGTGAGGCCCTCGCAGAAGCGCTGACCAAAGACCCTCAAGAATTGGCGAAATCGAAAGAGCTAGACCCTAGTTAGGTTTTGCGTGTGGCACCTTCTGGCCACTGACCTGAGCCAAAATGTCGGCCGCGATTTGCTTCGCGGTCAAACCAGTCTCTTCAAAAATCTCTGCACGTGATGCGTGATCGATAAAGCGGTCAGGTAGGCCAACCTCGTTCAAAGCCGTGTCGACCCCGGCGGCACGCATTTCCTGCCTTACCCGCGTGCCAATACCTCCGACACGAATTCCGTCTTCAATCGTGACCACTAGTCGGTGTTCCGATGCCAGCTTGATGACTGAATCAGCCACTGGAATGACCCACCTAGGGTCAATTACGGTGCAACCAACTCCCTTTGCTTCGAGCAACTCGGAAACGTTCAACGCCAAATCCGCCATGCTGCCAACTGCAACCAGAAGCACATCCTTCTTTGAAGCTATTCGAAGTACATCTACTCCGTCGGCAAGTCGTTCAAGGGCGTCTATGTCGGCGCCAGCATTTCCCTTAGCGAATCGCAGCACCGTCGGAGCGTTAGAGACCGCAACAGCCTCGTTCAGCTCCTCCTTGAGAGTTCTAGCGTCACGTGGAGCCGCGATGCGGATACCGGGCACCAGTTGCAGCAAAGATAGATCCCAGACACCGTGGTGGCTAGGACCATCTGGTCCCGTCACTCCGGCACGGTCGAGAACGAAAGTTACTCCAGCCTTGTGCAGCGCTACATCCATAAGCACCTGGTCAAATGCTCGATTCATAAAGGTCGCATAGACGGCAACAACCGGGTGTAGCCCCCCAAATGCCATACCTGCCGACGATGTCACGGCGTGCTGCTCTGCGATTCCAACATCGAAAACTCGCTTCGGAAAAACCTCTGCGAACTTCTTCAGACCAACCGGGATAAGCATCGCACCAGTGATCGCGATGATGTCCTCTCGCTTTGCAGCAATATCGACAAGCTCATCGCCAAAAACATCGGTCCAGCTCTGCTTGGTTTTCGAGTCAAGCGCCTTACCGGTTTCTGGGTCAATTTGCCCGACGGCGTGGAACTGATCAGCCTCGTCACCCATGGCGGGCTCGTATCCCTTGCCCTTTTGCGTGATTGTGTGAACAATCACCGGGTTGGCATATTTTTTTGCCTGGTGCAATGCCTGTTCGAGGGCCTGGATGTCGTGACCATCGATCGGGCCGATGTATTTGATGTCGAGGTTTGGGAACATGCCCTTGGGCGCGAAAGTTCCGAAGATGCCCTTGCCCGCACCACGTGCAGCAGAGTAGATCAGGCGTCCTGGCAGACCGAACTTGTAGAAGAGCTCCTTGCTGATCTTGTACAGGCGTCGATAGTTCTTATTGGTTCTAACGTCATTCAAGTAACGCGCGAATCCGCCAATTGTTGGAGCGTATGAACGGCCATTGTCGTTGACGACAATCACGAGTTTCCGGTCGTTGTCATCCGAGATGTTGTTGAGTGCTTCCCACGCCATACCGCCGGTCAAAGCACCGTCACCAATAACAGCAACTACGAACCTGTCATCCTGACCAGTCAGTCGATATGCCTTGGCGATTCCGTCGGCCCAAGACAACGATGAAGAAGCGTGCGAAGACTCTACGATGTCATGAATCGACTCAGAGCGCTGAGGGTAGCCGGCAAGCCCATTTTTCTGTCTCAGGGTTTCAAAGTCCTTGCGACCGGTGAGAATCTTGTGCACGTAACTTTGATGCCCTGTGTCGAAAATCACCGAGTCCTTAGGTGAATCGAACACACGATGAATGGCCATCGTCGTCTCGACAACCCCAAGATTTGGCCCAAGGTGACCGCCGGTTTTCGCAACCTTAGACACAAGAAATTCGCGAATCTCCTGCGCCAAACTGAGCAATTCTTGAACGCTCAGCGAGTCGAGGTCTCTCGGCCCACTGATGCGATCAAGAATGCTCATACTTACGCTACTAGGCTGCGAAGAACGTACTGAAGAATGCCACCGTTGCGGTAGTAGTCCGCTTCTCCAGGAGTATCGATTCGAACTACTGCGTCAAATTCGACAACCTGCTTACCCGCAGCAGAGTGCTCTGATGGCGTCGCAGTTACCTTTACGGTCTTTGGTGTTTGTCCTTCGTTGAGTTTCTCAACACCAACGATGCTGAAGATCTCAGTTCCATCCAGGCCAAGCGAATCCGCCGACTTTCCTGCAGGGAACTGCAGCGGCAAAACACCCATTCCAATCAGGTTGCTGCGGTGAATTCGCTCGAAGCTCTCGGTGATTACCGCACGTACTCCTAGCAGACTTGTGCCCTTAGCTGCCCAGTCACGCGATGAACCAGAACCATACTCCTTGCCACCTAGGATCACAAGCGGGGTGCCTTGAGCCTGGTAGTTGCTAGAGGCGTCATAGATGAAGCTCTGGGGCGCATCAGCCTGGGTGAAGTCACGGGTGTAACCGCCCTCTACATCGTTTAGGAGCTGATTGCGAAGGCGAATGTTCGCAAAGGTACCGCGAATCATTACCTCGTGGTTTCCACGACGTGAGCCATAGCTGTTGAAGTCGACGCGAGAAATACCGTTGTCGGTCAGGTACTTTCCAGCTGGTGAGTCAGCCTTGATTGAACCAGCTGGGCTGATGTGGTCCGTTGTGACAGAATCGCCCAACTTGGCTAGCACGCGTGCTCCAAGGATGTCCTTGACGGCATCCGGCGTCATCTTCATGCCGTCGAAGTAAGGCGGTTTGCGAACATATGTTGACTTAGGATCCCATTCGAAAACAGCACCCTCGGGTGTAGGCAAAGCCTTCCAACGGGCGTCGCCCTCAAAAACTCCCGCATACTGAGTCTTGAACATGTCTGAGTTAATCGACTCATCGATGGTCTTCTGAACCTCTGCAGCGGTTGGCCAGATGTCAGCTAGGTATACGTCGTTACCGTCAACATCCTGACCTAGTGCATCGTTCTCAAAGTCGAAGTCCATAGTTCCAGCGAGGGCGTAAGCGATTACCAATGGCGGTGAAGCCAAGTAGTTCATCTTCACGTCAGGGCTAATGCGACCTTCAAAGTTACGGTTTCCAGAAAGCACCGCGGTAACGGCTAGATCGTTGTGGTTGATTGCTTCTGAGATCTCGTCTGAGAGCGGGCCAGAGTTTCCGATACAGGTTGCGCAGCCGTAGCCAACAAGGTTGAAGCCGAGGGCATCAAGATCCTTGGTTAGTCCAGCCTTGTTGTAATACTCGGTTACGACCTTGGAGCCCGGAGCAAGAGATGTCTTGACCCAAGGCTTGGCTTTCAAGCCCTTAGCAACCGCCTTGCGAGCAACCAAACCTGCTGCAAGCATGACCGACGGGTTTGAGGTGTTGGTACAAGAGGTGATTGAGGCGATGGCCACGTGTCCGTTGTCCAAAGCGAAGTCTTGACCCTTGACTGCAGTCGGCTTAGATGCCTTCTCCGAGTAGCTAGAAATAACCTTTTCAAAGGCTTGCTTCGCTTCGCTCAAGACGATGCGGTCTTGTGGTCGCTTAGGGCCCGCAATCGAAGGTACTACCGTCGATAGATCAAGTTCTAGGTATTCGCTGAAGCGCGGTTCGATGCTTGGGTCGTGCCATAGGCCCTGAGCCTTGCTGTAGGCCTCAACAAGATCGATTTGTTCCTGCGGACGACCGGTGATGCGAAGGTAATCCAGCGTAACCTCGTCGATTGGGAACATCGCTGCGGTAGAGCCAAACTCCGGGCTCATGTTGCCGATAGTCGCACGGTTTGCCAGAGGTACACTGCTTACGCCAGCACCATAGAACTCAACGAACTTGCCTACAACGCCATGCTTTCGAAGCATTTCGGTGATGGTTAGTACCACGTCGGTTGCGGTTACGCCGGTAGCAATCTGACCGGTTAGCTTGAAACCGACTACCTTCGGGATGAGCATTGAAACAGGCTGTCCCAGCATGGCTGCCTCGGCCTCGATGCCGCCGACACCCCAACCGAGTACACCGAGTCCATTCACCATTGTGGTGTGTGAGTCAGTACCTACGCAGCTGTCTGGGTAGGCCTGAAGTTCACCATTGACCTCGCGAGCCATGATGGTGCGGGCCAAATACTCGATGTTCACCTGGTGAACAATGCCGGTGCCTGGTGGAACAACCTTGAAGTCATCAAAAGCGGTCTGGCCCCAGCGCAGGAATTGGTAACGCTCGCCATTTCGGTTGTACTCGAATTCGACGTTCTTTTCGAAGGCGTCTGCGCTTCCGGCAACGTCGATCTGAACTGAGTGGTCGATGACGAGCTCAGCAGGCGCAAGAGGATTGATTCGCTTCGGGTCGCCACCGAGTTCCGCTACGGCTTCGCGCATGGTTGCTAGGTCAACGACACAAGGCACACCGGTGAAGTCCTGCATGATTACTCGAGCTGGAGTGAACTGAATTTCGACGTCAGGCTCTGCAGTTGGATCCCAATTGACCAAGGCGTTAACGTGGTCCGCGGTGATATTTGCGCCATCCTCGGTGCGAAGCAGGTTCTCGAGCAGAATCTTGAGACTGTAAGGCAGCGTCTTAGCGTCTACAGAGTTCAGTTTGAAGATTCGGTAACCCTTATTTCCGACATTCAAAATGTCGGCTGAACCGAAACTGTTTACTTTGGACATGCTTGTCTTTCCTTACTTTGCGAGCTTCGTTGCCTAAAACAAAATTAGCACTATTGGCGGTCTGCGAATTCACTTCGGATGGTTAGCCAGGTCAGCCAAATACAGATTGCGTAAAGCGGTACGCCCATGCTGACCCTTGCGATTCCGAGGGCCTCGATGTTACCGGCGAAATACAGCGGAACCTGGACCAAAAGCCTTCCGGCAAAGAGACCAACCCAGATTAGCGTTGCGCCGCTAAACCTGCGCATCTGAGTCTTGTTTTTGCGCCATTGGCTTCCGCGTCCAGTCAATAGTCCAACCAAAACTCCGATGATTGGCCATCGAATCAGCCAAGAAATAGAAATTACTAGCAAATAGATGCTGTTAGTAAAGAAACCTTGTAGGAAGTAGTCGGCAGGTTGCCCTCCGTCACGCAATGGAAGATAGGCGGCTATTGCAATGCCCGCCGCACCAACTAAAGCGTTCGCGATTGGGCGCTTTCGGATCACCTGAATAATCAGAAGCGTCAAGGATACGATGCCGGCTGCCACAACGCTTGGAACAAGCTCTTTTGTGACCGTAAACGCTGTGACAAAAACCGTCGAGGGCAAAATCGCATCGACGATACCAAGCCAGCCACCAACGGCAGAAAGCATCGACTGTTTGCTAAGCGAAGGTTTGCCGTCTACCGTTTCAAGGCCAAGCCGGGCGGCAGCAGCCTTACGAGCATCGCTCATTAGGATGTCCTAGGCGGGGCAACGGTGCCACCTGGAACTTTGAGTGGAAGTAGATCTCTCGGAGGCAGAGGGGTGTTATCTCTGACAACAATCAGCGAACGAAATACATCATCAATTTCGGCAGCAGCGCGTGGATCGTTTATCGCCGCTCCAGCAATCAAACCCCTGAGAAACCAACGAGGGCCATCCACCCCGACAAAACGAGCTATTCGCGTTCCCGATCTCACACCGTTGGAATCGAGGACTGGCACTCTGGCTAGAAGTTCTTGCCCGAGTGATCCGACTCGACGCTCAACTTCGCCTCCTTGAGCAGTCACAGACTGCTCCAGTTCAGCCCTGAGCGTGTGCCAAAGGCCTTCTGATCTTGGAGCAGCGAAAGCCTGAACTTGAAGCGATGAACCGCCAACATCGATACTGACGGCGATGACTTGCCCACTCGCATCTTCGATTTCAACCCGTAGCGCCATATCTGATCGTGCGGGCACCCTCAGCGACCCAAAGTCGATGAATGGTCTAGCGTCTTGAATTTCGGTTGCGTCGAAAGGGCCAGCGGTCTGACGATCGTTTGGTGCGGCCTTATCGCTAGACGAGTAAATTTCGTTCATTACTGGACCCCTGTCGAACCGAAACCATCATGACCACGCGAACTCTCGGGCAGTTTCTGAACTCGAACAAAATTGGCTACCTCGACTTGCTGAATTACAAGCTGGGCGATGCGATCACCGGTCTTCACTTCAAATGCTTCTAGCGAACTGTTGAATAAAGTGACGGCGATCTCTCCGCGGTAACCCGCATCAACGGTTCCGGGTGCGTTCAAAACAGTGACACCAAACTTGGCGGCTAGTCCAGAACGAGGATGAACTAGCGCGACGTAGCCATTTGGTAAAGCAATTGAGACGCCGGTTTTTACGGTGACTCTTCCGTTTGCCGGGACACTTACCGATTCGGCCGCCCGCAAATCTGCCCCCGCATCGCCGGGCTTTGCATAAACAGGAAGAAACTGGTCTTCGCAGGTAATCAGTACGGGCACTTCGTTCACGGTAAGAGCGTAATCTAAATGTGTGATGCAAGTGCCTAAGCCAGTGACAAAAACATTTAGAGAGCGTGTACTGCCTAGCCCGGCTAGCTTTTTGCCCCTTCTGCTGCTTTACCCAAGTCTGCTCTTGGTTTTTCTGCCCATCAATGCCGGCCTCGGCCATCTGCTTGGAGCCTTGGCAACCCTGCTAGCGGTTTTTGCGTTGGTCCTGAACGCACCCGTCATTCTTGTTAGTGAAGGCCGGCTGTCGGTGAGAAACGCTCGCATTCAGATCGCCGAAATCGCAAAGACAGATGTCGTCGACAGCAATGAGGCCTTCGAGGAACGCACATCAAGGCTGGATTCTCGGGCTTACGTTGTCATTAAATCGAGCGTGCCAACATACTTGAAGATTTTTTTGAAATCTAACCCGGATGATCAAACGCCGTATTG
>JBEEPX010000043.1:0-18338 GCA_041190885.1 Actinomycetota bacterium
TTCTCGGTCGGTGCCGAGGTCAAAGAGCTCACCCCGGGCGGCGCAGCCGAAAAGGGCGGCCTCAAGGTTGGCGACGTTGTTACCAAGTTCAATGGAGCGGTTGTCACCAGTGCCAGCGAGCTAACCGCGGCCGTGCGCCAAGAGCCAGCCGGTGCCAAGGCCACTGTCGAGTTTCTTCGAGACGGCAAGGTTCAGAGCATCCAGGTGACCCTCGGCAACTCGGCCGACCTAAAATAGGCTGACAGGGCAAAGAGAGGCAGATTCATGGATGACTTCGGTCGCGATGGCGTAGGCGGGCAAACCGCTGGCTCAACCCTTCTCGAAGAGCAGGTTCAAAACGTTGAACCAGGTGACCACGAGCGCAACAGTCACTACGTTCGCAAAGAGAAGATCGTCGAATCTGCAGTTCTCGGAACCCCGGTGGTTGCCCTCTGCGGCAAGATTTGGGTGCCTGGTCGCGACCCAGAAAAGTTTCCGATTTGCCCTACCTGCAAAGACATCTACGAGGGACTCCGCCCCGAAGACCCGGAGAGTTCAGAGCCTTCAAAATAAACCTCCGAAGGTAGACTTGCGTTCGTGAATGACGCTCCAATTGGAATCTTCGACTCGGGAGTCGGCGGTCTTACCGTTGCCCGAGCGATCATCGACCAACTTCCCAACGAGTCGATCATTTACGTGGGCGATACCGCCAACACTCCATACGGCCCGAAGAGCATCCCAGAGGTTCGCGAGCTAGCACTTGCGGTTATGGATCGCCTGGTTGATGAGGGCGTCAAACTCTTGGTTATCGCCTGCAATTCGGCTTCGGCGGCCGTGCTTCGCGATGCACGCGAGCGCTACACCGAGGGTCGCGGTATTCCGGTGGTTGAAGTCATTCAGCCGGCAGTACGTAGAGCAGTTGCAGCCACCCGAAACCGCAAGGTTGGCGTGATCGGCACCAACGCAACCATTACCTCGAAGGCATACGACGATGCCTTTGCAGCCGCGGTAGACCTAGAAATTTCGAGCGCAGCCTGCCCGGCATTCGTTGATTTTGTTGAACGCGGTGTTACCTCTGGCCCAGAGCTATTGGCCGCAGCCGAAGCCTATCTAGGCCCAATTCGAGATGCGGGGGTAGACACCCTGGTTCTTGGTTGCACGCACTATCCGCTGCTGACCGGCGCAATCGCATACGTGATGGGCGAAGATGTGACCCTGGTTTCTAGCGCCGAAGAGACCGCGAAAGATGTTTATCGCACCCTGGTTGCCCACGATTTGTTGCGCACCGCTTCGACCAAGCCAACCCTGCGTTTTCAGTCAACCGGTGATGCAGCCGCCTTCGAAAAACTTGCCCGCCGATTCTTAGGCCCCGAGGTGGCCAAGGTCGAGCGCCTGGCATAGCAATCACAAAAATAGGAGCATCATGACCGTTCGTGCCGATGGCCGCACCCCAGACCAACTTCGCAAAGTAACCATCGAGCGAGGCTGGAGCGATCACGCCGAAGGGTCTGCGTTGATCACATTCGGCGGCACCAAGGTTCTCTGCACGGCATCGTTCACCAGTGGCGTGCCACGTTGGAAGGTAGGCAAGGGCGAGGGTTGGGTAACCGCCGAATACGCCATGCTGCCACGCGCAACCCACACCCGCAACGATCGCGAAGCTGTCAAGGGCAAAATCGGCGGTCGCACCCACGAAATCTCTCGCCTAATCGGCCGTAGCCTGCGCGCCATCGTTGACGTTCGCGAGCTGGGCGAAAACACCATCGTGATTGACTGTGACGTTCTTCAGGCCGATGGCGGAACCCGCACTGCGGCAATCACCGGCGCCTACGTTGCTTTGGTAGATGCAATCAACTGGGCCAAAGAGCACAAGCTGATGCCCGCCAAGGCCAAGCCGCTTACCGGCAGCGTTGCAGCTATCTCGGTTGGCATCATCGATGGCGAGCCAATGCTCGACCTGGCCTATGTTGAAGACGTGCGCGCACACACCGACATGAACGTTGTGGTAACCGGCGACGGCAAGTTTGTTGAGGTTCAGGGCACCGCCGAGGGCGTGCCATTCGACCGCGACGAGCTAAATGCCTTGCTAGACATCGCGCTCAAGGGCACCGGCGAACTAGCCAAGATTCAGCAGACCGCCTTGGATGCGGCTCTCTAATGAAGCTCGTTGTCGCAACCCACAACGCTCACAAGGTTGAAGAGCTAAACGCTATTCTCGGTGGGCTTGTCGATGGCCTCGAGCTTCTTGGTTACGACGGTCCCGAGCCGATCGAAGATGGCTCAAGCTTTCTCGAGAACGCGTTGATCAAGGCTCGAGCTGCATACGGTCACACCGGCTTGCCTTCGATGGCAGATGACTCGGGTATCGCTGTCGAAATCCTTGGGGGAGCACCCGGCATTTTTAGTGCTCGCTGGGCAGGCGGTCGCGATAACGTGCAAAACCGCAGGCTGCTGCTTGCTCAACTTGCCGATGTTCCCGCACAAAACCGCGCGGCTTCATTCGTTTGCACGATTGCACTGGTTGGCCCGGATGGTGAAATCAGTTTTAGCGGCATCTGGCCGGGCAGCGTGGCTTTTGAAGAGCAGGGCGAGCATGGCTTTGGCTATGACCCGGTTTTCATCCCTGAGGGTTTTGAAGTAACGGCAGCCCAGCTCGAGCCCGAGGTAAAAAACTCGATGAGTCACCGCACTCTGGCGCTCGAGCAGCTGGCTAGCTATCTAAACGCCAACTAGGCGCAGTTAGCTAATAATCTGTTCGGTCTTGTGCTCGCGGCGAGCGCGAACCACTTCGATCACGATCGGAATGGTCGAAATGATCACGAACCCGATGGTGAAGTATTCGACGTGCTCGGCAACGAACGGAATCTTGCCTAGGAAGAAGCCCATCAGCGTTACGCCGGTGCCCCAGCCGATTACTCCGATGAAGTTGTAGCGCAAGAACTTGCGGTAAGGCATTTCACCGATTCCAGCCGCGACCGGCACGAAGGTTCGCATGACCGGCACAAAGTGGGCCAGGATGATCGCGCGAGCGCCGTAGCGTTCGAAAAACGAGTTGGTGCGGGCAACGTTGTCGTGGCTAAACAGCTTCGACTCTGGCTTGTTGAAGATCGCAGGGCCACTCTTGCGGCCAATCCAATAGCCGGTTTGATCGCCCAGCCAAGCGGAGAGCGAAATCATGATGCAGGCGAGCCAAATTGGCACGGCAAACGATGAGTCACCGATCGGAAATTGAATTGCCCCGGCGGCAATCATCAAGCCGGTGACGAATAGAAGCGAATCACCCGGCAGAAAGAAGCCGACCAGAAGGCCGGTTTCGATGAACACGATTAGGCAAACGCCAATCATCGCGAACGCGCCAAAAGAGGCGATCAGTGTTTCTGGCTTTAGCCAATCCATTCCAAACATGTGCCCCTAGCAGGATTCGAACCTGCGCACATGCCTTCGGAGGGCAATGCTCTGATCCCCTGAGCTATAGGGGCTTAGGTTGGGTTAAGCCTAACAGCGGGAGGGTATTAGTCTTTTGCTTTGAAGCGACCGACAGAAGGATGAACGCCGTGGGTTTGAAGCTAGCTGGCCAGTGGGTCTGGGATTCTTGGTTTGCCTTCGATGGCGAGAACCACCACGCCTTTTATTTGCAGGCCAGCCGAGCCTTGGGAGACCCGAATCGTCGTCACCGAAACACCTCGGTTGGGCACGCGATCTCGAAGGATTTGACCAATTGGACAGTCGTTCGAGATGCGCTCGCGCCGAGCGAGGCACCGGCCCCCGACAGCTGGACAACCTGGACCGGTTCGATAGTTCGAGAGGACAGCGGCAGTTGGCGCATGTTCTACACCGGCACCAGTCGCGAGGACGCCGGCGAGCGCCAAACCGTATGTGCGGCAACCTCGGATGACTTGATGACCTGGACCAAGGTAGAACCTGCTCCCGTGGTTGCAGCCGATGCGCGCTGGTACAAAACTCTGTCGGCCGGATTCACCAACGAGCCGTTCCGCGACCCTTGGGTTTGCCGCTTGCCCGGCCAGAGCGAGTGGACCATGTTGACCACCGCCGGCGCTAAAGATGCCGCTAGCCGCGAGGTAGAAGCGGTCATGGGTGTCGCGAAATCTAACGACCTGGTGAACTGGCACGTGCAACCCCCGCTTGGTGCACCCGGTCAAGGGTTTGGCGAGACCGAGGTCTTTCAGTTTGAAGTAGTCGACGGCGTGCCAATCATCCTGTTCTGCTGCGGGCCGATGTGGCTTTCGAAAGAGCGCCTCGAAGCCGGCGAGCGCGGTGGTCTCTACAGTTTTGCGGTTGCCCCCGACCTGAGCGATGTCGACTTCAACCGAGCCACGCTGTTTCCAGACACCCACCTGTATGCCTCTCGCTTGGTTCAAGACCGTGATGGCGGCTGGAACCTGATTGCCTTCATCAACGAGGTAAACGGCGAGTTTGTCGGCGAATTATGTGACCCCGTGCCGGTCACCGCCGACCCGATTCGTGGTCTAATCAAGCGCTAATCGGTATGATTTAGGGGATATCTCTTTTCGAGTCGTCCCTCTGGCGTGCCGACTTTGGTGAGATCAACACTTTTTCCTGGTTAGGCAATACTTTGACTCCTGCAGACCTCTCTGCCGCGATTGTTCGCATCCTTGCTGCTTTGCAATCAAGCGGCAAGCTTGCTGCGGGCGAATTGCCTGCCGAGGTTGTGGTTGAGCGCCCTAAGAACCGCGATCACGGCGACTGGGCAACCAACGTTGCCATGCAGTTCGCTGGCAAGTTTGGCATGAACCCGCGCGCCTTTGCTGAGCTTCTGGCTGCCGAACTTTCAAACCTGGATGGCGTCTCGAAGGTAGACATCGCCGGCCCAGGCTTCATCAACATTTCGGTTAGCGCTGCTGCAGCTGGCGAGTTGGCTAAGGCCATCATCGATGCTGGCGACGCCTATGGAACCGGCACCGACCTTGTCGGCGTAAAGCTCAACCTCGAGTTTGTCTCGGCCAACCCAACCGGCCCGATTCACATGGGTGGCACCCGCTGGGCTGCCGTCGGTGACTCGCTGGCTCGAGTTTTTGAGGCTCAGGGCGCCGCCGTAACTCGCGAATACTATTTCAACGATCACGGCGCCCAGATAGACCGCTTTGCTCGTTCGCTTTTGGCAAGTGCTCGAGGCCAAGAGGCGCCAGAAGATGGTTATGCCGGTGCCTACATCGTCGACATCGCGCAGCGCGTGCTTGCCGAAACCGCCGTCAACATTCTCGAACTGCCTGAGGCCGAGGCCCAAGAGGCTTTCCGTGCCGCGGGCGTTGAACTCATGTTCCAAGAGATTCGCGAATCACTGCACGACTTTGGTGTCGACTTCGACGTTTACTTTCACGAGAACTCGCTCTACGAGTCGAAGGCCGTCGAGCGTGCAATCGAGCGCCTGCGCGAACTAGGCCACATCTTCGAATCAGAGGGTGCGGTTTGGCTGCGCTCAACCACCTTCGGCGACGACCGCGACCGCGTGGTCATCAAGAGCGATGGCGAACACGCCTACATTGCCGGTGACCTGGCTTACTACCTCGACAAGCGCGAGCGTGGCTTCGACCGCTGCATCTACATGCTCGGTGCCGACCACCACGGTTATGTGCCACGCATGATGGCGCTTTGCGCGGCATTCGGCGACGAGCCTGGCAACAACCTCGAAATTCTTATCGGCCAGATGGTAAACCTGATGCGCGATGGCGAGCCGGTTCGCATGTCAAAGCGTGCGGGCACCGTGGTCACCATGGAGGACTTGGTTGAGGCCGTCGGCACCGATGCAGCCCGCTATGCCCTGGCGCGCTCTTCAATCAACTCGCAGCTCGACATCGACCTTGAGCAACTTGCCAAAAAGACCAACGACAACCCGGTCTTCTATGTGCAATACGCCCACGCCAGAACCAAGCAGGTTGCCGTAAACGCGGCAAGCCTCGGCGTCGACACCACCGAATTTGACCCAAGCCTGCTCAGCCACCCAGCCGAGTCAGAACTGCTTGCCAAGCTCAGCGAGTTCCCGCGAGTGGTTGCCTCGGCAGCTGAGTTCCGTGAACCGCACCGAGTTGCGCGCTACATCGAAGAGGTTGCTGGCTCTTACCACCGCTGGTACAGCGAGTGCCGCGTGACCCCGCTATCGGGCGGCGCGGTTGAGGCAGTGCACCGCACTCGACTTTCACTAAACAACGCGGCCGGCATTGTGCTGCGCAATGGCCTTCGCCTACTCGGCGTTTCGACCCCAGAGAAGATGTAATCGATGACTAACCCGCTAGCGCCCGAGTGGTTGCAATACCCAGCCAACGTGAACGCTCTCGACGAGCGAGTCTGGCCGCGCCACGCAAAGCGTGAGGCAACCGGCGAACTAACCATTGCTTCGGTTTCGGCCACCGCGCTCGCCGCAGAATTCGGCACCCCGCTATACGTCATCGACGAAGATGACTTCCGTGCCCGCGCCACCGCTGCCAAGAGCATCCTGGGTGGTGCCGCCGAAAAGATTGGCAGCTCGGCAAAGGTTTACTACGCCAGCAAGGCTTTTCTTTCAACTGAAATCGTTAGCTGGATCAACGAGCTTGGTCTGAACATTGATGTTGCCAGCGGGGGAGAACTAGCCGCAGCGCTCGCCGGAGGAATTGACGCAAGCCGAATCGGTCTGCATGGCAACAACAAGAGCCTTCGCGAGATTGCTCGTGCGGTCAGCGCCGGTGTTGGTGCGATTGTGATCGACTCTGAGCTCGAGATCGAGCGCATCGCCTCTGCTGCCGCGGCACAGGATGTGACCCAAAATGTTCGCCTGCGAGTGAACACCGGAGTACACGCCAATACCCACGACTTTTTGGCCACCGCTCGTGAAGACCAGAAATTTGGCATCGCACTAGCCGATGTTGCCGACCTGGTTGCCAAGATTCGCTCACACAGTCACCTCAACTTCTTGGGTTTCCACCAGCACGTTGGCTCACAGATCTTCGCTGTTGAGGGCTTCGTCGAATCAACCAAGCGCCTAATCGCTCTGCACGCAGAGCTGAGCAAAGGCGCCGACATTCCAGAGCTAAACCTTGGCGGTGGCTTCGGAGTCAACTACAAGCCGGCTGACAAGGCACCGGACCTTCGCTACTTTGCCGATGCCATCACAGCTGTGGTTGCAGAGCAGTGCGCCAAGCACGGAATCAAGGTTCCGACGCTTGCCTTCGAGCCTGGCCGATTCATTGCCGGCAACCCTGGCGTCACGCTTTACAAAGTCGGCACCATCAAAGACGTCAAAGTCACCGATGGGGCAGAGCCTGCGGTTCGCAAATATGTTTCGGTCGACGGCGGCATGAGCGACAACGCACGCCCAGCGCTTTACGAAGCCGAATATCACGTAACCCTGGCCTCGAGAAGCTCATCCGAGAAAGCTGCTCTGGCTCGCGTAGTGGGCAAGCACTGTGAGAGCGGCGACATCGTGGTTCGCCACGATTACCTGCCAGCCGACGTGCAGCCAAACGATCTTCTGGCCGTTGCTGCAACCGGCGCTTACTGCTATTCGCTGTCTAGCAACTACAACTTCTTGACCAAGCCAGCAGTGGTTGCGGTTCGCGACGGAAAGGCTCGATTGGTAATTCGGGCCGAAACTGAGGCAGATTTGTTTACCAGAGATGTTCGCTATCAGGCTGAGCACGCATCAGCAGAGACGAGAAACTAATGACTAACTCGAACGAATACCGCCCGCTGCGCATCGCGCTGCTTGGTGCCGGTTCTGTTGGTTCTCAGGTCGCCCGCCTTCTAATCGAGAACAAGTCCGAGCTTGCCGCCCGCGTTGGTGCCGAGCTCGAGCTAGTGGGCATCGCCGTTCGTGACATCAACTCACCGCGCAACGCCGGTGTGCCTCGCGAGCTGCTAACCCTCGACGCCGAGAGCTTGATTCTCGGTGCCGACATCGTCATCGAGGTCATGGGTGGCATCGAGCCTGCTCGCACCTACATTCTTCAGGCGCTAAATTCTGGCTCAGATGTGATCACCGCCAACAAGGCCCTGCTAGCTACCCACGGCACCGAGTTGTTTGACACCGCCGAGCAGGTTGGTGCGCAGCTTTACTTCGAGGCAGCAGTGGCCGGCGCGATTCCGATCATTCGCCCGCTTCGCGAATCTCTTGCCGGTGACAAGGTCAACCGCATCATGGGCATCGTGAACGGCACCACCAACTTCATTCTTGACCGCATGGATTCAACCGGTTCAACCTTCGCCGACGCGCTCGCCGAAGCAACCGAACTGGGCTATGCCGAGGCAGACCCAACTGCAGATATCGAGGCCTACGATGCAGCTCAGAAGGCTGCCATCCTTGCATCGCTTGCCTTCCACACCGAGGTTCCGCTCGAGTCGGTTTACCGCGAGGGAATCACCAAAATCACCGCCGAGCAAATGGCCGCCGCCAAACGTGACGGTTATGTCATCAAGCTTTTGGCGATCTGTGAGCGCGTTGCCGCAGATGCAGCCGGCCAAGAGGGCGTCTCGGTTCGCGTTCACCCTGCACTGATCTCACGCGAGCACCCACTGGGCGCAGTTCGCGGTGCTTTCAACGCGGTATTCGTTGAGGCAGAGGCTGCCGGTTCGTTGATGTTCTATGGTGCCGGAGCCGGTGGCGTGCAAACCGCATCCGCAGTTCTAGGTGACCTGGTTTCGGCCGCTAAGCGCCACGTTGCCGGTGGCCCCGGTCTTGCCGACTCGGTGCACGCAAATCTGCCTGTCTTGCCAATCGACCGCGTTCAGACTCGCTACCAAATCACCCTCGAGGTCACCGACCAGCCTGGAATCTTGGCCAAAATCGCCAATGTGTTCTCAGATCACCACGTTTCGATCGAAACTGTTGAGCAGTCAGTGCGTGTGCTGGCCGGCATTCCAAGCAAGACCGCTACCCTCGAGGTAGGCACTCACGCAGCGACCGACGCGTCGTTGTCTGCAGTCGTAAAGTCTCTCGCCGCAAACGATGCGGTCGAGTCCATCACTTCAGTCATCCGAGTAGAAGGTATCTAATGGCTCACCAATGGCGCGGTGTGATCCGCGAATACATCGATCGTCTAGACATTTCGAGCGACAATCCAGTGATTACCCTCGGCGAGGGTGGCACCCCGTTGGTTGAGGCTCCGGCACTTGCCAAGTTGGTTGGCGCAGAGCGCGTTCTGCTAAAGGTCGAGGGTATGAACCCAACCGGTTCGTTCAAAGACCGCGGCATGACCATGGCTGTCTCGAAGGCAGTTGGCCACGGTGCCCAGGCTGTCATCGCGGCATCTACCGGCAACACCTCTGCTTCGGCAGCCGCCTATGCAGCAGCAGCCGGCATCAAGTCGGTCGTGCTTGTTCCAGAGGGCAAGATCTCTCTCGGCAAGCTAAGCCAGGCAGTTGCTCACAAGGCTCAGATTCTTCAGGTTCAGGGCAACTTTGATGACTGCCTCGACCTAGCTCGCGACCTTTCAGACAACTACCCGGTTCACCTGGTCAACTCGGTCAACCCAGACCGCATCGAGGGCCAAAAGACCGGCGCGTTCGAGGTCGTTGACTCACTTGGTTTCGCACCTGACTTCCACGTGCTTCCAGTCGGCAACGCCGGCAACTACTCGGCTTACTTCAAGGGTTACCTCGAAGACTTCAACGAGGGCCGCATCAAGGCCGTTCCTAAGATGTGGGGCTTCCAGGCCGAGGGCTCAGCGCCGTTCACCTTTGGTAACCCGGTCAAGAACCCAGAAACCATCGCAACCGCGATTCGCATCGGCAACCCAGCCTCATACGACCTTGCTTTGTCAGCACGCGAGTGCTCACTCGGTCAGTTCGGTTTCGCATCAGACGCCGAAATTCTTTGGATGCACCGCTTCTTGTCGCAAGAGGTTGGCGTTTTCGTTGAGCCTTCATCGGCAACCGGTGCTGCCGGCTTGTTCAAGCACTCAAAGATGGGTGAGGTGCCAGCCGGTTCGACCATCGTGGTCACCGTAACCGGTCACGGCTTGAAAGACCCAATGTGGGCGCTAAAGGCCGAAGACGGTTCAGACATCGAGCCGACCAGCGTGCCAAACAACGCAGCGCAGGTTGCCGAGCAGCTAGGTCTTTCAAAGAAGTAACTATGACCTCACTAATCGGCAGAAAAGTCACGGTAAAGGTTCCGGCCACCTCGGCCAACCTTGGCCCTGGCTTTGACACGCTCGGCATGGCGCTTTCCTACTACGACGAACTTCAGGTTGAGGTTGTCGAGGGTTCGGGCGCATTTGTCGAGGTGCACGGCGAGGGAGAGGGCGAGGTTCCGACCGACGCCAGCAACCTGGTCGTCAAGTCGATTGCCTACACCTTCGAAAAGTTTGGTCAGCCGGTTCCGGCGTTCAAACTGATCGCGCACAACATCATTCCTCACGGTCGCGGCATGGGTTCATCTGGGGCCGCCGTGGTCTCGGGCATCATTGCCGCCAAGGGGTTGCTAGAGGGCATCGTAAAGATGACCGACAAAGACCTGCTCGACATTGCCACCGAGCTTGAGGGTCACCCAGACAACGTTGCCCCGGCGCTTTTCGGCGGTCTAACCATCGCGTGGGAAGACGAGTCTGGCCCGCACCACAAGAAGCTTTTCGTGCACCGAGGTGTTTCGCCTCTTGAGCTGGTTCCGAACTTCAAGATGTCGACCGCTCTGGCCAGGTCGCTTCAGCCTGACTCGGTTCCTCACAACGACGCAGTGTTCAACGTTTCTCGTTCGGCGCTGTTGATCGCGGCTTTGACTCAGAGCCCAGAGCTGATGATGGCGGCAACCGAAGACCGCCTGCACCAGGATTATCGCGCCTCGGCGATGCCAGAGACCAACTCGCTGGTTCAGCTAATGCGTGAACACGGCTTTGCCGCCGTGGTTTCTGGAGCCGGACCATCGGTTCTGGTGCTTGCCAACGGCCCAGCCGAAAGACTTGCAGCAGCAAAACTCGCGAAGACACACTACCCAGAGTGGAACTCACTTCTTTTGGCAGTGGACTTCAAAGGTGCTACTGTTGTAGTGCATCAATAAATACGCAAGAACGTTTTCTCAGTTCGGCGTTTGATGAAATCCTCGCAAAATCTAACTGCGAGCCAGCACGGTCAAGACGTGCATGCGGTGACTATCAAAATCAATTCGAGTCACCGAACCTCCTAAGAAAGAGCAATCAAAAACATGGATGAAATCCAGGACACCACTCCGGTGCGCAAGAGCCGCCGCGTAGTAGCAGAAGCCTCAGCTCCAGCAGCAGATGCAACCTCAGAAGCTCCAAAAAAGACCACTCGCACCCGCGCAGCAAAGCCTGCAACCGAGTCGGCAGAATCAACCACCTCGGCTCCGGCAGAGCGCGCACCACGTCGTGCAGCTAAGTCTGCAGAAGGCTCAACCGAGTCTGCGCCAGCAGACGGCAACGAGTCACGTTCAGAGTCAATCGGCGAGGCCCGCGAGCCTCGTGAGTCAAACGGTGAGGGTGGCGAAGGCCGCGAGCGCTCGGGTAACTCACGCAACCGCAACCGCAACCGTAACCGCAACCGCAACGGTGGCGACAACGGCGAATCACGCGAGTCAAACGGCGAAGGCGGCGAGGCTCGTGAGCCACGTGAGCAGCGCGACAACGCAAACCGCGACAACTCGACTTCAGCCAACGACCGCAACAACGAGCGCGGCGAGCGCGACTTCAACGACGACCGTCGTGGTGGCCGCAACCGCAACCGCAATGGCAACCGCAACGACCGTTTCCGCGACCGTGACCGCAACCGCGGTGGCCGTGGCAACAACGGCTACGACGAGGCCGAGCCAGAGATCTCTCCAGATGACGTTCTAGTTCCAGTAGCGGGCATCCTTGATGTTCTAGACAACTACGCGTTCGTTCGCACCAGCGGTTACCTTCCTGGTCCAAACGACGTCTACGTTTCACTCGGCCAGGTCAAGAAGTACAACCTGCGCAAGGGTGACGCCGTTGTTGGTGCAATCCGTCAGCCACGCGAAGGCGACAACGCCGGCCGCGTAAAGTTCAACGCAATCGTTCGCATCGACTCGATCAACGGTCTAACCGTCGAGCAGGCTGCGACCCGCGTTGAGTTCCAGAAGCTAACCCCGCTTTACCCACAGACTCGCTTGCGCCTCGAGACCGAGCCAAACAAGCTCAGCACCCGAATCATCGACTTGGTTTCACCAATCGGTAAGGGCCAGCGCGGTTTGATTGTTTCGCCTCCAAAGGCCGGTAAGACCCTGGTTCTTCAGGCGATCGCAAACTCAATCGCGGTCAACAACCCTGAGGTTCACCTGATGGTTGTTCTCGTTGACGAGCGCCCAGAAGAGGTTACCGACATGCAGCGCACCGTCAAGGGCGAGGTCATTGCCTCAACCTTCGACCGTCCTGCCGAAGACCACACCACCGTTGCCGAGTTGGCAATCGAGCGCGCAAAGCGTTTGGTTGAGCTTGGTCACGATGTTGTCGTTCTTCTCGACTCGATCACCCGTCTAGGTCGCGCCTACAACCTAAGCGCTCCTGCTTCTGGCCGCATCCTTTCTGGTGGTGTCGATTCATCGGCTCTGTACCCACCAAAGCGTTTCTTCGGTGCTGCTCGCAACATCGAAGATGGCGGCTCGCTAACCATCCTTGCCACCGCTCTTGTTGAGACCGGTTCAAAGATGGATGAGGTTATCTTCGAAGAGTTCAAGGGAACCGGAAACATGGAGCTTCGTCTGTCGCGTTCACTCGCCGACAAGCGCATCTTCCCGGCTGTCGACGTCAACGCTTCGGGTACCCGTCGCGAAGAAATGTTGATGAGTCCTGACGAGACCAAGATTGTCTGGAAGCTCCGCCGTGCACTTGCCGGTCTAGAGCAGCAGCAGGCCCTTGAGTTGGTTTTGAACCGCTTGAAGGAGACCTCGAGCAACGTCGAGTTCCTGATGCAGGTTCAGAAGTCGATGCCTGTTCCATCAGGTTCTGACTCGGAGTAAATAATTGCTTTCCTCGGTACAACCACTCATTGAAGAGCACCTGGAGCTTCAGACCAAGCTGTCTGACCCAGCGCTTCACGGCAACCCTGCTCTAGCCAAAAAGCTCAACCGACGCTACGCCGAGTTGAGTGCAATCGTGGCTGCCTACAACCAGGTCAACTCGCTTGGCGACGATCTGGCTGCGGCTAAAGAGCTAGCCAAAGAAGATGAGATGTTTGCCGAAGAGGTTCCTGCCACCGAGCAGAAACTTCACGAAGCCAATGAAAAACTTCGTCGCCTTCTGATTCCTCGTGACCCAGATGACGGCCGTGACGTGATCATGGAAATCAAGGCCGGTGAAGGTGGTGCAGAATCTGCACTATTCGCCGCCGACTTGCTTCGCATGTACCTTCAGTACGCCAACTCAAAGGGTTGGAAGACCGAAATTCTCGACAAGAATGAGTCTGACCTCGGCGGCATCAAAGACATCCAGTTGGCCATTAAGTCGAACACCACCGACCCGGCTCAGGGCGTTCACGCTCACCTAAAGTACGAGGGTGGTGTGCACCGCGTTCAGCGCGTGCCAGCAACCGAGACCCAGGGTCGAATTCACACCTCGGCAGCCGGCGTTCTAGTCTTCCCTGAAGTTGATGAGCCAGAAGAAGTCGAGATTCACCCGAACGACCTTCGCATCGACGTTTACCGTTCATCTGGCCCTGGCGGTCAGTCGGTTAACACCACCGACTCGGCAGTTCGCATCACCCACTTGCCAACCGGCATCACCGTGGCAATGCAGAACGAAAAGTCTCAGCTTCAAAACCGCGAAGCCGGTATGCGTGTTCTTCGTGCTCGCATTCTTGCTGCTCAGCAAGAGGCTCTCGAGGCCGAGCAATCGGCAGCGCGCAAGTCTCAGGTTAAGTCGGTCGACCGATCAGAGCGCATTCGCACCTACAACTACCCAGAGAACCGCATCGCCGATCACCGCACCGGCTACAAGGCATACAACTTGGATGCTGTCATGGATGGCGCACTAGAGCCGGTCATCCAGTCGGCAATCGCCATGGATGAAGAAGCCCGTCTAGCGGCAATCGGTAACACCGAAGACAAGTAACTTGCTGCTGCTCGACGTTGTTGAACACGCTGCCAAGCGCTTTGCCGAGGTCGGCATTGATTCAGCGATTGTTGACGCCGAACTATTGGCCGGTCACGTTCTTGGGCTAACCCGAGGTCAAGTTCAAGCCGAAATCATTCGTGGTGGGTTCCTCACCGAAGAGCAGTCCGAGACTCTAAATCACCTTTACGCGCGCCGTCTTGCCCGCGAACCGCTGCAACACATCACCGGAGTCGCTTACTTTCGCGAACTCGAGCTAAAGGTCGGCAGGGGAGTCTTCATTCCTCGACCCGAAACCGAATTCGTTGCCCAACTGGCAATCGATGCGCTCCGCGCCAGCCTGTCAAACGACTCAGCTCCGATTGCGGTCGACCTTGGCACCGGTTCTGGCGCAATCGCGTTGGCCATGGCCACCGAGGTTTTGCCAGCCCAAATCTTTGCCGTCGAAAAATCCCACGAAGCCATGCCCTTCACCGCAGCCAACTTTGAAACCTACGCTCACACCGGCGCCAAGCTAATTCAGGGCGACTTGGCTGATGCCTTCAGCGACCTCGATGGCAAGGTGGCGGTAGTCGCCTCTAACCCGCCATACATTCCACTTGAAATGATTCCACGCGATCCCGAGGTTCGACTCTTCGATCCCGAGCTTGCCCTGTATGGCGGCCAAGATGGAATGTCAGTTATGCATCTGGTATCTGCGACCGCAAAGCGCCTCTTGATTGATGGGGGAGAGCTCGTTGTAGAGCACGCAGACTCGCAATCTGATCAGGTCTGTCAACTACTATTGGCTGATGGATGGCGCGATGTTCGCGCCCACCAAGACCTCACCGGTCGAGACCGGGCCGTAACCGCGAAAAAGTAATTCAGGGCAGGAGAGCAAGTACCCATGGAGCGAATCTATGACTGCTCAGTCGACACCGACCTGCTTACCGGTATGCGCCTGGCGAAGGTATCGCTCGGTAGGCACGAACTTGTAGTAATGCCGACCGACACCGTTTACGGCATCGGTTGCGACGCATTCTCGGCGAAGGGCGTAGAGGCTCTGCTTGCTGCGAAGGGCAGAGGCCCTCAGTCGCCGCCGCCGGTATTGATTCCCAACACCCAAACGCTTCACGCTCTTGCCGAAAGCGTTCCCGACGTTGCGGTTCGCTTGGCCGAGACCTTTTGGCCTGGCGCCCTAACCATGATTCTTCGCGCTCAACCCTCACTCAACTGGAATCTCGGTGAGACCCGCGGCACGGTTGCCTTGCGAATGCCAGACCACAAGATTGCTTTGGCTTTGCTCGAAGAGGTCGGCCCGATGGCCGTTTCGAGTGCCAACCTCACCGGCGAACCCGCTGCCACGACCTGCCAGCAAGCAGAGGCCTACCTTGGGTCTAGCGTTTCGGTTTATCTTGACGGCGGCACCAGCCCAAAGGGCGAGGCATCGACCATTCTTGACCTCACCTCGATCGTTGATACTTACGACGCCGATGGCGGTCTAACCACCACCGGCAGCATCAAAATTGTTCGCCGCGGTGCCCTTCGCCCCGAGCAAATCCGCTCGATTGCCGGCAGTCTTCTAGAGCTCGAGGCCTAGCCGGTGCGCGCCTATCTTCTGATCATGCTGATTTCGGCACTGATTACCTTTGTGGGCACCTTCGCAACCCTTCGAATCAGCCACCGCTACAAGCTTTACCCGCAAATTCGCGCCCGCGATGTGCACACGCGTCCGACCCCAAGGCTCGGCGGCGTGGCCATGTTTGCCGGATTCGCGCTAACCATGCCAATCGCCGGTTCGCTGGGCTGGTTCAAGGGTGTTTTCGCCGAACCGGTGCACGTTTACGCCATCCTGGGTGCCGCGTTTTTGATCACACTGATCGGCTTTTTAGACGACCTGTATGACCTCGATTGGAGCCTAAAGCTAGCCGGTCAGTTTGTGGTGGCGGGCATCTTGGCCTGGCAGGGCGTGCAGATCGTTTCACTGCCAATTGGTGGCCTCACCATCGGCAGTTTCGGTATCTCATTTGTGGTCACGGTGTTCTTGACCGTGCTGGTCATGAATGCGGTCAACTTCATCGATGGACTCGATGGCCTAGTGGCCGGCGTTGTGCTGATTGGCACCGCGGTGTTCTTCACCTACAGCTATCTGTTGGCTCAGCAAACCTCGCCAACCAACTACTTCAACCTGGCTTCGCTACTTTCGGCCATCGTGATTGGCATGTGCGTTGGTTTCTTGCCGTTCAACTGGCACCGAGCCAAAATCTTCATGGGTGACTCAGGGGCCATGCTGCTTGGTCTCTTGATGGCCACCTCTGCTCTTACCGTCACCGGCCAGATCGATCCAAAGTTGGTTAGCAAGGGCGAGCTAGTGCCGGCCTTCATCCCGTTGATTCTGCCCCTGGCGATTTTGATCCTGCCGATGCTCGACTTCACACTTGCGGTTCTTCGTCGCCTGCGCGCCGGCAAGTCGCCATTTGCGGCAGACCGCCAGCACATCCACCACCGCCTGCAAGACTTTGGCCACACCCACCTGGGTTCGGTGTTGGTTTTCTATGTGTGGACGGCGCTGATTTCGATCTCTTGCGTTCTGTTCTTCTTCGTAGAGGCCTGGATCGTTTGGCTATTCCTGCTGCTTGGCACCGCCGCTTCATTCACTTTTACCGTATGGCCCGTTCTTCGAAAGAGAGTGCTCACCAATGACTAATCAAGACCCAGCCGGAGAGCTATTCAAGCAGGTCCTAATTCGCGGTTCGATTCTGATCGCCGCGATTGCCTTGATCGGCGGGCTGGTGGGTTTTCTGGTTGCAGCAGCGGCTGGCCTAACCAGCGCCTTAATCGGTGCCGGGCTGGCCCTGGTTTTCGTTTCGCTCACCGCACTCAGCGTGGCCATCGGTGGCCGACTGCCCCTTGGAGCATTCTTTGGAATCGTGCTCGGCGGCTGGATTCTCAAGTTGGTCGGATTCGTGTTGGTCATTGGGCTGCTAAAGGGCGCTGACTTCATCAACGGCCCGGTTTTGTTCTTCACTCTGGTCGCCTCAATTCTGGGCACCCTCGCACTCGATTCGGTTGCCGTTTTGAAGGCCCGTTTGCCACTCGGCCGAGACTAGATTCACCCCGGCCAAAAAAACTTGGCCAAACCCCGAAAAACCGTATGGGCAAGGGATTTCTTGCTGATAAGATTTTCGAAGGCACAGAAGTTTTTCTTCGCCTAATCGCACTGTAAATCGCCGCAAGGCAGTTCCAACTTGCCCCGAAACAGGAGTTCACGCTGTTCACTAACGCACTGAACCTGCTCAACGTAGCAGCGAGCACCGACGAGTCGGGCGGTGGCTTCCACGCCCCTTCAATCATGGAGTTCTATCCAGAGATTGTTGCCTTCGAAGGCACCCCATTCGCATTGAACCGAATCATGTTGATTCGTCTTCTCGTGCTAACTCTTCTAGTTATCGTCTTTGCCCTCTGGACTTCAAAGTTCAAGCAGGCGAACAAGGCAGGCAACTTCGTGCCTGGCAAGTTCCAGCTGATGGGTGAGATCTCACTCAACTTCGTCCGCAAGAGCATCGCTCACGACCAGCTTGGTGAAAAAGACGGCGACCGCTTCTTGCCGCTGCTGACCACAATCTTCTTTGTGACCCTCGGAATGAACATCACCGGTGTTATCCCTGGTCTAAACATCGCGGGAACCTCGGTTATTGGTTTGCCAATCGTCATGGCTCTCGCTGCTTACGTAACCTTCATCTACGCGGGTGTAAAAAAGCACGGCGGCCACTTCTTCACCGCTTCGCTGTTCCCAGCCGGTGTGCCAAAGGCTTTCTACATCCTGGTTACCCCGATCGAGTTCCTTTCGACCTTCATTCTTCGCCCGGTTACTCTGGCTCTTCGTTTGACCATGAACATGATCGCTGGCCACTTGTTGCTAGTGCTCTGTTTCTCGGCAACCCAGTTCTTCTTGTTCAATGCCGAAGGCGCTTTCAAGTTCTTCGGTGCCGGCACATTCGTGTTTGGTTTCGCGTTCACTCTCTTCGAGATCCTGGTCGCGTTCCTACAGGCATATGTTTTTACTCTTCTGACCACGGTCTACATTCAGTTGGCCCTAGCAGACGAGCACTAATCAGAACTGACAACCGTCAGTTCTAAAACCACGGAAGGGAAATACAAAGTGGACGTAACTAACATCGCCGAACTAACCGGCAACCTAGCAGTAGTCGGCTATGGCCTAGCAGCAGTTGGCCCAGGCGTTGGCGTAGGTCTTGTTGTTTCAAAGACCATCGAGTCAATCGCTCGCCAGCCAGAGCTAGCAGCAAAGCTTCAGGTCACCATGTGGCTTGGTATCGCATTCACCGA
>JBEEPX010000044.1:0-5969 GCA_041190885.1 Actinomycetota bacterium
ATTCTGGTCAACAGCCTCAGGGTTTGCGCGTTGCCCTCGAAACCGCCGATTCCAGCAGCCCAACCGTCGAGTGCCTTTTCTCCGTTGTGTCCAAAAGGTGGGTGCCCCAAGTCGTGTGCCAGGCAAGCCATGTCGACGATGTCGGCATTGAGGCCAAGGTCGATGGCCATCTCGCGGCCAATCTGCGCGACCTCGAGCGAGTGGGTCAGTCTGGTTCGCGCAAAGTCGCCGCCCGATGGTGAAAGAACCTGAGTCTTAGCTCCCAGACGCCTTAGAGCAGAAGAGTGAACAACCCTCGCACGGTCACGGGCAAACTCACCGCGGCGTACTGGTCCGCTTCGCTCTTCGGGTTCAAAGCGTTCGCGATCGAAATCCGAATAGCCCAGTTCCTGGTTGTGCCTGAGCTCCATCTAACCTCCCGATACGCCGAGTTC
Source organism: Actinomycetota bacterium (assembly GCA_041190885.1). Lineage (GTDB taxonomy): Bacteria > Actinomycetota > Actinomycetes > Actinomycetales > Microbacteriaceae > Rhodoluna. The sequence continues at coordinate 435 of JBEEPX010000044.1, forward strand.
GGCGTCCTGCAGAACTCGACGTTGGTCTCCGGCCAGTTCGCGAGACTCGAGCCAATTTTCAGGAAGCGCACAAACCTTGGCTCCGCCCAAGCGCCCACGCGGACCCTCGGCTTCTTCACCCGGATACGGTTGAGTTCTGTCGAGTGTTCCGAGTATGTCATCCATGTGCGACAAAGACTCAACCTGAGCAAGCGCAGCTCTGAATTCGCCACCAACCGGATAGCCCTTGAAGTACCAAGCGACGTGCTTTCTGATGTCGCGGCAGGCGTGTTCCTCGGATTCGAAGAACTCGACCAGCAACTCACCGTGACGCTTGAATGCATCGGCAACCTGACCTAAATCGGGCTGGATGGGATCGATCGCTGCATTCGAGTTTGGGTCACGTTGATACTCATCGAAGGCAGCTTGGAGGTCACCGAATAGCCATGGCCTTCCGAGACAGCCTCGCCCAACGACGACTCCGTCTACCCCGGTCTCACGCATCATGCGAATCGCATCGGCAGCCGACCAGATGTCGCCGTTTCCAAGCACTTGTACATCAGGGAGCGATTCGCGAAGCTTTGCGATTGCGGACCAGTCCGCCTGGCCCGAATAATATTCCGATGCCGTGCGTCCATGCAGGGCAACCGCTGTGACGCCCGCATCTCGAGCCGCTTTACCGGCATCGATGTAGGTGAGGTGATCGGCGTCGATACCCTTGCGCATCTTCACAGTCAAAGGAATCTCACCGGCAGCCTTTACCGCAGCCTGCACGATTGCCGAAAACAGGTCTTGCTTCCAGGGAAGAGCCGCACCGCCACCCTTGCGGGTAACCTTTGGCACCGGGCAACCGAAGTTCAAGTCGATGTGATCTGCGCGGTCCTCAGCCACCAACATGGTCACGGCCTCGGCGATGGTCTTCGGGTCGACACCGTAAAGCTGCACCGATCGAATATCTTCGGACTCGTGATGGCCGACAAGGCGAAGAGACTCTTCGGTGCGCTCAACCAGTGCGCGAGAAGTGACCATCTCGGAGACATAGAGGCCGCCACCGAATTCACGGCACAGGCGCCTAAAAGCGGTGTTTGTGATGCCAGCCATTGGAGCGAGCACAACTGGCGTGCGGATGGCGATTTTGCCATACTGCAACGCTGGCTTAGAAATTAGCTCGCTCATCGAGACCTATGAAACTAGCTTCGAACCTAGGTACTCACGAATCTTCGAGAGCGAAACGCGCTCCTGCTGCATTGTGTCGCGTTCACGAACAGTTACGGCCTGGTCATCCAGCGTCTCGAAGTCAACGGTTACACAGAAAGGCGTGCCGATTTCGTCCTGGCGACGGTAACGACGACCAATTGCACCCGAGTCATCGAAGTCGATGTTCCAGTAGCCACGAAGTTCTTGTGCGAGGTTGCGGGCAACTGGCGAAAGATCCTCGTTGCGCGAGAGCGGCAAGACTGCGGCTTTAACCGGAGCCAAACGGTAATCGAGACGCAAGACGGTGCGAATGTCGACGCCACCCTTGGTGTTCGGTGCCTCATCCTCGTGATATGCATCGACCAAGAACGCCATTAGCGATCGAGTGAGACCAGCCGCGGGCTCGATTACGTATGGGAACCAGCGTTCGCCCTTGACCTGATCGAAGTAGCTTAGGTCGGTGCCTGATTCGCGTGAGTGTGTGCTCAGGTCGAAGTCGGTGCGGTTGGCAATGCCCTCGAGTTCACCAAATTCGCTGCCCGAGAAACCAAAGCGGTACTCGATGTCAACAGTTCGCTTTGAATAATGCGAAAGCTTTTCTTTAGCGTGCTCGTAAAGACGCAGGTTGTCTGGGTTAATACCGAGATCGGTGTACCAGTTCATTCGCTGTTCGATCCAGTAGTCGTGCCACTGCTCATCGGTGCCCGGTTCGACAAAGAACTCCATCTCCATCTGCTCAAATTCGCGAGTGCGGAAGATGAAGTTTCCAGGAGTGATTTCGTTGCGGAAAGACTTTCCAATTTGACCGATACCGAACGGTGGCTTCATGCGAGCAGCGCCCAACACGTTAGCAAAGTTTACGAAGATTCCCTGAGCTGTCTCTGGGCGAAGATAGTGAAGACCTTCCTCTGCTGCGACAGGACCCAAGAAGGTCTGAAGCAAGCCATTGAATGCCTTTGGTTCGGTCCAGGTGCTCTTGCCACCACAGTTGGGGCAAGCGATGTCATTCATTGACTCGGGTGCTCGACCCTTCTTTTCCTCGAATGCCTCTTCGAGGTGATCCTGACGAAAACGCTTGTGACAGCTGGTGCACTCGATAAGTGGGTCTGAGAACTCGCGAACGTGGCCAGAGGCCTCCCAAACCTTGCGAGGCAAAATCACGGATGAGTCAAGGCCGACGATGTCTTCTCGAGAATTCACCATGGTGCGCCACCACTGACGCTTAATGTTTTCCTTCAGCTCAACGCCGAGAGGTCCGTAGTCCCACGCCGAACGGCTACCGCCATAGATTTCGCCGGCCTGGAAAACAAATCCGCGACGCTTTGCGAGTGAAATTACTGAATCTAGACGATTTGGGGTAGCCAATTGAACTCCTTGCCCAAGCTGGTTGCCTGGTGCTTATTCGAAGTTATAAGTCTACTTTGAGTTGTTCGATTTTGGCTGGTCGACGGCACCGCCGAAGCGGCGATTTCTGTTGGCAAAAAGCTCGATCGCTTGCCAGAGCGAGCGTCTATCGAAATCCGGCCAAAGAGTGTCCATGAAGACAAACTCTGCATAGGCCGACTGCCAAAGCAAGAAGTTTGAAGTGCGCTGCTCTCCAGAGGATCGAAGAAAGAGATCAACGTCTGGGAGGTAATTGGAATTTAGGTACTTCTGAAGCGACTTCTCGGTAATCGAGCCAGGCTTAATCTTGCCAGCAGCTACATCCTGAGTGATTGCATTCACCGCATCTAGAATTTCGATTCTCGAGCCATAGTTCACACACATGGTGAGGTGCAGTTTGGTGTTCTTTGCGGTTAGTTTCTCGGCAGTCTTGAGCTCATCGATGACGCTAAGCCAAAGCTTTGGCCTGCGTCCGGCCCATCGAATTCGAACTCCCCACTCGTTCAACTGATTGCGACGCTCTCGAAGCACCTGACGATTGAAGCCCATCAAAAAGCGCACTTCATCCGGAGAGCGTTTCCAGTTCTCGGTAGAAAACGCATAAACGGTTAGGTACTCAACACCGGCCTCGATTGCGCCCGCGACCACATCCAGGAGTGCCTTTTCGCCCGCCTTGTGGCCTTCAATTCTGGTGAGGCCTCGCTCATTAGCCCAACGGCCGTTTCCATCCATGACGATGGCAATGTGACGCGGTACAGCCCCTGATTCAAAGGCTGGAACCTGGATACCGGCTTTGCTAACGGGTAAGAATTCGGTCACTGGCGCTCCACATGTTGCAATGATTTCAGCCCGCGCTCGATGTGCCACTGGCTATACGCAGCAACGATACCCGATGCAGATGCCCGAATGCCCTCCGGCGCAACATCTGCCACGCTCCAGTCTCCGGCCAAAAGCGCACCCAAGAGTTCACCAGTTAGCGGATCGATCACAGCAGCTCCCGCTGGCCTGCAATCGCGACAAACCACGCCGCCGAGCTGCATGACGAAAGCCTGGTGCGGGCCGGGATCACCGCAACGGGCGCAATCGTAGAAGTTAGGCGCCCAACCAGCTATCGCTAGGGCGCGAAGCAAATATGAATCAAGAACCAGCGATGCGTCATGCTCTTTGTTGGCGAGAGCTCGAAGCGCGCCCACTAGCAGCAAGTATTGCTGCGGAGACGAGTCATCGCCAGTTAGCTTCTCGGCGGTCTCGACCATCGCTGTTGCGGCGGTGTAGGTGCGATAGTCCTCAATGATTTCCCGACCGTATGCACCGATGGTCTCGACCTGGTTCACTACATCAAGAGTTCTACCCTCGTAAAACTGTGCCTCAATCACCATGAAAGGTTCAAGCCTCGAACCGAATTTGGAACCGGTTCGACGAACTCCTTTGGCGACTGCACGAATCTGCCCGTTTGCCCTTGAGAGCATCGTCACGATGCGGTCCGCCTCACCCAATTTATGGGTTCGCAGAACTACTGCTTCGTCTCGATAAAGTGGCACCCTCTAAGTATCGGGTAGACCGGTCAAACTAGGCGCGAAGGGCTCGGTTTACCGACGAAATAACTGCCTTGAGCGAAGCGGTTGAGATGTCTCCGTCGATTCCAACTCCCCAGAGCACCTGGCCGTCGACTTCAAGCTCAACATAGGCTGCCGCTTGAGCATCGCCACCCTCGCTCAGAGTGTGTTCGACGTAGTCAAGCAAACGAACTTTGACGCCCTGCTTTGCTAGAACGTCCAAGAAAGCCGATATTGGTCCGTTTCCTGTGCCATGCGCAGCCAGTTCACCGGCGCCGTCACGAAGGATGATGTCTAGTGCCACGACGCCATCCATGTTGCTCTCGGTTCGCATCTTCTTCAGTTCGAAGCGACCCCACTTTAGGTCGATGCGATCAGGCTGTGCAGGCAAGTACTCGTCGGTGAAAATGTCCCAAAGATTGCTCGACGATACCTCGCCACCATCTTGGTCGGTCTTGTTTTGAACCACGCGTGAGAATTCAATCTGAAGCTTGCGAGGAAGATCTAGTTGGTGGTCGGTCTTGAGTAGGTACGCCACACCACCCTTGCCAGACTGCGAGTTGACGCGAATTACGGCCTCGTATGAACGGCCAACATCCTTTGGGTCAATAGGAAGGTATGGAACCGCCCAAACGAGGTCATCGACAGAAACGCCCTTTTGCTTGGCGTCCTTCTCCATCAGTTCAAAACCCTTTTTGATGGCGTCTTGGTGTGAACCCGAGAATGCCGTGTAAACCAAATCTCCACCGTATGGGCTGCGCTCGTGCACCGGCAACTGGTTGCAGTATTCGACGGTTCGCTTGATCTCGTCGAGGTTACTGAAATCGATGTGCGGGTCTACACCCTGGCTGAATAGGTTCAAACCAAGAGTGATTAGATCGACGTTTCCGGTGCGCTCACCGTTGCCGAAAAGGCAGCCCTCAATTCGATCTGCTCCGGCAAGATAGCCAAGTTCCGCTGCGGCAACCGCTGTGCCGCGGTCATTGTGCGGGTGAAGCGAAATGAGAATGCTGTCACGGCGATTGATGTTGCGGCTCATCCACTCGATCGAATCTGCGTATACGTTCGGTGTTGCCATCTCAACGGTCGCTGGCAGGTTGATAACCATCTTGTGGTCGGGCTTAGGGTCGATAACCTCAATCACCGCGTTGCAAACCTCGACGGCATACTCAAGTTCAGTGCCGGTGTAAGACTCTGGCGAGTACTCGTAGTAGACGTCGGTATCTGGAATTGTCGACTCGAGTGAACGACACTTGCGCGCTCCGGCAAGGGCGATGTCCATGATGCCCTGTTTGTCTTGGTTGAAAACAACTCGACGCTGCAGAACCGAAGTCGAGTTATAGAAGTGCACGATGGCCTGCTTGGCACCCTTGAGCGACTCGTAGGTGCGCTCGATGAGTGCGTCACGAGCCTGAGTAAG
>JBEEPX010000045.1:0-17249 GCA_041190885.1 Actinomycetota bacterium
ATCGAAGAAGCAATCGAGGCCGCAATGGCCGGCGAAAAGCTCGCCCCGATTGGTGCCGGCGTTGGTCACGTTACTCGATTTGCCGATGCCGAAGACCGCTACATTGTGCACTTGCTCAAGTCGCTGCCCAACCGACTCGATGGCCTAAAGATTGTTCTCGACTGTGCCCACGGTGCAGCAGCTGGCGTATCGCCAGAGGTCTTTGCCGATGCGGGTGCCAAGGTTGTCGTAATCGGTGCCGACCCAGACGGCCTAAACATCAACGACGGCTATGGATCGACCCACCTGAGTGCCCTGCAGACCGCAGTGCTCGAACACGCCGCAGATCTTGGAATTGCCCACGACGGCGATGCCGACCGCTGCCTTGCCGTGGACCACACCGGTGCCATTGTCGACGGCGACCAGATTATGGCCATCCTGGCTTTGTCACTAAAAGAGCGTGGCCAGTTGGCGCGTAACACCCTGGTGGCAACCGTGATGAGCAACCTTGGCCTCAAGATTGCGATGCAAGAAAACGGCATCAACATGATCGAGACCAAGGTCGGCGACCGCTACGTGCTCGAAGAAATTCGCGCCGGTGGCTACACCCTCGGTGGCGAGCAATCGGGTCACGTTATTTTTAGCCAGTATGCAACCACTGGCGATGGCATTTTGACCGGCCTTAAGATTGGCGCCGAGGTTGCCCGCACCAAAAAGACTCTGGCCGAACTGGCTACCGCAATGAAGGTCTACCCTCAGGTTCTTATCAACGTCAAGGGCGTAGACAAGACCAAGGTCGATTCGAACGCAGCCGTTCAGGCCTGTGTTGCCGAGGCCGAGGCCGACCTGCACGGCAGTGGCCGCGTGCTTCTGCGTGCTTCTGGCACCGAGCCTCTGGTTCGCGTGATGGTTGAAGCCGCCGACGAAGGCACCGCACAAAGCTGGGCCGAGCGCATTGCGCGCGTGGTCGAAGCCGAACTCAAGCTCTAAAATCTAGGCAATAAAAAACGGGGCCACCTTTCGGTGACCCCGTTCTTTATTGGAGTTCGGTTCGACTAGTCCTTGAACTCGGTCTTTGCGAAGTCTGCTGATTCTTCAGCTGACTTGATTCGGGCGATCGAGAAGATGATCAGACCGAATAGACACTTAGCCAAGACGTCGGCAATGCTGTAACCAACTTCACGAGCTACGAACTCGTTGGCGTTGAAGCCGGTTGAGCCCATTGCCAAGATGAAGGTGATTGGGTAGACACCCCAGGTTGCGATGAGCAAGATGCGAAGCAACTTAACCTTGCGCTGAACAGCCTCTGACTGCTTGCTTAGGCTCTTGCCTAGTTCGATGAACAAGACATACAAGATGTATAGGAATGGGATGGTCGATAGAAGGCCCCATACCGATGGGTCAAGACCCCAGATGTCTAGCTTTGCATCGCCAGGGTAACCAAGAGCGATCATGGCTGCTGCAGCAGGAACCAAGCGGTTCAATATTGATGACTGAGCTGCACGGGCCAAAGCCAAAACAGCAACAAGCTCAACTAGAAGCAGTGGAACAGTTAGCAACCAGTCAACGTAGCGATAGCCAACGTTGTAGGCGTCTGGGTTGTTGTCAGCCATGCCAGCGAAGGCGTGGTTGAAGTTGTCGAACATTCTGAAGTAGTGATAGGTAGCAATTGCGGTTACAGTGCCTGAAACCATTACTGCCATGCGGTAGCGAGGCAGTACCCGGTCACGAGCAACAAAAAGGAAAATCGAAGTGAATAGCATCGATGCTAGACCCAACGACAGGATGTTATAAACCAGGTTAAATTGCCCGTTTGAGAGCGTCTCTGAGAGAGTGTTCATTTGTAGCCTTTCAATAGATGTACTAGAAAGTCATCGTTTGCATCGTCGGTGCCAAGGTTTCTATTGCACCTGGCGACACCCATACGAATGGCTCATATTGAGTCAACTGTGAGTTGGCTGTGAATCTTTCAGGCTTTTATAACGTTTTGACTGTCAATTTTGGCGCACCAATTTCATGACCGAAACTGCGGATGCGCCCTTAGCGCCTAAAGCTTGCGCAGCAACACCGATTCGACGGTGTGATTGTCGCCCTTGCGCAGCACCAGGGTGGCGCGGTTGCGAGTAGGCAAAATGTTTTGAATCAGGTTTGGCAGGTTGATGGTCTGCCAGATTTCGTTGGCCCGAGCCAAAGCCTTGTCGAAAGGCATCTCGGCATACCGGTGAAAATAAGAGGCCGGGTTGGTGAAGGCAGAGTCGCGCAGTTTTTCGAAGCGCTTCACAAACCATGCGCTCAGGTTTGATGCCTCGGCATCAACATAAATCTTGAAGTCGAAGTAGTCGCTAAGCGCCAACTCTTGACCAACACCCGGAGCCTGCAAGACGTTTAGGCCCTCAACGATCAACACATCGGGGGAGTGCACGACAATCGTTTCGCCCGGCACGATGTCGTAGCTGAGGTGCGAATAAACCGGTGCCTCGACCTCGGCGGCACCCGACTTGACGTCGGCCACGAACTTTAATAGAGCTAGGCGGTCGTAAGACTCCGGAAAACCCTTGCGTGCCATCAGCCCGCGCTTCTCTAGTTCGGCGTTAGGGAACAGAAAGCCATCGGTGGTGATCAGTTCGACGCGAGGGGTTCCCTCCCAGCGACTCAGCAATTCTTTGAGCAAACGCGAGACGGTCGACTTGCCTACCGCAACCGAACCGGCAACTCCAATGATGAATGGAGTGCGGCCAGCGCGCTCGCCTAGAAAGTCGCTGGTGACCCGATGAAGCTTTTGCGACTCGGCGACATACAGGTTCAAAAGGCGGCTGAGCGGCAGGTAAACATCGGTGACTTCTTTGATATCTAGAAAGTCGCCGAGACCACGAATTTGCTGAATTTCGGCTTCGGTCAGCGGCAATTCGGTGGCGTGACCAAGCTCGGCCCAGTCGGCACGCGAGATTTCAACGAACGGGCTTAGTTGATTGCCCGAATCGGTGTTGTTGCCCGCCTGTGCTGCGCTCACAAAGAGCCATTCTGCCGTAAATTAGAAGCATGTGTGGAATCGTGGGTTATGTAGGCCCGAAGTCAACCCTTGATGTTCTTCTCGGCGGATTGCGTCGCCTTGAATACCGCGGCTATGACTCGGCTGGTGTTTCGGTTATCGCCAACGGCGGTGGCCTCGAGACCCGCAAAAAGGCTGGCAAACTCGACAACCTGATTGCCGAAATCACGAACCACCCGCTGCCTGCAGCCAACATCGGAATCGGTCACACCCGCTGGGCAACCCACGGCGCACCAACCGACGGCAACGCTCACCCACACCTTGGTGGCCCAACCAGCAAGCTTTCACTTATTCACAACGGCATCATTGAGAACTTTGCCGAACTCAAGGCCGAGCTTTTGGCCGAGGGCACCCGCTTTGCATCTGAGACCGACTCAGAGGTTGCCGCTCACCTGATCGCCCGCGAGTTCGAAGCTACCGGCGACCTGCCAACCGCATTCGCCAACGTGGTTCAGCGTTTGCACGGTGCATTCACCATTCTTGTTATTCACGAAGACCAGCCGGATGTTGTTTTGGCTGCCCGCCGCAACGCGCCATTGGTGATAGGTCTTGGCGACGGCGAAAACTTCTTGGGCTCAGACGTTGCAGCATTCGTTGAGCACACCAAGCGCGCTATCTCGGTTGGCCAAGACGAAATCGTTAGCCTTCGTGCCGGCGAGGTTAGCATTCGCAAGTTCTCTGGCGAGGCAGTTACCCCGGTCGAATTCACCGTTGACTGGGATGCCTCGGCTGCCAGCAAGGGCGGTTGGTCAAGCTTCATGGCCAAAGAGATCGCCGACCAGCCTCAGGCGGTTGCCGACACACTGATGGGTCGCTTGGGTTCAGACGGTTCGGTGCGCCTGACCGAAATCGACGGCCTTAGCGCTCAAGACATTTTGAACATCGACCGCATCATCATGGTTGCCTGCGGAACCGCAAGCTATGCCTGTGATGTTGCCAAGTATGCAATCGAAAAGTTCTCACGCATTCCGGTGCAGGTCGAGCTTTCACACGAGTTCCGCTACCGCGACCCAATCGTGACCCCAAACACCCTGATCGTGGCAGTCAGCCAGTCTGGCGAAACCATGGACACCCTGATGGCAACCCGTTACGCCAAAGAGGCCGGTGCCAAGGTGCTCGCAATCTGCAACACCCAGGGTGCAACCCTGGCTCGCGAATCAGACGCAGTCATTTACACCCACGCAGGCCCCGAGGTAGCGGTTGCTTCAACCAAGGCTCTTGTCGCACAGATCACCGCTGGCTACCTGCTCGCCCTATTCTTGGCAGCCGGTCGCGGCGCAACTCCAAAGGCCGAGCTTGCTCGCCTTGGCAAAGAACTGCTTCAGATGCCCGAGAGTGTTGCCGAAGTTCTTGACGGCCTAGACGGCATTCGCCAGCTCGGCAAAGACATGGCCAACGCCAAGTCAGTCTTGTTCCTAGGCCGCAACGTTGGCTTCCCGGTTGCCATGGAGGGCGCGCTAAAGCTCAAGGAGCTTGCCTACATCCATGCTGAAGGCTTTGCCGCCGGTGAGCTAAAGCACGGCCCGATTGCATTGATCGAAGAAGGTCAGCCGGTCATCGTGATCGTGCCAAGCCAGCGCGACGAAGACAGCCTGCACCCAAAGGTGATCTCTAACATTCAAGAGATTCGCGCCCGCGGTGCCCGAGTTATCGCGATTGCCGAAGAGGGCGACAACCAGGTTGGCGACTATGCAGAACACGTCGTGTTCGTGCCAAAGGCCGAGTCAATCTTTGCTTCGCTTTTGACCGTTATTCCACTTCAGGTTTTTGCGCTCGAGCTTTCGACCGCAAAGGGCTTGGATGTTGACCAGCCGCGCAACCTTGCGAAGTCTGTAACCGTCGAATAGTCACATGATTATCGGCGTTGGTGTAGACACCGTTCAGCTCAGCCGATTCGAGGCAAAGCTGGCCGAGACGCCGCGCCTAAAAGATCGCCTGTTTCTAGACATCGAAACCGTAGACGCAAGCATTCAAACCTTGGCCGGTCGTTTCGCTGCCAAAGAAGCGGTCATCAAGGCTTTGAATGGAGACCCGGGGCTCGAATGGCACGGAATCGAAGTTGGCAAAGAGTCGACCGGAAAACCGGTCATTTGGCTGCACGGTTCGACGGCTAAAGTGGCACTTAGAGCGGGCATTCGCAAGTTTCACGTTTCGATTAGCCACGATGGCGACCAAGCGGTTGCCTTTGTGGTTGCCGAAGGCGCTGCTGATGGGTCGCCCGAATCAGAACAGGGAGGTGCGCAGTGAGAGAACTAATCATTGATCTCGACGCCGTTGCCGCCAACCTTGCCACGATGCGTGCCCGAGTGGGCAAGTCGCTCGTTATGGGCGTAGTGAAAGCAGATGCCTACGGGCACGGAATGATTCAGGTGGCCCGCAAGCTCGAGGCCGCCGGCGTTGACTATCTTGGCGTTGCCGATATCCCAGAGGCGCTCGCCCTTCGCGACGCCTCGATCGACCTGCCAATTTTGGCCTGGCTGCACGACCCGCACGAAAACTTTGTGCGCGCTGTTGATGCCGGCATCGAGCTTGGCGTTGCCAACATCGCGCAGGTCGAGGCAATCTCCAAGGCAGCCGATCACCTTGGTCGCGTTGCCCGCATTCACCTAAAGATCGACACCGGCCTTGGCCGCAATGGTTCGAGTCAGGCCGACTGGCCAACGCTCTTGAAGACCGTGCACGGCCTGGTTGCCGAGGGGTTCATCCAAGTGGTTGGCATTTTCAGTCACCTATCTTGCACCTCAGAGGCCGACGACCTTCGCCAGATTGAACGCTTTGATGCCGCCGTGGCCGAGGCTCGAGAAGCCGGCATCGAATTTGAACTTCGTCACCTAACCGCAAGCGACGGTTCGATCAAATACCCTCAGGCGCACTACGAGATGGTTCGAATCGGCGTTGCCCTTTACGGCCTTTCACCGTTCGTCGAGAACAGCTCGGCCGACTTTGGTTTGCGCCCGGCAATGACCGCCACAGCACAGGTTTCTCAGGTCAAGCGAGTTGCCGCGGGCGAAGGTGTTAGCTACGGCTACCTGCACCGCACCGCCGCAGAATCTTCGCTTGCGCTGATTCCAGTTGGCTATGCCGAAGGGTTGCCAAGGGCCGCCTCTGGCAAGGCAAGCGTGAGCATCATGGGCAAGTCATACGAGGTTAACAGCAGAGTTGCCATGGATCAGTTTGTGCTCGACGTTGGCAACGACAGCGTGAAGGCCGGTGACCTGGTGACCATTTTTGGTGACCCTGCGGCGGGCGTGCCTTCGGCCGATGACTTGGCTGCAGCCTGCGACACCATCAACTATGAAATCGTGACTCGAATGGGTGGCCGATTCAAGCGCAGTTATTTGGGCGAAGAGGTCTAATGAGCTCGCGCGTGATTGCCAAGCTCACCATCGAAACCCCCGAAGAAATGCACGCTTTGGGCGAGCAATTGGCTTTGGTTTTCAAGGCGGGCGACTTGATCTTATTGACCGGCCCTCTAGGTGCCGGCAAAACCACCATGACCCGAGGGGTTGGCGAGGCTCTTCGAGCAATTGGCAACGTTTCGAGCCCAACCTTTGTGCTGGCTCGCACCCACAAGTGCGAGGGTGGCCCAGACCTGGTGCACGTTGATGCCTATCGCCTCAAGAGCGCTGCCGAACTTGACGACCTTGACATCGATTTTGCCAATTCGATCACACTTGTCGAGTGGGGCAAAGGCCTGACCGATGGCATCACCGAGGATTGGCTCGACATCGAAATCGAGCGCGATCACACCGGCGAATCCGAGACCCGTGATGTTTTGATCACCGGTTACGGCCAGCGCTGGGCCGAGGTGGGCATCTAGTGAATTACACGCTTTCGATCGACACCTCTGCCGGCACGAGTGTTTCGCTGCACCACAATGGTCGGCTGGTTGCCGAGGTTGAATACCTTGAAAACATGAAGCACGCCGAGCGCATCGGTGCCTCGATTGCCGAGGTGTTGAAGACCGCTGGCGTTGACTCTGGGCGCATCTCGGCGGTTGTGGTTGGCCGTGGTCCGGCGCCATTCACCGGTCTTCGAATCGGCATTGCCGCCGGCATGATGTTTGCCGAGGGCAGCGGTGCAAAGTTGTTTGGAGTGGTCAGCCTCGATGCGATCGCTAAGGCTGCGCTTGGGGGTGCCGCAGGCGACGCAGGGGCCTCAGAATCGCCAGCGAGCCAAGTTCTTTCTTCGCAAGTGTCGGCTGATCGCCCGTTGCTGGTGACCGCCGATGCCCGCCGCAGCGAGATCTATTGGGCGCTCTATTCGGGCCTCAACGAACATGGTGTTCCGGTTCGCATCGACGGCCCGGGTGTCATTAAACCGCCAGCCCTCGAAGAGTTGCTGGCAGCCCGGGGCATCGACCCGATTCGCACCCAGCTGCCAGTTGCCGCGCGCCAACTCACAGCCCTGTTTGAGGCACAGCTTGCCGACGGCAGCGCCAGCCACGATGTGACCGCACTCTATTTGCGCGAGGCCGATGCCACCGTGCCGCGCGACCTTCGCGAAGCGGGCAAGAAGGTAAGCGGATGACCGGCCCAGCAATCAGAATCGCCACCGAGGCCGACCTAGAAAACATCATGGTGCTCGAGCACGAGTGTTTTGCCACCGATGCCTGGTCGCGCGAAAACATGCACTTCGAAATCATGGCGCACCACACCACATACGCCGTTATTTATGAAGACGACAAGCTGATTGCCTATGCAGGGCTTAGCAAGGTGCCGGGCAGTGACCAGAGCGACATTCAAACCATCGCGGTTTCGCCGGCTGCCAGGGGTCGCGGACTTGGCAAGGCGCTGATGGTTCACCTGATTGGCGAGGCTCGCAAGCAGCACGCCACCGACATGTTTCTCGAGGTCCGCGCCGATAACCCGGTTGCCCAGTCGCTCTATTTGGGCCTTGGCTTCGAGCACATCGACACCCGCAAAAACTATTACCAGCCCGACGGCATCGATGCCTGGGTGATGCGCCTGCAGTTTGCCAAGGCCAGCGTTGGTCGCGAGCCAATTGTGCTCGGCATCGAGTCATCGTGTGACGAAACCGGTGTTGGCATTGTTCGCGGCAACACCCTGCTGGCTAACGTGATTTCAAGCAGCATGGATGAGCACGCGCGCTTTGGCGGAGTTGTGCCCGAGATTGCAGCTCGCGCTCACCTCGAGGCCTTGCAGCCGACACTTCGCGAAGCGCTGCGAGTTGCCAACCTGAGCCTGCAAGACATTGATGCGATTGCGGTGACTAACGGCCCGGGTCTTGGCGGTGCCCTGATGGTGGGCATCGGTGCGGCTAAGGCGCTCGCCGTTTCGCTCGACAAGCCGATTTATGCCGTGAACCACTTGGTTGGCCACGTGGGCGTTGACATTCTTGAGCGCGGCAAGCTCGAGACCCCAACCATCGCGCTGCTGGTCAGCGGTGGTCACACATCTTTGTTGTTGGTTCGCGATCTGCTCAACGATGTTGAGTTGCTAGGTGAAACCATCGACGATGCCGCCGGCGAGGCCTTCGACAAGGTAGCACGCGTGCTCGGTCTCAAATATCCGGGTGGCCCCGAGATCGACCGCGCTGCGGCAACCGGCGACCCGAAGGCCATTCGGTTCCCTCGCGGTTTGACCCAGCCGAAAGACATGGAGAAGCATCGCTACGACTTCAGCTTTTCGGGACTAAAGACCGCGGTTGCCCGCTGGGTTGAGGTTGCCGAGGCCAAGGGTGAAGAGTTCAACGTCGCCGATGTTGCCGCCAGCTTCCGCGAAGCGGTTGTCGATGTGCTGGTCACCAAGGCCGTCAATGCCTGCGTTGCTCACAATGTGCGAAGGCTGCTTTTGGGCGGCGGCGTGGTCGCCAACGCTCGACTTCGCGAGGTTGCCGCCGAGCGCTGTGCCCAACGCGGCATCGAGCTGCGCATCCCGGCATTTAGCCTGTGCACAGACAATGGCGCGATGATTGCGGCCCTTGGTGCCCAATTAATCATGGATGGCCGACAGCCCTCGAGCCTGAACTTTGGCTCGGAATCGACCCTGCCGGTCACCACCGTTCAAAGTCTCTAATCTCCTAGACGCCTCGCAGGCTATATTCAGACGACTCCCAGACTTCGCTGGTCAACTTATCTCGAGCCCAACAAAGGGCGAAACCCAAGGAGATTCAAAATGGCAGAAAAGAACGAAGCCCCAGAGGTAGTTGCCGACGAGGTTAAAGAAGCACCAAAGGCAAAGTTTGACTTTGCCAAACTCAACACTCTTTCGGTTGTCTCGCTGGCAACCGCAGTCACCGGTTTCGGTGCAGTCGCCGGTGTAATCACCGGTCACATTTCGCTCGCCCAGATCAAGAAGACCGCAGAGTCTGGTCGCGGCATGGCAATCGCCGGCATCGCGGTTGGTTACGCGGTCATCGGTTTCTGGATTCTCTCGACCGTCTTCTGGGCAGCGGCGGGAATTTGGAGCCTAGGTCACCTTGGCGGCGGCATGGAGGGCGGCTATGGTTTCGGCGGTGGCTTTGGCGACCGTGATGGCGATGGCGGCATGCGAGACCACATGAACGGTGGCCAGATGAATGGCGGCCAAATGAACGGTGGTCAGGGTTTCCAGATGCCTGAGATGCCTGGCAACATGATGACCGACGGCACCACCACTCAGAACAACTAACTTCTGTTTAGCGAGGTCCGATTACTTCAGGCTCTCGCAAATAAGAACACGATGGGCGTCGCCCACCCTGGTAACAATCAGGGTGGCGGCGCCTTTTCCTTTCGGTGCCAGCTCTTTACGCAGTTGCTCTGGAACGATGTCTGAGCCGCGCTTCTTGATTTCGAGGGTTCCGATCGAACGCTCTTTTAGATAGGCCTTAAGTTTCTTGCGGTCGAATGCCATTTCGTCGAGCACTCGATAACCCTTGAGCCAAGGCGAAGAAATTTGCTGAGCGGTGGTCAGGTAAGCGATCTCAGGGGCAAAGATGGTCGCCCCGATTTGCTCGGCCAGCTGACCAATCAGGTGCGAGCGAACGACCGCGTTGTCTGGCTCATAAACAAATTCTTGAAGCGAGCCGAGTTCGGCGTCTTGTCGCTTGGTCGAGTCGCTCGTGATCTCGTGCTTGCCGTCGGCAGTCAGCAGCAATGCCGAACGCTTGACGCCGGGCCTGGCAACCGCTCCAAACCAAAGCCCCAACTCAACCAGGTCGCCGCCAACCGAAACCCACTGGGCTTCGGCCTCATCGGGGATTCCCTCGTGCGGGTGGCCAGGGCCAAACTTTACGCCGGTCGGTTTTTTGGCAGCTGCCTGCATTACAAAATCAAAGCTCGGCGAGAACGCCATCGGGTCAAACTTTCGAGCCGCTCGTTCACGGGCAGGGCCACCCAGTTCTCGTCTTGCCGGGTCAAAGAACAGGCCGCCGAAGGCATCCAAGTTGATTTCGGTCACATCGGCCTGCTGCACCTCGGCGTTATCGAAAGGGGCCAGGTTGTAGGTTGCGACCGCCGCGGTAACCTCGTCGATTTCGCGAGCGTGCACCAGAATGTCAAGGCTGGCAAGCGCCAGCGACTCTGCGCCAATGCCACAGCCCAGGTCGGCAACATCGGTGATGCCGGCGGCGCGAAAACGGCCGGCGTGCAGAGCGGCAACGCTGAGCCTCGATGCCTGCTCGAGGCCCGGTTCGGTGAAAATCATGCGGTCGGCAAACTCGCCAAACTTTGATTGAGCCCGCCTGCGCAGCTTGGCCTGAGTGAGCACAGCGGCAACCAAGAGGGGATTGTGCCCCTCGGCACGAAGCTTTGAAACCAGGCTCACCACATCGGCCTTTGCGTCGACTTTGGCGACTTTTGCCAACAGCGCTTGCCCCTCGGGCGAGAGCAAGGCAATAAAGTCTTCGCGTTCCATGCCTCAACGATACTTTGTCGCAACTAGCACTCTCTGGTTTAGAGTGCTAATCTTGAATCACCATCCGTTAGTAACAGAAGAGGGAATCATGTCGGTTTCAATTAAGCCACTTGAAGATCGCATCGTTGTTCTGCCTGTAGAGGCCGAGCAGGTAACCGCTTCGGGTCTGGTTATTCCAGACACCGCAAAAGAGAAGCCACAGGAGGCCGAGGTTATTGCCGTCGGTCCAGGTCGCGTTGACGACAAGGGTGTTCGCATTCCGGTTGACGTAAACGTTGGCGACAAGGTCATCTTCTCAAAGTATGGCGGCACCGAGCTAAAGTTCAACGGCAAAGAGTACCTAGTGCTTTCTGCACGCGACGTGCTTGCAGTGGTCGTACGCTAAGACGTATGAATTCTTCGAAAACCCCCGGCCTCGGTCGGGGGTTTTCTTTTGGCATTGGCGCCTATCTAATCTGGGGCAGCTTTCCAATCATCATCTCGGTTCTCGGCAGCTTTGCGACCGCCGATGAGATCGTCGGCTGGCGCATCATCTTTGGCTTTGTGATGGCTGTCATCCTGCTCACCGCAACCCGCACCTGGGGCACAATCCTGCCGGTCATCCGTGATAAAAAATCACTGACTTGGATGCTGGTCTCGACCGTGATGATCATGATCAACTGGTGGGTTTATGTGATTGGTGTGGCCTCGGGGCGCATCATCGAGTCTTCGCTCGGGTACTTCATCAACCCGCTGGTGACCATTGCGCTGGCCGTGGTTTTCTTGAAAGAGAAACTGCGCCCGCTGCAGTGGGTGGCGGTTAGCTTTGGTGCCGTTGCGGTGACGGTTCTTACCTTTGACTATGGCCACCTGCCTTGGATTGCGCTTAGCCTTGCGTTCTCGTTCGGTGTCTACGGCCTAGCCAAAAATAAAGTTGGCGGCAAGATTGCGCCGCTCACCGGCTATGCCATCGAGTCGGGTTTTCTAACCCCGATCGCCATCATTCAGCTGTCTTTCGTTGCGGCAACCGTGCCGGGCATTCAATTCGATCAGCATGGCCCCTGGGGCGCCTTCGGTCTGGCACTGTTCGGGTTCATGACCGCGATTCCGCTAATCATGTTCGGGTCGGCCGCCAAGCTGCTGCCGCTTTCATACGTTGGATTACTTCAGTACATGACGCCGGTCATTCAGTTCATCACAGCACTCGCGGTATTTCACGAGCCGATGCCGCCGGCAAGGTGGATTGGCTTTGGCCTGGTTTGGGTTGGCCTCGCTGCGCTCACCTATGACATGCTGAGCCGATCTAGGCGGCCAATCAAGGGCTAGGTTTTTGGTCAAAACCTGGCGTTTTTGCTGCGGTCGCCCAGTCTTCACGAAGATGAAACAAGATTGTTACATCCGTCGTTAAAGCCGCGAATTGCTACTGATTTCGCACTTTTTTTTGAGGGTTACAACCGATTTCGCAAATTCAGCCTAGATTTTCACTTATCCCGAAGTGCCCCTTTTTATGAACGTTTCAATCTGTTTCACCGCCCCCTTTGCAAGCCCTTCCAACTGGCTAGACTCAACGTTGTGCAGCGACCAGCAATGATGCCGCTGCCCACTCACCCGAAATTAGGAGCTATACATATGAGCGCATTTTCAACCTCGCGCAAGTTCTCGGGCGCAGTTGCACTAGTTGCAGCAGCTGCCCTAGCACTTTCAGGTTGCGCATCGACCCCAGCATCAGAGTATGCAGCGGGCGATGGCGTACTAAAGCTTGGTGGAGTTCTTCCACTAACCGGAGCACTTGCATTCCTTTCACCACCAGAAATCGCTGGTGCTGAGCTTGCAGTTGCAGACATCAACGCAGCCGGTGGCGTTCTAGGTAAGCCAGTCGAGTGGTCTGTAGAAGACTCATCAGACGGTGACCACCCAGAAATCGCACCTGCATCAGCAACCAAGTTGCTTTCAGAGGGCGTTGACGCAATCGTTGGTGCAGCTGCATCAGGCGTTACCCGTTTGATCATCGACCAGGTCACCAAGAACAAGACCGTTCAGATCTCGATGTCAAACACCGCACCAGACCTAACTGACTGGAAAGACGGCGGTTACTACTTCCGTACCGCTCCATCAGACCTTCTTCAGGGTGCAATCGTCGGTAACCAGATCGTGGCAGATGGCAACGAAAACGTTGCAATCATCTACCAGCAGACTGCTTACGGTGAGGGCCTAGAGGCTAAGGCAAAGGCTGTTATCGAAGCTGCTGGCGCAAAGGTAGTTTCATCACTTCCTTTCCCAGAGGCAGAGACCAACTTTGACACCATTGTTGACCAGACCATCGCCGCCGGCGCTGACTCAGTTCTAGTCATCTCATACGACGAGATCAAGAAGATCGTTCCAGCTCTTCAGAAGAAGAACTTCGACGGTTCAAAGATCTACTTCGTAGACGGCAACCTAGCTAACTTCTCTGACCAGTCATGGAAGGGCTACATCGAGGGCGCCAAGGGAACTCTTCCTGGTGGCCAGACCGACGAGGCATTCAAGAAGCGTGCTTCTGACCTTTACAAGACCAACCACGGCGAAGAACTAAAGGAATTTGCTTACCTTGCAGAGACCTACGACGCCGTTATCCTGCTAGCTCTTGCAGCTGAGCAGGCTGGCAACGACTCTGGTGAGGCTATCGCTGCAAACATGCAGTCAGTTTCAACCGGTGGCGAGAAGGTTACCGACTTCGCAGCAGGTCTTGCAGCTATCAAGGATGGCAAGGACATTGACTACGACGGTTTCTCAGGTCCAATCGAGTTCGACGACAATGGTGACCCAACCGGTGCTTCAATCGGTATCCACCAGTACGGCAAGGAAGGTACTTACACCCTTCTTGAGGTCGTAGCAGGTAACTCGGTTAAGTAATCACTTACCAAACACAAAACCCCCGGGCGAAAGCCCGGGGGTTTTGCTTTGCCGTGACCAGAGAGAGAGGTCACGGACAGCTAAGAGTTTAGCGGTGCGACGCCAAACGAAAAGCGTGGTGTTCGTTGCTGCTTACAGGTCGGCTAGGTTTCCGAGGTAGAGCTCGATCATCTTAGGGTCGTTCAGAAGCTCACGGCCGGTGCCGGTGTGGGCGTCGTGGCCCTGGTCGAGCACGTAGGCGCGGTCACAGATCTGAAGGCAGCGGCGAGCGTTCTGCTCGACCATGATCACGGTTACGCCGGCCTTGTTGACCTCGCGCACGCGCAAGAAGGTTTCATCCTGGCGAACCGGCGAAAGACCAGCAGACGGCTCATCGAGTAGTAGCACCGATGGGTCGATCATTAGCGCGCGGCCCATGGCAACCATCTGACGTTCACCACCCGATAGCGAACCGGCCTTTTGGTGGCGACGCTTGGCTAGATCAGGAAACAGGCTGGTGACAAACTCGAAGCGCTCATCGAAGCGCTTAGGGGTCTGAAACACACCCATCTGCAGGTTCTCTTCGATGGTGAGGCTCGGGAACACGTTGTTGGTCTGAGGAACGAATGCAACGCCCTTAGAGACCAGCTTGTTGGCCTTGAGGCCGGTGATGTCTTCGCCATTCAACCAGATCTTGCCAGAGCGAATGTTGACCTGGCCAAAGATTGACTTGAGCAGTGTTGACTTGCCGGCGCCGTTTGGGCCGATGATGCCAATTAGTTCGCCCTGGTTAGCGACCAGCGAGCAGTCGTTCAAAATGTTGATGCCCGGCAGGTAGCCGGCATCTAGGTGTTCTGCGTAAACAACCGGAGTTTGGGTAGTCATTAGTTGCCTGCCTTGCCTGGAACGTTGATTGCCACGGTGCCGAGGTCGGTGTCGGCGTGAGCACCGAGGTAGGCGTCGATAACCGCTGGGTCTTTCATAACCTGAGCCGGTGGGCCCTCGGCCACAACCTTGCCCTCGGCCATCACGATTACCCAGTCAGAGATGTGGCGCACCATGTGCATGTCGTGCTCGACAAACAAAACGGTGGTGCCGTTCTTCTTTAGGTCTTTGATGTGGTCGAGCAGGCTTTGAGTTAGCGCAGGGTTCACGCCAGCCATTGGCTCGTCGAGCATCACAAGTTTTGGTTCGCTCATCAGTGCGCGAGCCATTTCAAGAAGTTTGCGCTGGCCACCAGAGAGCGCAGCCGCGTAATCTTCACGCTTGGCATCGAGCTTGAAGCGCTTTAGCAGGTCGTCTGCCTTAACGGTGATGGCGGCTTCGTGCTTCGACCAGAGCGGGCGAATCAGCGCGCGCAAGAAGCTCTCGCCAGGTTGCTTTTGAGCACCCAAACGCATGTTCTCGATCACGGTCAAGAGGCTGAGAGCCTTGGTCAACTGGAAGGTGCGAATCATGCCGAGGCGAGCCACTTTGTATGAAGGCACGCCGGCTAGGTTCTTGCCCTCGAATGTCCAGCTGCCGGTGTTTGGCTTGTCAAAACCGGTGAGCAGGTTGAAGAACGTGGTCTTGCCGGCACCGTTTGGGCCGATCAGAGCGGTGATCTGCCCGCGAGGAATCTCGACGTGCTCGACGTTGACCGCGGTGAGGCCACCGAACTGGCGCATGACATTGTCGGCAACCAGAATCGGGTCGTGCTTCTTGCAGCCAGGAGCGGCTGGGCCGATTGAAATTTCGTTAGCCATTGAACTGCAGCTCCTTTTTGTTGCCGAAAATGCCCTGTGGTCTGAAGATGACCAAAAGCATTAGCGCTAGACCAATAAGTAGGAATCGAATCTGACCGACCTGAGGCAAGGTTAGGAACGGAAGCGCTCCGATGTCTACCAAGCCACTCATGATGCCCTGGGTGACGCTGAGCAGAACGAAGAACACCATTCCACCAACGATTGGTCCAAGGATGGTTGCCGCGCCGCCGAGAAGCAGCACGGTCCAGATCATGAAGGTGAAGGTGGTTCCCCAAGACTGAGGCTGAACGTTCGAAAGGTTGATTACGAAGACCATGCCACCGAGTGCAGCCAAGGCGCCACCGATGATTAGGGCCTGAAGCTTGTAGGCAAAGACGTTCTTGCCAAGGCTGCGAACCGCATCCTCGTCTTCACGGATGCCCTTGAGCACACGGCCCCACGGCGAACGCATGAGTAGCCAAACGAACACGGCGCCAAGCGCGATGAGTGCGAAGGCCACGACGCGAATCCATAGTTCGTCGGCGCGGTACATGAATGGGCCGAAACCGTAGGTGCCCTCTGGGAATGGGTTTGCCGCCCAGAAGTCATCGCCGAACTGGCTGAGACCGTTTGAACCACCGGTGACCTTTGCAAAGCCGATGGTGGTCATGAAATAACGGAACACCTCGGATGCCGCAATCGTGACGATCGCTAGGTAGTCGGCACGAAGTCGAAGGGTCGGAATGCCGAGAATCACGGCAAAAATAGCCGAGGCCAGCAAGCCCATCAAGATGCCAACGCCAAGCGGAAGACCGAAGGTCAAAACCGAAATTGCCATGCCGTAGGCACCGACCGCGGCAAACGCAGCCTGGCCGAAGTTAAGCAAACCGGTGTAGCCGAAGTGAACCGAAAGACCAAGAGCACAAAGAATGAAGGTCGCGGTAAATGGGCTGAAGAGCTCGCCTAGAGCGAGGCTGCCAATGTTTAGCCAATCCATGGTTTTTCTCCCTTAGCCGATTCTCTGCTTCTTGCCCAGAACACCCTGAGGGCGAACCAGAAGAACCAAGATCAAGATGATTAGCGAAGCTGCATACTTTAGGTCGGTTGGGATGATCAGCGATGAAACCTCGACGACCATACCGATGATGAGCGCACCCACGGTTGCACCGAGAGCGGTTCCAAGACCACCAAGTGTTACGGCTGCGAACAAGAGCAACAGAATCTGGAAACCGGTCATCCAGTTTGCCTGGAACTGCAGACCATACAAGATGCCGGCAAGACCGGTGAGGCCACCGGCAACCACCCAAACGATGCGAATGATGCGCTCGACATCGATACCGGTTGATGCGGCGAGTGAGGCGTTGTCGCTAACCGCGCGGGTTGCCTTGCCGATGCGGGTGCGGGTCAGGAACAGGGCAACTGCGGCGAGAGTAACCACGCTGATTGCCATTGAGCCAAGGGAGTTCACGGTGGTGTTGATCGGGCCGATGATGACTGCTTCAAAGTCACCAGAGATGACCTTGGTTTCGCCGCCGAAGAACAAAAGCAAGATGTAGCGAACCACGATCGAGAAACCGATCGAGACGATCATCATCTGGTTTAGACCCAAACGACGTTTACGAAGTGGGCGCCAAAGTGCTGCGTCTTGACTCCAGCCAAACAGGGCACTCAAGGCGATGGTTGCGGTTGCGGCAACCAGCAGCGGCCAGTCGAAGACCACATAGAAGAGGTAGGTGAATAGAGCACCGAAGGTGAGCATGTCGCCGTGGGCAAAGTTGTTGAGTCCCGTGG
>JBEEPX010000046.1:0-2897 GCA_041190885.1 Actinomycetota bacterium
TTACGACGCTGTCGCAACGTTCACACAAACCCTGAACAACCTGCTCATTTGCCAAAACGGTCTGGCAACTTGGGCACCAGTTCACATTCGAGTTCTTGCGGTAGGCCAAACCCTTGTTGTAGAACTCTAGGAACAGCCACTGATTCCAGCGGTAGTAGATCGGGTCTGAGGTAACTAGAACTCGATCCCAGTCAAATGAACAGGCATAGCGGCGCATCGATGAGCGCTGCTGAGCGATGTTGTCGTAGGTCCAACCCTTTGGATCAAGCCCACGCTTGATGGCAGCGTTTTCGGCTGGCAAACCAAAACTGTCCCAGCCAATCGGGTGCATAACGTTGAAACCCTTTTGAACCCAGTAGCGAGAGATTACGTCGCCAAGTGCGTACGCTTCGGCGTGACCCATGTGAAGGTCGCCCGACGGGTATGGGAACATGTCGAGAACGTACTTCTTCGGACGCTGATCACCAGGTTTACCCGATGCAAAAGGGCGCAATTCATCCCAAACCGGAAGCCACTTTTCTTGGATGGCAGCGACGTCGTATTCGTTCTCGGCGGTCGCGTTCGCGTTTTGGTCGGTCATTTACTCACTCTTCATGAAATCGTTGGGAAGAATCCCTTGTAAAGGTTACCAATCAAGCCCAAGGGTCGGGGGCGTTTAGCGCTTTCAACAGGGCTGCCGCCTTCAATTTCGTTTCTTCGAGTTCGGCTAGCGGATCCGAATCCGAGGTGATTCCTCCACCCACGCCGATGGTCGCATTTTGGCCCTCAAAGACGATGCTTCGAATGATCATGCCGAACTCGGCAGCGCCATCTGCACCGATGAAGCCGGCTACTCCCGAATAGAGACCGCGTTCACCAGCTTCTAGGTCTTTGATCAATTCCATCGCTCGAATTTTTGGTGCTCCGGTCATCGAACCACCTGGAAAACAGGCTTCCAGTGCATCCACAGCGTCATGACCTTCTGCCAACTGCGCCGTCACCGTGCTAACTAATTGATGCACGGTTGCATAGGTTTCAACATGGAACAACTCCGGAACGCTGATTGAGTCTGGTTGAGCCACCCGACCGAAGTCATTTCGCATTAGGTCGACAATCATCAGATTCTCGGCACGCTCTTTTTCGTTCGCCTCAAGCTCCGCTGCGATTTCGGCATCCTCGATTGGATTATTTGCCCTCGGTCTGGTGCCCTTTATGGGCCTGGTGCTGAGTGCGCCCTGTGAGCTGACCGAAATGAACTGTTCGGGCGAACTCGACACGAGCCTTAGGTCGCCAAATCGAAAATAGCTGGCGTATGGGGCTGGATTTTGCAATCTGAGCTGAAGAAAGACATTCAATGGATCGAGGCTGTGACGCATCGAGATTTGGTTCGTCAGGCAAAGCTGATAGACATCGCCAGCAGCAATGTGCTCAATGGCTCGCTCAATCATTTTTAGGTAGGCGGCGGAATCGTGGCGAAGCGAAACCGAATCAACCGACCCCTGACCGTTTAGATGCCGGTAGCTGGCAACCTGGCCGCCCGAAAGCCCGAGTCGAAGCAGTGCAGCCTGATGCCAATGTCTAAATTGCTCCTGGGATTCGAATAGCCCTACAAAGTAGAGGTGTTGCAAATCGTGATCCAAAACAATTGCGCGGTCGACCGCAAGAAAGTGCGGTCTCCCCTCGTAGGAGAGAACGCCGGCAACACCCGGACGCCAAGCGAATGGTAAATCGAGTTGGTTTTCAATTGGCAGCAAACTTTCGCGAACTTGAGCAAGATCTTCGAGATCGCTGGTGCCGCTTGAGGCACCGATGACCGAATACCGGTGAGTCGGGTGGTGCTCTCGATCTAACCAGAATGAGTGTTCGTCTTTAGAATGCAGCAAAGTGAAGATGTCTGGTGCACTGACCCAAGCGTCTAGTCGGGCTGAAAACAGGCGCATGGGTTCACTCCTTCGATGCATTCTGGGTGTCGATTTTGTAACCGCTTTGTTCCTATCTAGATTAGACGCACGGGCACTTTGAACCAGCGAGGAGGTCTAGAGCATGAGCGAATCCGCCAAATTCTTTCGCTTTCAATCTGGCGCGCTGGTAGAACAGTCTGAATCAACCGGGGAACCGCAATTGGCAGTTGCCGATTCATGGCTGTCAGCAGACGGTAGGGCGCGTTCACTGCAAGCCCACTTCGAAAGGTTCGCAGACTGGACAGCCGAGTCCGCACCCGAGCTTCTGGTTCAGTTGCCAAGCTTTTTCCATGCCGTAGAAGAAGCCCTTAGGGTTCCTGGCCGCTTGTTTCCGAGAATCGAGTTGCACACCGAGGGCGACAGTGGTGCCCAGTTATTTTTGAGAATTCGTGAAGCGCCAGATCAACTTGGCTCAATCAAATTGTGGTCCTATCCGCAATCTGATCCTCGGAACAATCCTTTGATCAAGGGCCCCGACCTCTCGCTCTGTCTGCAGATGAGACGAAACGCCCAGATGCACGGCGCCGATGAAGCGGTAATCACTGACGCGCGGGGCAACATCCTTGAAGGTGCTTTGAGCGCGATTGTTTGGTGGCAAGACGACGTTCTGTGTGCCCCAGGCGATGAATTGCCGTGGCTTGATTCGATCACCAGGCGCGAGGTTTTTTCGATTGCCGAACAAATGGGAATCAAAACCAGGTTGGTGACTGCCAAACCCGCTGATTTAGTTGGCTTAGAAGTTTGGGCGCTCAGTTCACTTCAAGGCATTCGCGTCGCATCAGAGTGGGTTGATCTAGGTGGTCCGCTGGGTAAACCGAAACACCTAGAGTCTTTCGAGCGGCGCCTACGCCTGCTTTCGACAGCCATCTAGTTCAAATGCCCAGCGGGGCGCTCTGTAGTGCGAGAATTGGCTCATGAACGACATCCTGGACTGGCTGATCAACACCGTTCAATCGG
>JBEEPX010000047.1:0-5514 GCA_041190885.1 Actinomycetota bacterium
TCGAGGCTCGCAACAGTGCGGTGCCGATCGAAAAAAAGCCTGAGTGGATCAAGACCAGGGCAAACATGGGCCCCGAGTATCAAGCGCTTCAGTCACTGGTAAAGCAAGAAGGCCTTCACACGGTTTGCCAGGAGGCTGGCTGCCCAAACATCTTCGAATGCTGGGAAGACCGTGAGGCGACTTTTCTCATCGGAGGCTCAGAGTGCACACGCAGATGCGATTTTTGCCAGATCGATACCGGTAAACCGGCGGCCTTCGACCCGGATGAGGCCCGTCGCGTCGGCAATTCGGTTCGCAGTATGCAACTTCGATATGCCACGGTTACCGGCGTGGCCAGGGATGACCTGCCAGATGAGGGCGCTTGGCTTTACGCAGAAACAATCAGGCAGATTCACCGAAAGTCCCCTGGTACCGGCGTCGAAATTCTCGTTCCGGACTTCTCGGGTAATCCTGACCTTCTAAAAAAGGTCTTCGACGCTGCACCCGAAGTATTCGCCCACAATGTTGAAACAGTTCCGCGCATTTTCAAGGAGATCCGCCCAGCTTTTTCTTATGACCGATCACTCAATGTGATCACTCAGGCGAGGGATGCAGGTTTGGTCACCAAATCAAACCTGATTCTGGGAATGGGTGAAACCCGCGAGGAGATTTCGGCTGCGCTTCAGCACCTTTATGACGCCGGCACCGACATCATCACAATTACCCAATACTTGCGTCCCACTCCAAAGCACCATCCGGTGTCTCGCTGGGTCAAGCCTCTAGAGTTTGCTGAGATGGCCGAAGAGGCAGAAGAAATTGGTTTCCTTGGTGTTCTAAGCGGTCCTTTGGTCAGAAGTTCTTACCGAGCCGGTCGACTTTGGGCTCAATCAATGAAGAAAAAGGGTCGCGAGGTCCCCGCCCATCTAATGCACTTAGCCGATGCAGCCGAGAAATCGGGTTTCGGTCAGGCAGTTCACTAACTCCAACCAATAGGCTTATCCAATGGCAAAAACAAGCAACAAAGCAAATAAAACTCCAGGTCGCATGGCTCAACTGGTCTCGGTTTACCGAATGACCATCAAGGCAGACTCAACAGCGCTTTGGTGGTCGCTACTCGCCCTAGCAATCGGAGTTCTGGTCGGTCTTCTAGCATCGATTCTCTTTGCCGCCGGCAACGTATTCACTTCGGTTGCCTACATTGTGACCGGTGTTTTGGCCGGAATCCTTGCAGCGATGATTGTCATGAGTCGAAGGGCAGAACGCGCTGCCTACTCTCAAATCGCTGGCCAACCGGGTGCCGCAGGCGCTGTGCTCGGTTCGTCGCTTCGCCGCAACTGGCGTTCGCCCGAGATGCCTGTCGCGATAAGCCCTAAGACCAAGGATGCCGTTTGGCGCGCCCTTGGCCCTGGCGGCATCGTGCTAGTCGGCGAAGGAAGCCGAAGCAAGGTTCAGTCAATGCTCGAGGACGAGCGCCGCAAGATTCAGCGCATTGCACCGGGAGTTCCAGTGAGTTTCCTTTACGTGACCGGCGATGAGGGCAGTGTTCCACTTCACAAGCTAGCTTCTAGCCTCTACAAGATGAAGAAGGCTCTAAATCGCACCGAGATTGCCGCGGTAGACAAGCGTTTGTCTGCCATCGCCGGTGGAATGCCGATTCCAAAGGGCATCGACCCAAACCGAGTACGCGCTTCGAGAAAGTAGCGTTAGCGCCGCATCAGCGGAGAACGAGAACCGTGCCGGCTGCCTTGTCGTGAAGACCGCGATTGTCGTTGTCCCAAATTACTGCGGGCAAAACAAGCAGGATCAAAGCGATTCTTAAGCCCGCCTTGGCAAAACCAACGACTGGCTCACCGTCGAGCCGTTGCAGGCGCAACCCCGTGATGCGATGCCCGAAACTAGACCCGGTTAGCGCGGTAAGAATGAAACTCTGAGCCGCGAAAATCAGCAAAGTTGCCGTGTTGTCGGCCGCGAAAAAGGCATAAGAGACGAGAAGCGCTGCAGCCCAGTCGATTGACAGCGCTAACACGCGACGACCCATCTTAGCGAGACTTCCAGAACCTGCGGCGGGCAAGCCGAGTCGGTCACCTGCCCAACGTTGTGAATCATTCATCCCCCGAGCCTATTTGAAAGTTTTTACATTCACGAAACATTTCATCGCCGGCTGGGCCCCGCTGTCTGGGTAGACTTATCTAGACGGCCTAACGATGTGCCAGTCCTCACCCACAATTCGAAGGGAAAACACCCTATGGCTAAGCTCAAGTTTAAAGACGCCGCCGATGTTCTTGCATTCATCAGGAACCCGGAAAACGGCATCGAATTCCTAGACGTTCGATTCACCGACCTTCCTGGTGTACAGCAGCACTTCAACCTTCCAATCGACCAGATCGACGAGCAGTTCTTCATCGATGGTCAGTTGTTCGATGGTTCGTCAATCCGTGGTTTCGCATCGATCCACGAATCAGACATGCAGTTGATCCCAGACGTGACCACCGCATACGTAGACGCATTCCGATCACGTGGCACCCTGGTTATGATCTTCGACATCTACAACCCACGCAACGGTGAGATTTACGGTCGCGACCCACGTCAGACCGCACGCAAGGCTCAGAACTACCTAGCCAGCACCGGCATTGCAGACACCGCATTCTTTGCCCCAGAAGCAGAGTTCTTCATCTTCGATGACGTACGTTACGAATACAAGAACAACAGCTCAATGCACTTCATCGACTCAGATGAAGCGGCTTGGAACTCTGGCCGTGAAGAGGCTGGCGGAAACTTGGCGAACAAGACCCCATTCAAGGGTGGCTACTTCCCAGTAACCCCAGTTGACAAGCACGCAGACATGCGCGACGACATCGTTGCAGAGCTTCTTGCTGTTGGTCTTGAGGTTGAGCGAAGCCACCACGAGGTTGGCACCGCCGGTCAGGGCGAGATCAACTACAAGTTCGACACTCTTCTAAGCTCTGCCGATGACATCTTGAAGTTCAAGTACATCGTCAAGAACGTTGCAGAGCGTTGGGGCAAGACCGCAACCTTCATGCCAAAGCCACTTTTCGGCGACAACGGTTCGGGTATGCACGTTCACATGTCACTCTGGAAAGAGGGCAAGCCTTTGTTCTATGACGAGGCTGGTTACGGTGGACTTTCAGACGTAGCTCGCTGGTACATCGGCGGTATCTTGAAGCACGCTCCATCGCTTCTAGCATTCACCAACCCAACCGTGAACAGCTACCACCGCCTAGTGCCTGGCTTCGAAGCGCCAGTAAACCTTGTTTACTCGGCTGGAAACCGCTCGGCTGCTATCCGCATTCCGATGACCGGTACCAACCCGAAGGCTAAGCGCATCGAGTTCCGTGCTCCTGACGCTTCATCAAACCCATACCTAGCTTTCGCAGCAATGCTTATGGCTGGTCTTGATGGCATCAAGAACCGCATCGAGCCACACGCTCCGGTTGACAAGGACCTTTACGAGCTTCCAGCAGAAGAGGCAAAGCTAATTCCTCAGGTACCTGGAAACCTAGAAGACGTTCTAAAGGCACTTGAAGCCGACCACGACTACTTGCTAGAGGGTGGCGTATTCACCAAGGACCTAATCGAAACCTGGATCGACTACAAGCGTGTGAACGAGATTCAGCCAATCGCGCTGCGTCCGCACCCATACGAGTTCCAGCTTTACTTCGGTTGCTAGTCTGAACCTGTAAAACTAAAAGAATCCCCTCGAGAAATCGAGGGGATTCTTTTTTTAGTTTGCGTCGTAAAACAACCGTTCGAAAACGATTCGAGCACGCCTTGTGTACGACAGGTAGTCCTGCTCGAGAGCAGACGCGGAGCCGGAGGGATATTCGAGGATGCGAGCCAGCCCATCGAGCTGCTTGCGGTCGGTTGGAAGGACGTCGGATTTCTTGTTGGCCCAAAGAACATTGGCTGATCGAACCCTCGATGCCAACAACCAAGCCTCTGCGAGAACGCGAGCATCGTGTTCTGCGATCAGTCCGGCAGATACACAGGCCTCGAGGGACTCGAGAGTGCGAGGACTTCGAATCTCTGGATGCCCCTGGCCGTGCTGAAGTTGCATAATTTGTACCAGCCACTCAACATCGCTCAGTGAACCACGGCCAAGTTTGAGATGCCGACGTGGATCAGCGCCCTGTGGCAGTCGTTCGGTCTCAACGCGAGCCTTGATTCGTCGGATCTCGATTACCGCGGCCTGTGAGAATGACTCGGGATAGCGGTACTTGTTGATGATGTCGACGAATGCTTGCTGCAATTCAAGGCTTCCGGCAATTGGTCTAGCTCGAACCAGAGCTTGGGCCTCCCAGGTGTCAGCCCAACGCTCGTAGTAGGCGACATATGAGTCGATCGAGCGCGCGACAGGACCATTCTTGCCCTCTGGGCGAAGGTCGAGATCGATCTCGAATTCGAGAGAATGGTCGTGGCTCAACCTTTGAACCTCGGAAATAACTCTCTCGGCGACCTTTTGGGCCAAATCGTTACTGACGCCATCATGGGCACGGTAGACGAACATCACGTCTGCGTCGGAGCCAAAACCGAGTTCCTCGCCACCGAATCGACCCATGGCAATAATGGCGAGGTCGAGCACTTCACGAATGGGACTAGGTGACAGATCGGCACCGCCCAAATCCTGAACGGCCTCGAGTGTGGCACGAAGGTAACAGGCGGCGATGTCGCTTAAACCCTTGGAGATTTGATCTATGTTCAAGTCACCGAGAACCGCGCCCATCGCCAACCTTAGAGTCTCTCGCCTACGGATGGCTCTAAAACTCGTTGCGACGGTATCCATGGAATCATGTCTCGAAAGCACAGCCTCGAATTCGGCTGACAACTCTGAGGAATCGAGTGGTGCGAGGTCTTCGGACCTTTCGAACCAGGCAGCGGCCTCAGGAATCTTTTCGAACAGACTGGTTGCCAGCCTGCTGTTGGAAAGCACTTGGGTCATTCTCTGAGCCGCACCGCTTGAATCTCGGAGCATTCTGAGATACCAAGGTGACTCCCCCAGATCCTCGCTCAGGCGCCTGAAGGCAAGTAGAGCAGCATCGGGGTCGCTGCCCTCTGCAAACCATTGCAGCAAAACCGGTAGGAGCTGTCTTTGGATGGCAGCCCTTCGAGACAAACCGCTAGTGAGGGCATTGATGTGCGAAACTGCTCCCTTGGCATCCGCAAAGCCAACCGCCCTTAGGCGATCCTCTACCTGACTAGAGGTGAGCTCAAGCGTGTCCATTTTGGACACGGCTGAAAGGAGTGGGCGATAAAAGAGTTGTTGGTGAAGCGAACGTACTTCGAGTTTTACGGCATCCCAGTTGGCCAACAGGGCCTCATCCGACCATTTAATGTCTATCGACCTTGCAATTGCTCGAACTTTGGCAGCAGAGGTCGGCATTAGGTGGGTGCGCCTCATGTCTGACATTTGAATGCGGTGTTCGATTAGTCGCAAGAAGCGATAGTGCTTTGAGAACTTAGCGGCATCGAGACGGCTGATGTAGCCTGCTGCGGCAAGCGAATCAATAGCACCAATGG
>JBEEPX010000048.1:0-7209 GCA_041190885.1 Actinomycetota bacterium
AAAGATACGTCAAAAAAAAAAACAACGACTTAATCGATTTAAAAACTAAGCTAAACAAATATACCAACACGTGAGTGAACAAATACTTCGGCTTTTGCGATTTTCATCTCGTTGAGCTTTCTCTAGATTCGGGTCTGTTCGGGGCGGGCTTAGTTACCCGATGGCTTGCGGTTGTTTAAAGTGGTCCAGCGGGCGCGCAGGGTGTGAGCCGCAGCCTTTGGCTGACGGTCACGGGTGAACGCACCCTTCTTGTTGCCAAGCACTCTAAAGATGCCCGGCTTGGTCTGAAAGTCTGCAAAGTTCCAGACGTGCTCGCCAACAACGCCAGGGAACTTGTCGAACACCGAGTTGCTCATCTCAAGATAAGAAGACTGGTACTCCTCGCTCCAAGGCAGGTTGTGAATCGAGTGCGCACCGGCGATGGTGTCGGCTCCATACTCGGTCACAATGAACGGCACGGATGGGTACTTCTCGGTCCAGCCCTTTAACTCGGCCTCGAAGTGCTTTGATGCGTTGTCTAGGTCGCTGTGGTCTTCATACCAACCCCAGTAACGGTTGAGGCAAATCACATCGGCAAGCGGTGCAACCAGGCACTTGGCGAACGGTTCGGTCATCACGTTGATGTAGGTGACCGGGCGGGTTGGGTCTAGCTCGCGAGCAAGATCGAAGGCCGGCTTGAAGAAGTCAACTGCCTCTGGGATGCCGGTTTCGGCCTCATTGGTGATTGACCAAAGAACAACCGATGGGTGGTTCTTGTCGCGGGCAATAAGTTCGCGCACCGCGTGCAGCAGCGAAGCCTGAGTCTTTTCGTTTGCGGTCTCTGGGCCAAAAGTTGGCAGCTTTGGGCCACCGAACATTCCGGCAAAGCCCTGGTTCAAACCAACCGCTGCGGTCTCGTCGATGATCACGATTCCGTGGCGGTCGGCATAGTCCATGACCTCTTCGGCGTAAGGGTAGTGCGAGGTGCGGAACGAGTTTGCACCAACCCACTTGAGCAGCTCAAAATCGTTGACCAAGAATGAGTTATCGTGACCCTTGCCCTTGACGATGTGGTCTTCGTGCATGCCAAAGCCGGTGAAATAGAACGGCTCGTTGTTGATCAAGAACTGATTGCCAACCACCTTCACGGTTCGCACACCAACCTTGAGGGTGTATTCGTCAACAACTTTGCCGCCAACGCTGGCGCGCACAACAAGGTCATACAGGTATGCCTTGCCCGGCTGCCACAACTTGACGTTTGGAACCGAGAGCTTACTTGTCGCACCGGCTGCAGTTGCAACCACGGCACCAGATTCGTCGACCAAAGCGGTGGTGATTTCTGCCTCGCCGAAGGTGTCGACCGAGTAGGCAACCGAACCGGTGGTGCCCTCAAAGTCGGTGACCACGGTGATGTCTTCGATGCGGGTCTGCGGTGCCGAGTGCAACCAAACACTGCGGGCAAGACCGGCGTAGTTATAGAAGTCGTGCAGGTAGGTCTGCTGCTTGACACCGTTGTCGCGGGTGACCACGCGGCCCGGTGGAATGGTCTCGTTAGTTAGAACATTGTTGACCGCAACAGTTAGCAAGAACTCTTCGCCGGCCGAAACGTGCGCGGTGATGTCGGCGTCGAATGGCATGTAACCACCAACGTGACGAGCGGCCTCGGTGCCGTTTACAAAGATGATGCCCTCGTGGGTGGCTGCATCAACGCGAACCAGAATGCGCTCACCGGCAAAGCCGCGAGGCACGCGAACGGTGCGCTGATAGAAGACCCAACCAACGTGCTCGCGAATGGCAACATCGGTGAAGAGCTCGTTGTAGCTAGCCGGAACCGCAGCCTGAAGCTCGGTCTCTAGCGGCTTGGCTGCCCAGTTTTGGTTGAAGCCTTCATCTTTGAAGTCGACCTTGAACTGCCAAAGGCCATCAAGGTTCAGCAGCTCGCGGGTTGCGCTTGCCTGTGGTTTCAACATATTTCTTCCTTTCGAGAAGTCTGATTTTGAACTCTGGTCATAAATTCGGCATTTGCCGAAAGCTCGGTGTCGATCACGGCGACAAGGTCGCGCACGAGTTGATCGCTGTTTGAAACGTGGATGTTTGCCTGGGCGCTTTGAACAATCTGAAGAATGCGCTCGGCCTGGCTGTCTTCGACTCGGCCGTCTTGCTCGATCACGAATTGAACCCACGATGCAATCGCCACGGCGCATCCGTGTGCATCGCGACCGGCGACCAACTCGGCTTTTGCAGTTGGGGCAACGCGCACACGCAACTTGGTGCTGCCGTCGATGGCAATCTGAGCAAGGCGGTGAGCGATCTTGCCGTTGCTGAATCGGGAAAGGAGAGCAGATTGGTAGGTAGCCAAATCAAGGTCTTTAGCTGGCAAGTGGTTCACCGCCTCGGCCCAGAAATCTTTGACCCAGCCGAAGCAGATTGGGTCGGCAATTGCCTCGGCCACAGTTTGGTGGCCGCGAAGCTGGCCGGCATAGGCAAGCAAACTGTGAGCGCCATTTAGCAACCAGAGCTTGCGGTTTTCGAATGGCTCAATGTGGTCAACAAACTTGGCCCCGGCGTTCTGCCACTCTGGGCGGCCAAGCGGAAACTCGCCTTCAAGCACCCAGTCACTAAACGGCTCGGTGACAACTGGGCACTTGTCGGCCCAGCCGGTTGCGGCTTCAACCAGCGCGACGTCGGCATCGGTGGTCTTTGGAGTGATGCGGTCGATTGATGTTGAAACGAAAGAGACCTGGGTGTTGAGCCAGTCGGTTGACTCTGCGCCGAACGAGGCAAACAGGTCGGTCATGGCCACCTTTAGCAGGGCGCCATTCGATGGCATGTTGTCGCAACTGACCACGGCAATCGGCAGGCCGTTCACCCGGCGACGGGTTTCGAGCGCAACCGCAAGTCGGTGCAGCGATGCCGGTGGGTTGACGGTGTCAACGTGACCGTTGGCATCCATGCCATAGCCGGCCTCGGTGATGGTTAGCGTCACGATTGCGGTTGCCGGGTCAGTGATTGCGTCAACAAACACCTGGGTGTTGTTGCCGTCTTCGGCTCGCACAATCGAGTCGATTACCTCGAACTGGTCACCCTCAACGCTTCGAGTGACCAGCGTGAAGCGACCGTTTTGAGCGGCAAGTTCTTCGGCTGCCTTTGGGCTGCGACCGGTGAAAGCAACAATGCCCCACTCGGTGTTCTTCGAAACCTGCGCGGTATACCAAGCCTGGTGTGCGCGGTGAAATGCGCCAAGGCCAATGTGCACGATCTGCTTGGCTGGGGTAATTGGGGTGCTAGCCCCCGAAGTCTGCGCGCTCATAGTTTGAACGCCTTCTTAGGCACGGCAACCACAAGGTCAACCGCAATCTGGTGAGCTTGCTCGAGGGTGATGCGGCCTTCAACAACCAGGCGACCAAGGTATGCACAGTCAACGCGGCGAGCCATGTCGTGACGAGCCGGAATCGACAAGAACGCGCGGGTGTCATCAATGAAACCTGAGCCTCGATAGAACCCAGCAACATCGGTGATTGCTTCGCGATAGCGCATGGCAGAGTCTGGCGCATCGAGGAACCACCATGGAGCACCGATGCGAACGCTCGGGTAAAAACCGGCAAGCGGCGCGATCTCGCGACCCCAGGTTGACTCGTCGAGGCTGAATAAAATGACGGTCAAGCTTGGGTGCATGCCATAGGCCTCGAGCAGTGCGCGCAGGTTGTTGGTGAACTCGGCGCGTACCGGAATATCATGACCGGTGTCTGGGCCAAAAGCCTTGTGGGTTTGGCTCGAGTGGTTGCGATAAACGCCGGCGTGAATGGTCATCACAAGGCCGTCGTTGGTGCTCATGCGTGCCATCTCGGTGAGCATGTGGCCGGCGAATTCGCGGGCGTTTGTGTCGCTGATTGTGCCCTCAAGCGCGTGCTCAAAAAGCTCGGCGGCCTTAGCCTGTGGCAACACGGTTGTGTATGGCTCAAAGACTCCGTGGTCACTGCTGACCGCACCGTTGGCAACAAAGAATGCTCGGCGGTTTTCGATTGCCTGGATGTATGACTCGTAGCTGCGACCGGCAACACCGGCGGTTTTGAGCAGGCGCTCGACGTTCGCAACCCAGTTGTTTGCGCGAGGGTCTAGGTAAAGGTCTGGGCGGAAGGTCGGAACAACGCGGCCCTTGAAGCTTGGGTCGGCGGCCAGTGCCTGGTGGGCCGCTAGGTCGTCGCAAGGGTCGTCGGTTGTGGCCAAAAGTTCGATGTTGAATTCGCCAAACAGTGCGCGAGGCAACATACGTGGTTCGGCCAATTGGGCGGCGATTAGGTCATAGAGCTCGTCGGCATTGGCAGCCGAAGGGGTTTGATCTATGCCAAACAGGGTGGCGAATTCGTGGGTCAACCAATAGCCGCTCGAGGTGCCGGCAAACAGGTGCCAGTTGCTGCAAAGAATGCGCCAGGTTTCGCGTGGGTTGGTCGCGGTCACGCCCGACTGGTTGCCTCCCGATGCGTCGCCCGAAAGGTTTGGCTTGCCCAACTGCTCGAGCCCGTAGCCCTCGGCGTGCAGCAAGCGAGTCACGTAGTGATCGAAATAGATGAACAGTTCAGCCGGGTTGGCGAAGGGTTCGTTCTTGACCAAGATGGCAGGGTCAACGTGGCCGTGAGGCGAGATAATTGGCAACTTGGCAACCGATTCATAAAGACCGCGCGCAACCTCGCGAACCGCGCTGTCACTGCCAAGCAGGCGGTCTGGGTTAAGAATCGAATTCATTTGCACACCTTTATAGAACCACTTTTCGGCATTTTTGGCAAGCGGTTGCCAAAGAAATTGCCAAGACGAAACCCAATCGTTATTTTTGTCATTTTTAGGCCTTGGCCTCGGCTGTTGAACCGCGCACCAAAAGGCTGGTGCTCTCGTTCGAGCCGTGCGGCACGGCGTCATCGGTGGCCTCAAAGGTCTTCAAAAGCGCAAGCACTGCATTTCCCCCAATTACCTCGAGCGGCATTTCGATTGTGGTTAGCGGCGGGCTGGTGAAGTCACTGCCAAAGATGTTGTCGAAGCCGATGATGCTCAGCTGCTGTGGAATCAGCACACCGGCGGCAGTTGCCGCGCGAAGCAGGCCAATGCCCATGAGGTCGTTGTAGGTGATGATGGCACTCACGCCAGATGCGCGCACCTGGTCGAGTGCATCACGGCCGCCCTCAACGGTTGGCAGGTTAGGGCCAATCGAAACCACGGTCATGCCGGCGTCAACTGCGTGCTTCATCAGCAGGTTCCAGCGGTCGGTGTTGATCCAAGATGCGGTTGGGCCGCCCAAGAAACCGATGTGCTTGTGGCCGAGTGCTGCTAGGTGGGCAATTGCCTCGGCAATTCCCGGCTCGTTGTTTGGCACAACGTCGGCAACGCCCTCGACCAGGCGGTTAATCAAAACGACCGGCTTTTCGCGGTTGGCCTCATAAATTTCGGCGTCGGCCAAGCGAGTGGTTCCAAAGATCACGCCATCAACGGTTGGCAAAATGCGCTGCAGGCTGTCGGCCTCGACTTTGCTCGACTCAAACGATTCGGCAACCACCAGGGTGTAGCCGTGTTCGGCGGCAACCTTTTCGGCGCCTCGAACCACCTTGAAAAACACCGGGTTGGTGATGTCGGCAACCATGAGGGCAATCATCTTGGTTTTACCTGTTGGCAGTGCGCGCGCAAATGGGTTCACGCGATAGTTCAGCTCTTTGGCTGCCGCGTGCACCTTGGCTTCGGTTGCCGCATTGATGCGACCCGGGTTGCTTAGAGCGCGCGAAACCGTAGACGGGTTAACGCCAGCGAGTTTGGCGATGTCATAGATCGTCGCCGCCTTCTCGTTCATGCGCATTCCTTCTGGTTTCCTTCTGTTGTGTGCTTTGGCAACTTTTGGCAACAAACGAAACTGTTGCCAGTTTAGTTGCCAAACGCGACCGTGATTTTGGTTGCTCTGGTTTGGTGACTTGCGTTTGGCGCCCGCCTAGGCGTTTGCCAATCGGGCCTGTGAGTCAAGCAGCAAGCGGCGCTCTTCGCGTCGCACCGCCTGGCGATCTGGGTCTGGCACCGGCGATGCCATCAGCAAACGCTGGGTGTATGGGTGAGTTGGGCTCACGGTCACCTGCGATGCCGGGCCCTGCTCAACAATCTCGCCCTTGAACATCACGGCAACTCGGTGGCTGATGTGGCGCACCACATCTAGGTCGTGGCTCACGAACAAATACGAAACCCCAGTGTCTTTTTGAATCTGCAAGAACAAATCAAGGATGCGCGCCTGGGTGGTGAGGTCGAGCGCCGAAACCGGCTCGTCGCAAACGATCAGTTTTGGGCTGAGCGCAAGTGCGCGGGCGATTGCAACGCGCTGGCGCTGGCCACCCGAAAACTCGCGAGGCAGGCGGTGCAGTGCATCGCTTGGCAAACCAACCTGATCAAGCAGCTCGGCAATTCGCTTGGTCGCGCTGGCGGCATCCATGCCCTGAATTTGAAGTGGTTCGGCCAAAATTTGACCGATTTCCATCGACGGGTTTAGCGAGGTGTATGGGTCTTGAAAAACTACCTGAAGGTCGCGGCTAAGAAGTCGGCGCTCGGTGCGAGTGGCGTGACTGATGTCTTGCCCCAAGAACTCGATCTTGCCGGCGGTCACCGGGGCCAGGCCCAAAATGGCGCGACCAAGGGTGGTTTTGCCCGAACCCGATTCGCCAACCAGGCCAAGGGTTTCGCCCTGACCAACATGAATGTTTACATCGTGCAGCGCCTTAAAGCCCTGCTTGCGAAAGCCCTTGCCCGGGTAGGTAACGTCTAGGTGGTCAACGGTAAGCACGTTTTGCGACATGATTACTGCTCCTTTGCGTTTGCGGTCAGCATGGTCATTGGGGTCTTGCCTTCGAGCATTGAGCTCAATAGAACCTGGGTGTATTGCTCTTGAGGGTTCTTTAGAATCTCGCGAACATCGCCCTGCTCAACAACGCGGCCGTATTGCATGACCACGACTCGGTCGGCCAGGTCGGCAACCACACCAAAGTTGTGGGTAACCAAAACCATGCCCATTCCGAGGCGCTTTTGCAGGTCGCGAAGCAGGTCTAGAACCTCGGCCTGAACGGTCACATCGAGAGCGGTGGTTGGTTCGTCGGCGATCAGCAGATCAGGTTCGCAAGAGATCGCGCCAGCGATCAAAACACGCTGAGCCATGCCGCCCGAACCCTCGTGCGGGTAGCTCTTGAACACGCGCTCTGGGTTGTTGATGCC
>JBEEPX010000049.1:0-3351 GCA_041190885.1 Actinomycetota bacterium
GCCTCGCCAGAGTTGCTGGTTAGGGTTTCGCACGGACAGGTTTCGGCTCGCGTTCTTGCCGGCACCGCCGGACGCGGAACCGACCCGGGTGTTGACGCAGCGATCGCAACCGCCTTGGCCGCATCTGCAAAGAACACCTTTGAGCATGCCTTTGCCGTTGACTCTCTGGTGAATGCGCTTGCGCCCTTCTGCAGTCAGGTCGACGCCGACCCCAAGCCGTTCAGCCTTGCGCTGCCAAACCTTTGGCACCTAGCCAGCGATGTTCACGGGGTTCTGCTCGAGAGCGCATCCGTGCTTGATTTGGCCGCCGCCCTGCACCCAACCGCCGCAGTTGCCGGCACACCTAGGCTCGAAGCCCAAAAGCTTTTGGCCGAGCTTGAAGACTTTGACCGCGGCCGCTATGCCGGGCCGGTTGGATGGATTGGCGCCGATGGCGATGGCGAGTGGGCAATCGCTCTTCGCGGTGCGCAAATTGCGGGCCGAAGCGTTCGCGCCTTTGCCGGTTGCGGAATCGTCGAGGGTTCTGAGCCAGATGCCGAGCTTGCCGAGACCGAGCTCAAGTTCGCGCCAATGCGCGAAGCACTGAGTTGATTTAGTCGAGTCGAACGTCGATCAGAATTCGACCGGCCGTAGAAAGAGCTGCGGCTAGTTCGGCCGGGGTTTCGACCCGAAGATACTGCCAACCGTAAGCCTCGGCAAGATGCCAAATATCGACGTTTTGAGGCGTCCTAAATAGTCGATCGAAGCTCTTCGAATCTAGGCTCTGGGCCATTTCGAGACCTGCAAAAATCGAGCCACCGCCGTCGTTTCCAACGATGACTTGAACGTTTCGAGCAGGTTCGGTCGGGTCGGTGGCAAGCGACGAGGCATCGTGCAAAAGCGTTAGGTCACCCATTAGCGCTCGGGTGGTGCCTGTCTGCAAAAGCGCGATGCCGGTGGCGGTCGCAACCGTGCCATCGATGCCAGCCAAACCGCGGTTTGAATAAACCCGAATCGCCTTTGCCGGCGCCCAAACATCGGCCTCGCGAATGAGTCTTGAAGCTCCAAGAATCAGGTCGTCTTCGGGTTCGGTGGCAGCCCAAACTGCCTCGACCAAACTGCGACGGTCGAGCTTGTTTGCGCCCGCATGGGTGAGCGCCTGGTCGGCTTTTCGCCATGCCTCGAGCCACTCAAAATCGACCTCGTCATCGACGGTGATTTCGTCGACAATCGCGGTTGCGCGCTGGGAAACATCGAAGAACCCCATCACACGACTGCGAATGACCACAACCTCGACCTCGGGTTTGAACAAGAGCTTGATAACCGCACGGCCAAGAGTTGGTTTGCCGAAAACGATAACTCGACCAATTTGACCAGCAAGCTCTGGCTGCTGTTCAAGAATCTTTCGATAACCCAAAATGGCATTTGCGCCAACGCGCGAACCCGAAGATGGCTCAGCCAACAAGGGCCAACCAAAGGCCTCGGCCAACTCGACGGCATCGCCACCGGCTCCGGCACCTGCCACAACAACGGTTGGAACCGCCGCGGTAAGCACTGCGAACTCTGGGTGCGGTTCAAAAATCTCAGGTAGAGCGACGGCCGGGTCAAGACTTGCCGCATTGGGTTCAATCGCTGAAAGCGGCTCTCTGAAAGCCAAATTCAGCTGCACCGGCCCAGGCTGTTCGCCGTCGTAACCCATGCAAACGCCAATGGCATCGGTGGCCAACTTAGTGGCCTCGGCAACCTCGGTCGGTCGACCACTCGGCGCCTGAACATCAAACACCTCGCGCACGGCATCAAAGAAAATGCCGATCTGGTTGGTGGTTTGGTTGGCGCCAACCCCGCGCAGTTCATCGGGGCGGTCGGCCGTTAAAAGAATTAGTGGCACACCCGAGTGGTGGGCTTCGAGCACGGCCGGGTGCAGGTTTGCAACGGCGGTGCCCGAGGTTGTGATGATCACGGATGGCTCACCACTGGCAAGAGCGACACCAAGGGCGTTGAACGCCAGACTTCGCTCATCTAGTCGAACGTGAAGATTGATTTTGCCTGCATCGGCCAGTTGACCGGCGGCAATCGCAAGAGCCTGCGAACGAGCGCCCGGTGCTAAAAAGAAGTTGCGCACTCCCGCTTTGGCAAGGCTGGCGAGAAGAGTCGCCGCGTAAACCTGCGCTGGCGAACTATTGCTCATCGCCCGGTTCTTCTGGCTTTTGCTCGCGCTTCTTTTTCTCTTCTTCTTCGGCTAGGCGCTTTGCCAGATCGCGCAAAAACTGGGGGTCATCATCTGGGGCTGTGGTCTTAATCTTGGCCCTGCGGTTGCGTTCGATCAGGGCACTGATGCCATAGACCAGGCCAAAAATCACGGCAATGCCGATGACTACCCAAACGAAGATCAAAAGACGCATAGGTTAACTCTAACCAGCCACAAACTTAGACTTATTCCATGAAGAATCCGTGGGTCAAATACATCGTCATTCGAGTCGGGCTTTTTGTTGGCCTGCTTGCCATCATGTTGGCACTGCAATTCGACCCATTCTTTGCGGCACTAATTTCGGCGGTCGTTTCGCTGGCCATCTCGCTGCTCTTTTTTGAGAAGCACCGCTCTGCCGTTTCAGAAGACATCTATCGACGCATGCAAAAGCGCAACGATAAAGACACAGATGTTGAAGATGCTGCAGATGAGGCAGCCACGGGCGACGCCAAAGACGCTTAGTTTCGCGGCTTGCTAGCCGAGCACAAAAACGACGGTTGCAAAACCCCAGCCCAACAACAGGCCATATGAAAGAGCCGCGAAGCTGGTGAGCTTTAGCGCCAGGATGAGCTCTTTGGGCTGCTTAGCGGTTGCGACAATCAGGGTTGCCGGAATCACAAAAAACAACGCCA
This sequence comes from Actinomycetota bacterium, assembly GCA_041190885.1. Lineage (GTDB taxonomy): Bacteria > Actinomycetota > Actinomycetes > Actinomycetales > Microbacteriaceae > Rhodoluna. Next base: position 2,860 of record JBEEPX010000049.1, read on the forward strand.
ACCAGGCGAAGAAAGTTGCCGGAAAGATCATCGGCAACGGAGCCAAAATCGCGAACGGCGCCCAAAGCATCACAAAATAGACGGCCTTGGCCCAGCGCTTGCCGAGCTTAACCGCGAGGGTGCGCTTGCCAACGTGCTTGTCGAGGTCAAGATCACGGATGTTGTTGACCATCAAAACTGCGGCGGCAAAAAGGCCGGAGGCAATTCCACCGAGCATGGCGAAATCGCTGTAGCGACCGATCTGAATGAAGGCCGTGCCATAAACGGCAACCGGGCCAAAGAAAATGAAAACTGCCACTTCACCCAAACCGGCGTAGCCGTATGGGTTCTTGCCGCCGGTGTAAAACCAGGCCGCCACGATTGCCAATGCGCCAACCGCCAAGAACCACCAGTGCTGGGTGAGAAGCACAATCACCAAGCCGGCGATTGCCGCCAGGCCAAAGAATGCGAACGCTGCGTATTTAACCGCGGCTGGTCGAACCGACTTTGAGC
>JBEEPX010000050.1:0-10989 GCA_041190885.1 Actinomycetota bacterium
CCCAGCTAAGAAGCGAGGCTTCCTAGCCAATTTCTTGCACCCAGTCGACAAATCCTCGGGGGATTCAAGCAAATCAGATGTAAAGGAACCAACCGTCATCAAAGCTTCAAACGCCAAAGAAGAAGTAAAGCCAGCCGCAAAGCCAGCCGCCAAGACTGTTGTTAAGGCTGCCCCCAAGGCAAAGACCGAAACCAAGACTGCTGCCAAGCCAGCAGCAAAGGCCGAGGTAAAAGAAGGTGCCGCCAAGGCAAGCGGCAAGGCTCCTGCAAAGTCCGCCGAGGTAAAGGCTGAGAAGGCAACCAAGGCAAAGGTAGCCGATTCAAGCGCGCCAACCAAGGCCGAGGAAAAAGCAGAGAAGGCGCCGAAGAAGGGCGCTGCGCCTAAGGTAGCCGCTAGTTCAAAGGCTAAGCCTGTGAAAGCGACCAAGGTATCAAAGGTCTCGACTGACGAGGATGAAGAACTCGACGAGGTAGACGACCTCGAGTCTGTTGAAGAGATCGTTGCCGAAGCTGCCGCCGTTGTCGACATCGCTGCTGCCGACGAAGAGCTCCACGACGAAGAGCACGACGAAACCGAGAAGATTGTTGTTCCTGAGGGTGCACTCGTTCTTTCACACCGTGAAGAAGACGACATCCCGGTTCAGACCACCACTATTACCGGTGCAACCGCAGACCCGGTCAAGGACTATCTAAAGCAGATCGGTAAAGTTGCTCTTCTAAACGCCGAGCTCGAAGTTGAGCTGGCAAAGCGCATTGAAGCCGGTTTGTTTGCCGAAGAAAAAATTGCTACCGATAAAAAGATTTCACCTGAGCTAGCTCGTGACCTCAAGTGGGTTGTGAAAGACGGCCAGCGCGCGAAGAGTCACCTACTAGAAGCGAACCTTCGTCTGGTTGTTAGCTTGGCAAAGCGCTACACCGGTCGCGGCATGCAGTTCCTAGACCTCATCCAAGAGGGAAACCTAGGTCTTATTCGCGCTGTCGAAAAGTTCGACTACACCAAGGGCTATAAGTTCTCAACCTACGCAACCTGGTGGATTCGTCAGGCGATCACACGCGCAATGGCAGACCAGGCCCGCACCATTCGTATTCCTGTTCACATGGTCGAGGTAATCAACAAGCTTGCCCGAGTTCAGCGCCAGTTGCTTCAGGATTTGGGCCGCGAACCGACGCCTGAAGAGCTAGCCCGCGAATTGGACATGACTCCTGAGAAGGTAGTCGAGGTCCAGAAGTATGGCCGCGAACCTATTTCACTATCAACGCCTCTGGGTGAAGATGGCGATAGCGAGTTCGGTGACCTGATTGAAGACACCGAGGCAGTAGTTCCGGCGGATGCAGTTGGTTTCACCATGTTGCAGCGCGAGCTTGAGCGAATCCTCGAATCACTTCACCCTCGTGAAGCCGGCGTTATTCGCAGCCGATTTGGTCTAGGTGATGGCGTTCAGAAGACTCTCGACCAAATTGGTGAAGAATTTGGTGTTACTCGTGAACGAATTCGCCAAATCGAGTCAAAGACCATGTCTAAGCTTCGTCACCCGTCACGTTCACAGATGTTGCGCGACTATCTAGAGAACTAATTTGAAGTACTCTCTTGCCATTCTGATCGGGCGTCTAGCCCGAGTACTTATTCGTAAGTTCAGACCCGGCGGGGGATCAGCTCTACCAGGTCTAATTCTCAGCAAAATTGCGCCGGGTCTACTCGGTAAAACGCTCAGCTCATTTAGCGATGGCCTGGTCGTGATTACCGGTTCTGCGGGCAAATCGACTACCACCAAGATGGTTGTTGCTATCGCGCGAGCTCACGGCAAGGTTGTGTTTACAAACCCCTCAACCGCCAACATCGCGCAAGGGTTTTATTCGGCAATCATCGAGCGAGCCAACCTGTTCGGCCGCATTGAGGGCAATGTCGCGATTCTAGAGATGGATGAAGGACACGCCGCCGAGATCACCCGAAGGATTTCTCCTAACTTCGTTACTGTCCTGAATGTTCTCGAGGACCAGTTAGATCGATTTGTTGATCCCGCTCTGGTGCGAGACAAGCTTGCCCTTGTTGCGGCAAGGGCGACCAAGGGAGTGGCCCTTAACGCCGATGACCAAAATCTATTGCTTCTTAACAAAGCCGCTAACCTTCGCAATGTGACTTGGTTTGGCGTGGCGCCCACTGTCATCGAAGATTTCGAGCACGGTCTTGGTAGCGCACCTACCTACATGAACGAAGTTGATCGTCCAACCGTTACAAACGAAGTCGTCAGCCTTGAAGGAAAGAACACTCGAGTCCGACTGGAACAGCAGTTCGTTGAGTTTGAGCTACCTAATCGCGGTTTGCACTACGCATTGGACGCAGTGGCCGCACTGACTACCGCACGAATGTATTTGAGTGATGAGTTTGATGCCAAGTTGTCTGCTCACACTCTCAACGAATTGCCACCCGTTTTTGCCCGCGGAGAAATAGCTCAGGTAAATGGCGAGGATGTTGAATTTATCTTGGTTCAAAACCCGATGTCATTTCAATTGAACATCGACAATCTAGAGAGTTCGCCCGAGCAGTTGATGTTGGCAATTGGGCGTGACGTGCATGACCCCTCTTGGCTCTGGACTGTTGATCTGAAGAACATCGACCACGTAAACGTGCTGAGTGGCTACAACTACGCGGAAATGGGTCTGCGTCTGGTCTACGCCGGAATTCCGATTGAAAGCGTCGAGCCAGACTTAGAAGCAGCTCTTGAGAAGTTCTTTGCGCTCTCGAAGCCAACTCAAGGAATCAAGACGGTCATTTTCTCGGCTGACGCAATGCGTCGAAGCCGCAGAATTCTTGGTTTCACCGATCCGGAGGCTGTGGACCGCGAATGATTCGATTCCTTGAACTCTATCCAGAGCATCTAAACCTAAATGGCGATCTAGCAAACTCGTTGATTCTGCGGCGTCAGTTCGAGATGCGCGGCTACGAAGTAGAAATCCTGCAGATTCGCAAAGGCGATCCTTTGCCAGAATCGTTTGACTTCTTCCTCCTAGGCCACGGTTCAGCGGCCGCCTGGCAGGACATTCGAGATGACCTATTGCGAATTTTGCCAATACTTAAGGATGCTGCCGATGAGGCAGTAGCAGGCTTGGTGGTTGCTTCAGGTTTCGAGTACTGCGCCGCAACTCTATTTGGCCTCGAGCCAAGCGCCAGAAATCGACGATCGGAGTTCGTGATCGCCGAGATTAATGGTCATGAAGTGCTCGGTTACATGAATTCGGAGTCGGATCTGCCCATAGCAATTTGGTCTAAGAACGTTCTCGGAACGCTACTTCACGGTCCGGTTTTGGCTAAGAATCCTCAACTAATCAGTGATTTCATCGCCAACATCTGCTCACGCCGTGGCGAACAAGTTAGACCTTTGGAAATGCAAAACGAGGCCGACCAATTGGCCAGCCTCGTTCAGGAAGTTTGGTTGTTAGAAAAGCCTCTAGCGAGCGAGTAGCTTCTCAGTCTCGTCGTGCCATGAAAGCGCAATTGCTTCGAGCTTCTCACGCTGCTCGTTTCCGTGGTGAGAGCAGAAGATCAGTTCACCGGTTGCAAGCTCAACGCGAACGTATGCCTGAGCGCCACAAATGTCACAGCGGTCGTTAGCGTTCAACTCGTGAACGTCGGCTGGAGCCTCAGTTGTTTCGTCGTCAAGTGCGTGCATGGTGATTCCTTTCCTCCCATCTATCTGAACACATAAATGCCTTCTGCACGTCATTCTGTGACCGCATTTCGCTATCTGCGAATAATGTTTTACTGATTCGGCTCAATCCGTGTCAGAACAAGGCAAACAGGCACCTAGCGGTTAGCATTCTCTGGTGCCTAACACCGAGTATTCCGCCAGACATCTCTCCGTCCTCGAAGGGCTTGAGGCTGTTCGCAAACGCCCTGGCATGTACATCGGTTCGACCGATAGTCGCGGTCTCATGCACTGTCTCTGGGAAATCATCGACAACTCAGTAGATGAGGCATTGGCAGGCCATGGTGATGCAATCGGTGTCACTCTTCACAAAGACGGCAGCGTGTCGGTCTCCGATAAAGCCCGCGGTATCCCCGTCGACATCGAGCCAAAAACCGGTTTATCTGGCGTCGAGGTAGTTTTCACGAAACTACACGCCGGTGGCAAGTTCGGTTCAGGCTCATATGCTGCCTCCGGTGGTTTGCACGGTGTCGGTGCATCCGTGGTTAACGCGCTGTCAGAGCGCTTGGATGTCGAGGTAGATCGCGACGGCAAGACCTGGGCCATGTCGTTTAGACGCGGTGAACCGGGTTTCTTTGACGACTCAACCGGCATCAAGCCAAATAACCCATTCAAGGCCTTTGAAGATTCATCAACGTTGAAAGAGGTTGGCAAGGTCGCCAAGGGCGTCAGCGGAACCCGCGTCAGGTACTGGGCCGACCCGCAGATTTTTATCAAGGATGCGGTTTTTTCCGCTGATGAATTGGTTGGTCGAGCTCGTCAAACCGCGTTCCTTGTGCCTGGCTTAGCTATCAGTATTGAGGACCAGCGAAGCGAGGAAATCTCAAAGCAGGTTTTCAAATACGACGGCGGCATCGTCGAGTTTGCCGATTTCCTGGCTAAGGACGCAGCGCTTACCGATACCTGGAAGCTAACCGGTGAGGGGAAATTCACCGAAACAATTCCTGTTCTTGATGATTCTGGCAACATGGTTTCGCGCGATGTTGAACGCAGCTGTGCCGTCGACGTAGCAGTTCGATGGGGGACTGGTTACGATACCGAAGTTCGCTCATTTGTAAACATCATCTCGACCTCTAAGGGCGGTACGCACCTAGCTGGCTTCGAGTTGGCAATCCTCAAAGCCTTGCGAGCTCAAATTGATGCGAATTCTAGAAAGCTAAAGCTCGGTAACGACAAAATCGAAAAAGAGGACGTACTCGCTGGTCTAACCGCGATTGTGACCGTTCGACTTTCCGAGCCTCAGTTCGAGGGGCAAACTAAAGAAATTCTCGGCACCCCGGCCGTAAAGAACATCGTTTCCAATGTTGTCTCAAAGGCGCTAACCGAGCGACTAACAAGTTCGAAGCGTGATGACAAATCTCAATCGGCTCTTCTCCTTGAGAAAGTCGTTGCCGAGATGAAATCTCGCATTTCGGCTCGCACTCACAAAGAGACACAGCGACGCAAAAATGCACTTGAAAGCTCATCGCTGCCAACCAAGTTGGTCGATTGCCGCACTCAAGAGACTGAGTCCTCCGAGCTATTCATCGTTGAGGGTGACTCGGCACTTGGAACCGCAAAACTCGCCAGAAACTCTGAATTCCAGGCACTGCTGCCGATTCGCGGCAAGATTCTGAACGTTCAAAAGGCGTCTGTTTCTGACATGCTTTCGAACGCTGAATGCGCATCTATCATCCAAGTGATTGGAGCTGGCTCAGGTCGAAGTTTCGATCTCGAATCCGCCCGCTACGGAAAAATCATTTTGATGAGCGACGCGGATGTCGACGGTGCCCACATTCGTACCCTGCTTCTTACCCTGTTCTTCAGGTACATGCGCCCTCTTGTAGAGGCTGGGCGTGTTTATGCGGCTGTTCCACCTCTGCACCGGGTTGAGGTGATCAACGCGGGTTCTAAAGCCAACGAGGTAATTTATACCTACTCACAAAGCGAGCTCGAAGAACTGCTAGAGAAGCTTCGTAAGGCCGGCAAGCGTTACAAAGAGCCCATTCAGCGATACAAGGGTCTCGGTGAAATGGACGCTGACCAGTTGGCAGAGACAACCATGGACATTACGCACCGCAGTCTTCGTCGAGTAAGAGTGGTCGATGGCGCCGCCGCCGATACCGTCTTCGAACTTCTAATGGGCAACGACGTTGCTCCGCGAAGAGACTTCATCATCGACTCGGCAGACAGCTTCGAACGCGACAGAATAGACGCCTAAGGTAAGTCCTCTTTTTTGAAAGAGTTTTTGTCCTCTTATTCGAAAGAGTTCTGGCTAACTGGCGGTTCCTGCGGATCCAAAGGCAGTCGAAATTGGTGAACCGGATGCATCACGTTTAGCCAGTTCATCTTCAAAAGCAGCTGGTTTTCCGTCACTCGACAAAGCCAAAACGGGCGAAGGACCCACGTGTGCGAAGTAAAGCTGATCTTCGTTTCTGATGAAGCGTTGGGCCCTAACGCCACCGGTAGCTCTTCCCTTGCCCGGGAATTCAGATAGTGACGAAAGCTTTGCCGAACCTGGATCGGTTCCCGCGAATGCCATCGAACTATTTGCTGCAGTTAGAACTACTGAGTCTTCGATGTTGCTGACAACGCTGAACGCAATTACCGAGGCACTTTCGCTCAAGGAGATTCCGGCAACACCACCGGCGGGGCGACCTTGCGGGCGGACCTGTGAAGCTGAGTAGTGGAGTAGTTGTGCGTCACTGGTAACGAAAACCAGTTCGTCCGAATCAACGGCAGTCCAGGCTCCAACTACCGAGTCGCCCTCTCGAAGGCTAATCAGCTCAAACTCGTCCTTTACCGGGTAATCGGCAAGCACACGCTTGACGACACCCATTCTGGTTCCAAGTGCCAAGCTTGTTTCGTCATTGATTTCGATAACGTTCAAAACGCTCTCTTGCCCACTCAAACCCAAGAATTCGTTCACGCTAACCGATTGAGCGGCGTCGAAAGACTCTCCAAAACTAGGCACATCCCCAACGTGGATGCGAAGCATGCGGCCCAAACTTGTGATGAAGCCCAGGTCTTTTCTTGTAGTGGTGCTAAAGCGTGCTCTAACTGCATCGTGCTTTGAACGCTTAGTTGCCGGCTCGTAGCTCACGGTATAACGACCCAGCTGACCGCTGGAGGTAAGGATGATTTCGCATGGAGTGTCAGCAAGTTCGGCGCTTACCGAAGCGGCCTTAGCCATCGTCATCGGTTTCACTTCTTCGACATCGCTAATCAAAGTTGTGCGGCGCGCGTCACCATACTTATCGGCCACTTCAGAGAGTTCAACAGCAACTAGGCTACGAAGTTCACCCTCGTTGGCGAGAATTCGCTCAAGAGTGGCAATTTCATCGAGCAGATTCGACTTTTCAGCTTCAAGTTCGATCTTTGAGAACTTGGTTAGTCGTCTGAGTCTCAATTCGAGAATGTATTCGGCCTGGATTTCGGAGAGATCAAAGATTTGTTGCAGTCTTGAGCGAGCTTCATCGACCTCATCGCTCGAACGGATCACTTGAATCACCTCGTCTATCGACAGGATGGCAATCAGCAAACCCTCCACGAGGTGTAGTCGAGCCTTTCGTTTTCCTAGTCTGTTGTTACTGCGCCTGCGGATGACGGTAATTCGATGCGCAAGATAAACGCCAAGCAAATCGCGAAGACCGAGCGTTAGCGGGCGACCATCTACAAGTGCAACGTTATTGATGCCGAAGCTGTCTTCCATCGGAGTGAAACGGTATAGCAAATCAAGCACAACCTGCGGGTCGAAACCGGTCTTGAGCTCGATGACGAGCTTCAATCCATTGGTTCGGTCGGTTAGGTCGGTGACGTCGGAGATGCCCTGAAGCTTTTTATTGTTTACGCCATCTTTGATCTTTTCGATGACCTTTTCGGGCCCAACCAGATATGGCAACTCGGTTACAACTAGACCGAGCTTGCGGGGGGAGACGCTTTCGACTGAAACCCTCGCTCGAGTCTTGAACACACCTCTGCCGGTCTCGTAAGCATCACGAACGCCGTCGAGACCCATGATGATGCCACCATTTGGAAGATCTGGCCCAGGAATAAACTTCATCAAATCAGCAGTAGTGGCCTCTGGGTGTTCAAGAAGGTAACGCGCGCCGGCAATGACTTCTCTGAGGTTGTGCGGGGGCATGTTTGTCGCCATACCAACTGCAATTCCAGAGGATCCATTGACCAGCAGGTTAGGGAAGGCGGCAGGCAACACCTCAGGTTCCGAGAGCTGCGCATCGTAGTTCGGTTTGAAGTCCACGACATCTTCGTCAAGGCCCTCGTTCATCAACAGTGAGGCCGGCGAAAGTCTAGCTTCGGTGTATCGCGCTGCTGCTGGACCATCGTCGAGGCTTCCAAAGTTTCCGTGTCCATCGATCATCGGCACTCGAAGTGAAAAAGGTTGTGCCATGCGCACGAGAGCGTCGTAGATTGCCGAGTCGCCATGGGGGTGCAACTTGCCCATAACTTCGCCGGTCACTCGGGCAGACTTTACGTGGCCTCGGTCTGGTCGCAGACCCATCTCGCCCATTTGGTAAATGATTCGGCGGTGAACTGGTTTTAGACCGTCGCGGGCGTCGGGCAGCGCACGAGCGTAGATGACCGAATAGGAGTACTCGAGGAAGGAACCCTGCATCTCGTCGGACAGGTCAATGTCAACGATTCGGTCGTGGCTCGGCTGTATTTCGGTCATGGGCTCTCTGGTGCTTCATGCTGCTGTGGCAGACTGGTGGTGATGAATACGATGCTACCTTCACCGCCAAAATCCTTCGGGAGGCTCTCTGACGTATTCATTTCAGCCTTAGGTTCGATGACCGGAATCGATAATCGCCTTCGTCTACGCAAGGTCGAATCGGCGTGCGTTGTGATGGTAGACGGTCTCGGTGTTGAAAACATTGCATTCGCGGCCGGACACATGAAGTTCCTGGGCAAACAGTCTCTAAATGCGATTCGATGCGCATTTCCTAGCACCACCGCGAGTAGCCTGGTGAGCTTTGCCACTGGCGACCGTCCCGGCGTGCACAACTTCGTTGGATATCAGGTTCAACATAATGGGCAGCCACTGAACCTGTTGACTGGTCTTACGCCCAATGCGGCGAAAGACCTTCAAAATCGGCCAACAGTGTCAGAGACGGCCAAATCCTCAGGGTTGGAATGTTACTTCATTGGTCCGCCCGAGTACGAAAATTCGGGATTCACCAACGCCACCATGCGAGATGCGACTTACGTAGCTGAGAAGGAAATCTCTAAACGAGTATCCCGTGCTGTTGCGTTGCTAAAGACGCAAAAGCGTTGCCTGATTTATCTGTACATCCCAGAGCTAGATCAGACCGCTCACAGGTATGGATCTCGATCGATGCAGTGGCTGCAGCGAGCCGAGGATTTGGACTCTGAGCTTTCACGCCTTGTTGATGAGGCCCCAAAACGGGCGGGCATCTTGGTAACTGCTGACCATGGAATTGTGGATGTGCCAACGTCGAACCACATTTATCTCGATGATTTTGACTTTGACTGGACCGTGGTCCAAACCGTTGGAGGTGACCCTCGATCAAGGTATCTGTATCTCAACGACGATTCGCTCACTAGCTCGGTGCGGCAATCCCTAACCGACATACTGGGCGCCGATGTGCACATTTGCGAGGTTCAAGACCTAGTAGAAGCCGGTTGGCTTGCAAATCCAACCGTTGAGGCCAGAAGTCTGCTACCTCAACTGTTCCTAATCGCGAAAACTACGGTGGCTATTTATCACCGATCGTTCTCGAAGCCGCAGAGTATGAAAATGATCGGTCAGCATGGATCAATCTCGGACGCGGAAACGCGAGTTCCACTAGTGAAGCTGAACGGTTACGCCTAAGACGACCAAGCGTTACTCATCGGTCTTGGTGCCGAAGACGATTTGATCCCAGCTCGGCATGCTCGCTCTACCTTTTTTGGGTGCTTGCTCTGACTGCTCCTGAGGTGCATCCTGCCTCGCCGATACACCAGCATCTGCTTTCTCAGCAATGATTTCAATAGGCATGGTTTGGGACTTAGGTTCGCTTGAGGCCTCCGCGCGCTTCTTGCGCAGGGCCTGCAGCAAGTCGGCCGTCGCGCTCAGGGGAGCATCGTCTTTAGATTCGGCCAACGCATGCTCGGCAGCGTCGATTGTTGGTTCAGAAACCGGCTTCGAAACGGAGCCTGAAGTTGGCTCCGAAGCATCGTCTGAAATATGCGTTGGAGCTGCTTCGGTGACCAAAGATAGTTTCGTCGTCTCAATTGCTGCCAAATTTGGCGTCGAAGTGTCTGAAACTAGTCCGCCAAGAAAGGCAGCTGGAGCGCTGTCACGTTTTCCAAGATTGATTGCTTTCTCGTTCTCAGGGGACAAGACGAGTTTTCTTGGGTCAAAGGACCAAACCGCTACAGTTGCTGATCCATTTGCTTGGTAGGAAACAGAGATGTGCCAAACATTGAAATCCGTGCGTTTAGTTGACCACTTGATGTCGGTCGCACCCAGCGCAGCGAGCTTGGACTGAACGAATTCACCAAATTCAAACCCTGAACCCTCACCGAGGTTTGGAAGCCTGAGGGTCTTTGCCGATTCGATTATGTGTGCCAGTTCGGCTATTACTGGTGCGGCGAACTTTTCGACAAAGTCAAAGGAAGCGCCAGATGATTCCACAAGCTCTTCGAGTGTGGCGCCATTACGAATTGCATCCTGGAGTTCACGCGGTGACAACGAACTCGATGCCGCATCCGACCTGGATTTCTTCACGGCAGCCTGAAGTGATTCGTCATTGATCAAACGATACTGTTCACCATCGGCTGTCTCGAGTGTTAGGTAATCACCATCGTTACCACTGAGCCGAATATCTTCCATTTTGCGAACCTCCTGTCTGAAGTTTGCCACTGAACTTGTCGATTTATCGCCACTCGGCGTTGCGTGTTTGCTATTTGGATTCTTTTGTTGCACACTATGCACGCCTAGAACAATGAAGCGAGAGGGTAGGCAATGGCTACCGATTACGACGCACCTCGGAAAAACGACGACGACACCGAGTCCATCGAGGCGATCAAGGACCGAATTCCGGACAAGCTTTCTGGCGTTGTAGATGTTGATGAAGAGCACGGCGAAGGCTTCGCTATTCCAGACGTCGTGTCTGAAGACCTTGACGTAGTGGTTCTTCCGCCGCAGGATGACGAGTTCACCTGTTCTGAGTGTTTCATCGTGAAACACCACTCGCTGCTATCCACCAAAAAGGGCAAGTACGGCAAGCTCTGCGTCGAGTGCGAGTAGCCCTAATCAGTCTTTAGCGTCGAGCAAATTCTTT
>JBEEPX010000051.1:0-3430 GCA_041190885.1 Actinomycetota bacterium
AGCGGCGTGGGATTACGAAGTGACTCGCACCCCGCTAGCCAGAACCATTTGCGACCGCCCGTTGGCTCTTTATCGCACCGAAGATGGCAAGCCGGTCGCCCTAGCCGACGCCTGCTGGCACAGACTCGCTCCGCTTTCCATGGGCAAGTTGGTTGGCAAAGACGGCATCCAGTGCCCGTATCACGGCATCGTCTACAACTCAGCCGGTCGGTGCACCTCGATGCCGGCTCAAGAAACTATCAATCCAAGCGCAACTGTTCCGTCTTTCCCAGTCGTTCAACGCCATCGATTTGTTTGGGTATGGCTCGGCGATGCCGCCCTAGCGAACCCGGATTTGATTCCAGACATGCACCAAATGGACCACCCTGATTGGGTCGGTGAGGGCAAGACCATTCACGCAGATTGCAACTACCAACTAATCGTCGACAACTTGATGGACCTAACCCACGAGGAGTTCGTTCACGGCTCAAGCATTGGGCAAGAGGAACTCAGCGAATCTGACTTTGAAACCACGCAAAGTGGAAACACCGTAACCGTGACCCGCTGGATGAAGGGTATAAATCCCCCACCGTTTTGGAAGAAGAACATTCAAGATGTCTACCCAGATTACGAGGGCAAGGTAGACCGCTGGCAAATCATCCACTTTGAAGCACCATCAACAATCAACATTGATGTGGGCGTGGCCAAGGCCGGAACCGGCGCGCCAGAAGGCGATCGAAGCCAGGGCGTCAACGGCTTCGTAATGAACACGATCACGCCAGAAAGCTCGTCGACAAGTCACTACTTTTGGTCATTCCAGCGAAACTACCGACTCAAAAGTCAGCTAATCACCACTCAACTTCGCGAGGGAGTGACGAGAGTGTTTGGCGAGGATGAAGACATGCTTCGCGCACAACAAAAGGCGATCGAAGCGAACCCAGACTACGAGTTCTATAACCTAAACATCGACGCCGGCGGAATGTGGGTGCGCAGATTGCTCGAAAAGATGCTTTTGGCCGAGGGCCGTCTCGGAACCCGCGCAGAAGGCCAACCTGGCAACAAATAATGGCTGCCACAAATGTTGAGGTCTGGCAAAAGGCCATCCTAGTTTCATCGCTTGAAATCGCAGAGGGCATAAGACAGATTGTCTTGCGTCAAAATAATCCCGCGAAGGCGGCACCTGGCTCGCACATCGACTTGATGATTTCAATCGACGGCGAACCAACTCGACGCTCGTATTCGATCGTTGAGCAGTCGCCAGACCTAAAAGACATAACCATTGCAGTTTTCAAAGTTAGGAGCTCTCGCGGCGGATCTATTGCTCTACATGCACTCGCCGAGGGAACCGAGCTGGACATCACTCAGCCGATCCAGAATTTTCCGCTTCGATTCGGTGCCACCAAGTATGTTCTTTTGGCAGGTGGCATCGGAATCACTGCAATCCTTGGGATGGCGACAGCGCTCAAGAATGCGAATCTTGACTACCGGTTGGTTTTCGTGGCTCGCAGCAAAAAGGCCATGGCTTTTGCAGCCGAACTAGCCGAGGCGCATGGAAACCGATTCGAACAACACATCGATGACGAGGGGCAAACGCTCGATGTTAAAAAACTCATCGCATCACTGGATAAAAACACCGAACTCTACATGTGCGGCCCGATTCGCCTAATGGATGAGGTTCGTCGTGAATGGTCAAACACCGGCTTCGACATCACCAATCTGCGCTACGAAACTTTTGGAGCGAGCGGATGGTTTGAACCAGAGCCCTTCGATCTCAACTTTGCCAATAGCAGCGTCAAGATAACCGTCGGAAAAAACCAATCTGCACTCGAGGCCATCGAAGCAGCCGGACTCGAAGTGATGTCGGATTGCCGCAAAGGTGAATGTGGCCTCTGCGAAATCAAAATTTCAGGTTTGCAAGGAAAGATCGACCATCGCGACGTTTTCCTTTCACCCGAGCAGAAAGCCGCCAACGAGAAGTTTCTTTGCTGCGTAAGTCGAATTGCTGCCGAAGACAGCGATCGGGGTTCCGTTGAACTAGTTCTAGACTCGGCGTATGACTTTGAGTCGTCAAGCAATAGAGCCAGCCACTAGAGGTGCCGCTCAAATAATCGACGGCCGTCGAGGAATTCTTTTCAGTCGCCTGCCCGCTTGGACTTATGAGCAGCACGCCCACGCGCCCATTGTGGCAAAGATTGCAGAACGTCTCTCTGGCGTTCACCTCGAAATTGAGACTGCAGCCACAAATATCTCGGTTGGCTACCGCTCGCTTCGCGATTCAAACCCATCGGCTAATTGGCTGGCTGGCCCGAGCACCATCTCGGTGACCACCGAAGGCTTTCAGCAGAGCGTTTCGCACGTCAACGGAGATTTGCGAGTCTGGGATGGCGAAGAAATTGTCGAGGTCATCGAAGGCGAAGATTCGGTGGCGAATTTTAACTTGCCGCCATCCGCCTCGACCCGTTTAGTGAAGATCTGGCTCCCCCACAACTGCCCTATCGAACTTATCGACCTAGAGCTCGATGCACCTTGGCAACCTGCCGAAACCGTGTCACCCAAGTGGGTTCACTATGGCAGCTCGATTAGCCACTGCGAAGATGCTGCCAGCCCGATTGAGGTTTGGCCAGTCGCCGCGGCCCAATCGATGGGACTGTCAATCACAAACCTCGGCCTTGGCGGTTGCGCAAACCTCGAACAGTTTGCCGCCAGAACCATTCGCGACCTGCCGGCAGATCTAATTAGCCTCAAACTGGGCATCAACGTGGTCAACGGCGCCAATTTAACCTCGCGCACCTTTGGCCCGGCAGTTCATGGGTTCATCGACACGATTCGCGACAAGCACGCCGAAACGCCGATTCTGATCATTTCGCCAATCTGCTGCCCTGGCCACGAGAACAATCCCGGCCCATCAGAAACCAATGAACACGGATTAGTTGTGGGTCAAGATTTCAGTCGCCACTCATGGATTGGCGAACTCACGCTGAGCGGCATCCGTGAAATTTTGGCTGAGATTGTTGCAACGCGCAGTGCTCGCGACTCGAAACTTTTTTACATGGATGGGCTGGTGCTGTTCGACGAGGTTGAGGCACAAACCATGCCTGACGGCATTCACCCCGACGCCGCGGGCTATCGCGTAATTGCACAGCACTTCGTTGAACGTCACCCTCGCGAGTGGTCAGGTTCGATTAAACGTTGAAGCGGAACTCGACTACGTCGCCATCCTTCATGACGTAGTCCTTGCCTTCCATGCGCACCTTGCCGGCGGCCTTAGCATCGGCCATTGAGCCAGCCGCCATTAGGTCGTCGAAAGATACGATTTCCGCCTTGATGAAGCCGCGCTGGAAATCGGTGTGAATCACGCCGGCAGCCTGCGGAGCAGTCCAACCCTTGTGGATTGTCCAGGCACGGGCCTCTTTGGGGCCAACCGTTAGGTAGGTCTGAAGGCCTAGGGTGT
>JBEEPX010000052.1:0-5561 GCA_041190885.1 Actinomycetota bacterium
TCGGCGTGCTTAGCGAGCATTCTGGCGACATCGAGAGCCACGTTGCCGTTACCCAAAACCGCCACCTGCTCAGCCTCGAGCGGCCAGGTGCGAGGCACATCTGGGTGCCCGTCGAACCAAGAAACGAAGTCGGCTGCGCCATAGCTTCCGTCAAGATCTACGCCCGGGATGCCCAGTTGGGCATCCTTGATTGCACCCGTCGCAAAAATGACCGCGTGATAGTGGTTCTTGATGTCGGCAAGGGTGATGTCGCGCCCGAAGGTGACGTTGCCGAAAAAGCGAATCTTGCCATCGTTGAGCATCTCGTGAAGTGAGTTGACGATGCCCTTGATGCGGGGGTGGTCAGGTGCAACCCCGTAACGAATCAGGCCGTATGGCGCTGGCAGGGTATCAAACAGGTCAATGGCTACATCTGGGTGCTTGTTGGCCAAGATGTTGCCCGCATAGATACCGGCTGGACCGGCACCAATAATTGCGACGCGAAGAAATTTGCTCATTTTGTGGGGAGCCTTTCGGATTACCGAATTACTAAATTACCCGAATAGTTAGTGACCAGCGACCGCGGCGCCATCGGCGGTCGGAGCAGCATTGCCATCGGCCATGGCATCGGCGATAAGTTTCTTTGAGTCGTCGAGCCAGAAAGACATCGCAATCGCGATGAGCGATAGCAGCGCGCCAACCAAGAATGCCGAGTGAACGCCGGCAGCAACCGACTCTTGGGCGTCGGCACCCGCCTTGGTGGCAGCTAGACCCTGGATGGTGAGGATCGTCACGAACAGCGCGGTTCCGGCAGCGCCGAATACCTGCTGGGTTGCGCCGGTGATCGAGCTACCGTGTGAATACTGGTGCATCGGCACACGCATCATCGACACCGAGAACAGCGGGGTGAACATAAAGCCGAGCGAAATCATCAGAATCGAGTTGGCAATCAGCACCTGAACGAAGGTGGTCGAAGCGTCGAAAGTGGTCATGTACCAAATGGCAGCCGAGACACCGAATGAGCTAGGAATCAACAGCTTGCGAGAGCCAACCTTGTCGAACAATCGACCGATGACCGGGCTAAGCAAACCCATGGCCAGACCACCGGGCAACAAAATGAAGCCAGTCTCGAGCGGGGTCATGCCAAGTGACTGCTGAACATAAATTGGCACCAGGATTCCGATGCCGAACAGGTAGACCATCGCGATCGCCATCAGCCCAAGAGAAACTGCATATGACTTGACCTTGAATATGGTGAGGTCCAAGAATGCCTTGCCCTCTTTTGCCAAACGCAACTGACGGAGCACAAAGTAGACCATCACGGCGGCACCGATCATGGTCGGAATCCAAGGTGAGAATTGAACGGTTCCGCGGGCAGCCTCGGCAAAGCTCGAAAGACCATAGATTAGGCCGGCGAATGCGACCGCCGACAAAATAACCGAGAACACGTCAAGCTTGGCCTTTGCGTGGTCGCCCAGCGAAACGATCTTGCGACCACCGGCAACGCAGGCGAATACCGCGATTGGCAAGATTAGCCAGAAGAGCCAGCGCCATCCGAAGAAATTAAGAATTAGGCCAGAGACCGCAGGGCCAAGGGCCGGCGCAACCGACATGACGATGCCGATGTTGCCCATCACGCTACCGCGAAGGTTGTTTGGCACAAGCACCATCATCGTGGTGATCATCAACGGGAACATAACGGCGGTGCCGCTCGCCTGCAGGATGCGTGCGGTAAGCAAGATTTCGAAGGTTGGGGCAAGGCCGCCAATCAGGGTGCCGACCGAGAAAATCGCGGTTGCCCAAATGTATAGGCGGCGGGTACTAAAGCGAAGCTGCAACCAACCCATGGTTGGAATGATGGTTGCCATGGTCAGCAAAAATGCGGTGTTAAGCCACTGGCCGGTGCTCGGCTGAATGTTTAGGTCGCTCATGATTTGAGGCAACGCAACACCAAGGATGGTCTCGTTTAGGTTGGTGACGAATGCGGCGCCCAGCAGGATTGTGATGATGACAAAGCTTGAGTGCGGCAGTTTTTCGAGCACCGGAGCTTGCGCGGACGCGACAGATTCTGCTGGGTTTTGTTGAGACATGTCTCGAGCCTAACTTTGATGCCATGAGACGCACGGCAAGGAATTGAACTTACAGGTATCGCTTAACGAACACCAGAAGCATGCATCTCTAGTTTCGCATACAGGTCTTCGAGCAGCAGACGAGAGTCGACCTGGGTGAAAACCCGAAGGTCTCTGCCGGCCGGATTTTCTTGATACAAACCAGAATCAAGAATGTTTGGGCAAGGCTTGGTGACCCATTTGCTCGATGCGGTGTCGGGCTGAAAACTTGCCTGCAGCGCGGCGGCCAAAACCAAAGGGCTATCACCAAGAATGTAAACCTCGCCGGTCGACATGCCAAAACCGGCAACCAGGTTCGACACCTGACCGAGGCTGTCGTATAGGTGGCGGCCAAGTTCGCCGTGGGCTCGCATGCGCACATAAAGTTCGGCACGACTGGCCATAACCTGACGATAGGTGTCTCGAGCAAACTGCCAAATCTTCAGGTTCGAATCATTGAAAACTACCTGGCCGGCGATTGGGTCGATGTGCAGGTTGTATTCCATGTCGGTGCCCTCGGGTGGGGCCTCGGCAAGACCTGCGTGCTCGTGGCCGCCGATCCAAACCACGGTTAGTCGCTCCGCGATGCGCGGTTCGATCAACCATGCGCTGGCAATTTCAGTCAGGCTGGCACCGCAAACCACAAATAGCGGAACATCGGTGTCGGTGCGCATTGCCTCGCGAATGATTGCCTGCACGCCAGCAGAATCGTTTGGAGTCTTTCGATCGGCAAGTGGCGGCACTGCGCCCTTGACCACTGGCACCTTGCCAGTTAGCCCGCACATGTCGACAACTTTTTGCGCCGCTTCAACCGCTTCGGCCGGGGTGTCATCCGAGGCACCCCAGGGGTCGCCGATTCGAAGGTGCGTGCCGATGACGGCAACCGTCTCGGTGCTTGGGCTGAGCAGCTCGTGAGCTAGCTGAACCAGGCCGTCTGGGTCGCCCGAATAATCGTTGTCGGTGATGACGCGATATCTTGGGGTAATTAGATCAACTGACCATGGTTCAACCGACATCTACTGAGCTACCTCTTCGTATGAGTGCGCGTTCAACTGACCCTCGACGCAGTACAAGCCAAACACGCGACCGGTGAACGAGCAAGTGACCTCTGCCGATAGATAGCGACCGTCGAAGCTGGCGACGATAACCTCGCTGCCAGAGGCATCAAGGTAACCGAGGCGAACGATGTCAGATGTCTGCAGAGCAGGCATATCGTTACCAACCGGGCGGTCAAGCTTGGCAATCAAAGTGACCGAATCACCGGCAGGTTTGGCAACTGCGAACTCTTGCGAGGTGAAAGACAGAACCGAGCGAGCAATGATCTGGTCACCCGAAACCTCGATGTCGTAGTGCGCGTTTTCGTCGTAGCGCAGCGTTAGTCCGCCAACACCCTCGACGCTAACCTTGGTGCGCACGATTCCATCTAGGCGACGCTGGCGACGACCGATGAACGCAGGGGCCTCGTGGTCTAGTCCGCGACCTTCACCCTTGATGACCAAAGTGCCATCTTGGATGTGCGCAAAGTTTGAACCGAGCCGGCGAATAGCCAACCACTCGCCACCGAGTTCGGGGCCAGAGAAGTCATCCTTAAATTCAGGAGCAGGCAAAACATCGTTTAGCTCTATTGGTTCAACAATCGGCCAACCGTCTTGCCAGGTCACGTTGCTAGCGAAGGTTTCGCGACCAAGCGACGAGAACGCTCGGGTCATGCCGCGGGTGCGCATGCCAAGGCAAACCACTGCCCATTCGCCGCTCGGGGTCTGAACCAAGTCGCCGTGACCGGTGTTCTGAACCGGGCGCGAGGTGCTGCGAGCGCTCAAGATTGGGTTGTGCGGGGCGCCTTCGAACGGGCCCTCTGGTGATGGACCGCGGGCAATCGAAATACCGTGACCGCGCTCGGTTCCACCCTCGGCAATCATCAAGTACCAAACGCCGTCGATCTCATAAAGGTGCGGAGCCTCTGGGAACATCAGGCCGGTTCCCTTCCACATGCTGCGCGGCTCTTCGAGCTTCTTGCCGGTGGTTAGGTCGATTCGCACCTGCTGAATGCCAAGGTGCTTGCCCATTTCTTCGCCGTGCAAAATCAGGCCCGAGAAGGTCATGTAGCAGGTTCCGTCGGCGGTCCAGGCTAGGTCTGGGTCGATGCCGTCGATGTCGGTCACGATGCCGTCAGACCAAGGGCCCTCTGGCTTGTCGGCGGTGAAAATCATGGTTCCGCGACCCATCGCATCGGTGATCACAATATAGAAAATGCCGTCGTGGTAGCGAATGGTCGGCGCCCAGGCGCCGCCACCGGTCGGCACGCCGGTCATCTGAAGTTGACCTTCGCGAGTCATTACGTGCCCGATTAGCGCCCAGTCGACAAGGTTCTTCGAGTGATAGATCGGAACACCCGGAAGGTATTCGAAGGTAGAGGTAGCAAGGTAGTAGTCCTCGCCAACTCGAACGATCGAAGGGTCTGGGTTGAAGCCCGGGATTAGCGGATTAGGTAGCTTCAGCACGATTAGCCCATCAAAACGTTGAATGAAATTGGAAGGTCGTTCACGTTTGAACCGATGTGCAAGGTGAACTCGCCGGCCTCGTAGTTCCAGCCGTTGTTGTAGTCGGCGAACTCGCGACCGCGAATGGTGATGGTCGCGATCTTAGTCTCGCCAGCTGCAGCGTGAACCTCGGCAAAGCCAACCAACCAGCGAACGGGGCGGTCGACCGACGAGTTCTTGCGCTCTGCATAAACCTGAACGATGTGCTTGCCCGCGCGGTCACCGGTGTTCTTGACCTCGACAGAAAGCTCCAGATCCTTGGTAGCCGAAACGTCGTTGCCACCGGCAACCGAAACTACCTGCCAGGTGGTGTAACCAAGACCATAACCAAAGTCGTATGCCGGCTTGGCGCCAGCCTTCAACCAGGCACGGTAACCAATGTGGATGCCTTCTTCGTAGATGACCTGGTGGTTAGCATCTGGGGTGCAGTTGAGAACCGGAACCGAAGCTTCGGTCGCTGGCCAGGTGGTCGGAAGGCGGCCACCTGGTTCGGTTGCACCGGTCAACATGTCGACAAGAGCGTTACCCATCTGCTCGCCACCGAAGTAGCTGACCAAGACGGCCTTAACCTCTTTGCGCCAAGGCATTAGAACCGGTGAGCCCGAGTTCACAATCACGATGGTGTTTGGGTTAGCAGCAACAACTGCAGAAACCAATTCATCCTGGCGACCCGGAAGCTTTAGGTCTTTGCGGTCAAAGCCCTCAGACTCAACCTGAGCGTTGGTGCCGACAACTACGATTGCCAACTCGGCAGCCTTTGCAGCGTCAACGGCCTCAGCAATTAGCGCCTCTTCGTTTGAGCGGTCGGTCTCGAAACCAAACACAAAGTTCTGTGCGGCTAGAGCCAAACCTTCGCGGTTCGCAAGGTTGATCGCAATGTCTAGCGAAACTGGCTTGCCTGAAACAAAGTCGATTGACGACGAGGTGAACGGTG
>JBEEPX010000053.1:0-39665 GCA_041190885.1 Actinomycetota bacterium
GTTCTCGAGGTTGGCCAGAAGCTCCAGGTTGAAATCACCAAGATCGACGACCGTGGAAAGCTTTCGCTTGCTCCAGTCGTTGAGGGTGAAGAGGGTGCAGCAAGCACCGACTCTGACGAAGAGTAATCGACCAAATAACCAAAGAAAGTTCTGGGCTTAGCTGTGAGTGAAGTTCTATTTCCGCTTGACCAGAACGAACTCTCGTTCACCGCTTCGGGAGGAAGTTCGATTCGTCGAACTATCCTTCCGAGCGGTGTTCGCGTTTTAACCGAGTCAATGCCAGGCGCTCAAAGCGTCTCGGTATCTTTCTCGGTTGCCGTTGGCTCTCGCGATGAGACCGATGGCCATCACGGCTCAACCCACTTCCTTGAACACCTATTGTTCAAAGGCACCAAAAAGCGCACGGCTCTAGACATCGCAGTCGCATTCGACTCTGTCGGCGGTTCATCCAATGCCTCAACTGGCAAAGAGAACACCAACTACTACGCCAGGGTTCAAGACTCGGCCCTGCCGGTAGCGGTCGACGTCATCGCCGACATGCTCACCTCGTCGCTGATCGACCCAACCGAATTTGAGAACGAGCGCACGGTCATTCTCGAAGAGCTGGCCATGAACGACGACGATCCTCAGGATGTCGCCCACGAGGCCTTCAGCGCCGCTGTGCTTGGCGATCACCCGCTCGGTCGCCCAATTGGCGGCACAAACGAAACCATCAACGCCGTGACTCGCGAGGCGGTTTGGTCCCACTATCAGCAGAACTATCGCCCGCAAGACCTAGTCGTGGTTGCCGCTGGTGGCGTAAACCACGCAAACCTCATCGACCTAGTCGAGCAGGGCTTGGTTTCTGCTGGCTGGGATCTAAACAAGGTCGCCCACCCGGTTCAGCGTCGTGTTGCTGGTCAGGTGCCAGTGACCCGAGGCTCGGCCCTCAATGTCATCAACCGCCCGACTCAGCAGGCAAACATCCTTGTTGGCATGCAGGGTCTTATCGCCGATGACCAGCGTCGCTACGCGATGGGAATTCTCAACACCGTCTTGGGTGGCGGCATGAGTTCGCGCATGTTCCAAGAGATTCGCGAGAAGCGCGGCTTGGCATACTCGGTTTACTCCTTCAATCAGGGTTATTCAGACGCGGCCTATTTCGGCTTGTATGCCGGTTGTTCGCCAGCCAAGACTGAAGAAGTCACACGCCTTATGATCGCCGAATTTGAAAAGATTGCGGTCGATGGCATTCGCGAAGACGAACTCGAGCTTGCCAAGGGCAACATCTCGGGCAGTCTGGCGCTCAAGTTCGAGAGCACCGCGGCTCGCATGAATCGCCTGGTTGCAGCCGAAATCGTTAACGGTCAGTTCTATGACCTAAACGACTCCCTTGGTCACGTCAACGCCGTCACAATCGAGGATGTTCGATCGCTTGCCGCAGACCTAGCCAGCCGCGAGCGTTCAATCGTTGCCGTTGGCGACATCAAAGAGTCAACTTTCAAAGACTTTATCTAGGATTAACCCGTGACCATCAAAGTAGCCGTAGTCGGCGCCACCGGAAGAATGGGCAAGCTTGTGCTTGACCTAATCGATGCTTCTCAGCACACCAGCCTGCACGCGGCCCTCGACTCAAAGAGCGAGCTAAGCGAAGTTCTGGGTGCCGATGTTGTTTTCGAGGTGACCCGTCTCGAGGTGAGCGAGCAGGTTGTCGACTACTGCGTGGCCAACGGGCTCAAAGTTGTTGTCGGCACCAGCGGTTGGTCGGCGCAAAAGCTAGCCGCACTTGAAGGCAAGCTCTCTGCTAGCGCGTCAGCTGCCGTTTTGGTAATTCCAAACTTCTCAATCGGTTCGATGTTGGCTAGTTCGTTTGCAGCACAGGCGGCAAAGTTCTTTGATTCAATCGAAATCGTCGAAGCTCACCATGCCGGCAAAATCGATTCACCTTCTGGCACAGCAGTTCGCACCGCCGAAATGATTCATGAGGCTCGAAAGGGTATGACCCAACCGCTAATCGCTGGCGTCGGTCAAACCGCTCGCGGCGAGGTCGTTGCCGGTGTGCCAATCCACAGCTTGCGTTTGGCAGGAGTTTCGGCCAAGCAAGACATTCACTTTGGTGGCACCAGCGAGGTTTTGACCATCAGCCACGAAGTCAGTTCAATCAACTCTTACTCGCACGGCATCATGGCAAGCATTCAGGTTGCTGCCAAGGCTTCTGGCCTTCTTGTCGGTCTTCAGTCGGTCATCGACGCCTCAAGCAACTAATGACCGCCACCAAGGTCGGCGCCATCGTCATGGCTGCTCTGCTGGTCATGTACATCGTCTTGCTTGCCAACACCGGCGTTCAACTTCTCATGGTTGATTCGGCTCTCGCAAAGATCATGGGCTTGCTGATTCTGGCTTTCCCGGCCTTTGGTTTGTGGGCAATCATCCAGGAATTTATCTTTGGCACTCGCGTTGAGGCTCTTGAGCGCAAGGTGCAACAAGAAGGCGTCTGGCCGGAAATGAATTTTGAGACCCGCCCAAGCGGTCGCCCGATTCGAGCCTCGGCCGATGCGGTCTTCGAGCAGTTCCGCCAAGCCGCTTCAGAGCGCCCCGAAGACTGGCACAGCTGGTTCAATCTTGGATTGGCCTACAGTGCCGCAGGTGATCGCCGACGTGCTCGCGCGGCAATGAGAAAAGCAATCGCCCTAGCTCCGAAGAACTAGGGCGACGCGAAAAGTAGGCTTACTAGCCGTGCTTGATAACGCCAATGCGCTTTAGACCAATGTAAATCTGGCAACCGAGGCAAAAGTTGAACGCTGCGTTCAAGAAGGCAGCAACAAATGCCATGCCGGCAAAAATGGTTAGTCCAACGGTGTTGTCGAAGGCGCCAAGAACCAGACCAATTCCGGCCACGATAAAGCCAATGACCTGCGCGAACTTCGGTGGGCGAGGGTCTTCGAGCTCTTTCGGCGCTGCTAGGCGTGGGCGCACAAACTTCTTGAAAATCAATCCGTATGGGTGCTTCGCGGTTCCCTGGGTTGCGCCCCAGGCAAACGAGGCTGTGATGACGGCTAGCAAAACAAAGGCTGCATCGGCGGTAGCCGCATCAAGCCCTAGAAAAACGGTGATTAGAAGCAAAACCGAAGTAATGACCGCACCAAAACGTGGGCCACGAGGGTCGATTCCTGCCGGGGTTGAGGTTGATTCGCTCATTAGATGTGAAAGCTCCCTAATTCGTCTTGAATGGTTTCTGGTTTAGCTGCTCCACCAATTCTTGATGTGATTCGACCGTTGTGGTCGAGCACCAAGGTGGTTGGGGTTTGAAGAATGTTGAACTTGCTTGCCAAATCTAGTCGGTTCGTGATGTCGACCTCGATGTGCAGAACATCCGGGGTGTGCTCTTCAAGTTCGTGAAATAGGCGTGCTGTCTGCTTGCACTGGGTGCACATCTCAGATGAGAACTGCAAAAAGGTTACGCGCTCGCCGAACTTTGTGACCGGCTGCCCATTCTTGGTTGCACCAATCTCTCGAAGATCGATGATTTCGCCACCGGCAACCTGCTTTGATCGGCCAGTTCTCGCCTTCCAAATCAAGCCAACGATTGCCACAATCAGCACAAGGCCAGCGACGATGGCAAATTTAGTCTCGATGGGCATTACTCAAGGCTAAGCCACAGCAGGCGATTGGGGTGTTTTGTTGCCAATTCTTACGGGCGTCAAACGGGTAGGCTAATGGGGTGTCAGAGATTAAATTTCGCAGCGACGTTACCGTCGAACTAGTCCGATCAAACGCATCAGACTCAGACGTTCTTTTTGCAGCGCGCGTATCAACTCAGGGTGAACAAACCCTCGAGGCAGCCGCGGCTCAGACCGATGCGGCTGAAGACGAAAAGCGTTCTAAGGGCCTAATCAACTACCTAATGCGCGACCGTCACGGTTCGCCTTTCGAGCACAACTCGATGACCTTCTACGTGCAGGCGCCAATCTTTGTGTTCCGCGAGTTCATGCGCCACCGCATTGCCTCTTACAACGAAGAATCTGGTCGTTACAAAGAGCTAAACCCGGTTTTCTATGTTCCAGGTGCAGATCGCAATCTTTTGCAGGTCGGCAAAGCTGGTCATTACGAGTTCTTGCCAGGCAGCGCCGAGCAGGTTGCCCTGGTTGAGCAAGAGTCACGCACTGCGTCGATTCACGCCTACGAGTCATACAAGCGCATGCTTGAGGCAGGTGTTGCTCGCGAGGTTGCGCGCATCGTGCTTCCGCTAAACATCTATTCGAGCATGTATGTCACCATGAACGCCCGTGCGTTGATGAACTTCTTGAGCCTGCGCACCAAGCGTGAAGGCACTCACTTCCCATCGTTCCCTCAGCGCGAAATTGAAATGTGCGCCGAGAAGATGGAAGACGAGTGGGCTAAGTTGATGCCTTACACCTACGAAGCATTCAACGCCAACGGCCGCGTTGCTCCGTAACAGAGTCTCAAATTGAAACCCTCGGTCTAATCGCCGAGGGTTTCTTTTTCATCTACGGGTGGATACCTTCGGTCGAGTTTTTTGGCCAGTGGAGTGCGACGCAGGATCAGAGCCAGCAATATTCCGATGACGATTGCGGTAATCATGTCGACAAAAATCGTGAGGGCAAAAGTAGCCACCAGCAGAATCACGTCAACCCAAGAATCTCTAGCGATTGTGAGAAGTTCGGTCGGCTTGATCATGTGAACGCAGGTCGCGATCAGAACGCCGCCAAGGGCCGCCAGCGGAATTTGGGCAACCACCGGGGCTAGCAACAAAATCACTGCCGCCAAAATAGCGCTGTGCGCCAGGGCTGCGAGTTTCGAACTAGCACCGCTGCGAACATTTACTGCGGTTCTGGCAAGGGCCGCAGTGGCTGGCACGCCCCCTAAAAAAGGCACAACGATGTTCGCCAGTCCCTGGCCAAACAGTTCTCGATTTGAATCGTGCCGTTCGCCGCCGCCACGCATTCGGTCGGCGACCTTTGCCGAAAGCAGGCTTTCGAGCGCTGCTAGAACAGCGACTGCGACGGCCGATGGAATCAAAGTCCACCAACTCTCGAATTGCAGAAAGCCAAGGTCAAAGTTGCCGATGCGACTAGGAATGTCGCCGATCCTTTCCGCTGACAACCCGAACGTGTTTGAAGCGAGAGTGGCCACGAAAACCATGATTAGAGCCGTTGGCACCCTCGGCGCGAACTTAGAGACCAGCAGAATGGCAGCCGCGACGCCAACAGCGATCAATACCGGTGGCGTGCTTGCTGCGAAGGATGCCGAAGCGATCGCGTCGCCAGCTTTTATGAAGACCTTCTCGGAATCGCTCGGTTGCACGCCAAAAATAAACGGAAACTGCTGCAGTGCAATCACGATGGCTAGTCCGGCGGTGAAACCCTCGACCACCGCGGTGGGCAGTCGGTGGACGTGTTCGCCAATTCCGGCAAACGCCGTGATGGTGAGCAAGATGCCGGCCATCAAGCCGACCAATAACACGCCACTGGCACCGAAATTATGAAAGATCGGCATCAGAACGACTGTCATGGCTCCCGTTGGGCCCGAGACCTGAAGGCGGCTTCCGCCGAAAATGGCGGCCAAAGCGCCGGCGACTATTGCCGTGGTTAGGCCAGCTTCAGCGCCAAGACCTGAAGCGATTCCAAATGCCAGAGCAAGCGGCAGAGCCACAATTGCAACGGTGAACCCAGCGACAAGATCTCTCAGGGGATTGCGAGAGGCATCCTTGAAATCGGCCTTCGTTGGCAACAGGTTCACCTTCACAGCCTTGCCAGAAACACACGCCAAGTCAAATACCTGAACCGCTAGGCTTGAAGCATGTCGCACAAGAACATTTTTGGCCAGACCCTGGTTGCTCTCGTCACCCCAATGAACGCCGATGGCGAAGTCGATTGGGCCGACACCGAGAAGCTAATTGACTACGTCATTAGCAACGGTGCCGACGGCGTTGTAGTCACCGGCACCACCGGAGAGACCAGCACCTTGACCGACGCCGAGAAGATCAAGCTCGTCGAGGTTGGCAAGTCGGTTTCTGGTGGGCGTGCCAAAATCATCACCGGCGGTGGCTCAAACGAAACCGCTCACGCGATGCAGCTTTACAAGGCTTCCGAAAGAGCTGGTGCCGACGGCATCATGGTGGTCACGCCTTATTACAACAAGCCAACCCAGGCCGGCGTGCTCACCCACTTCCGCATGGTTGCCGACTCAACCGACCTGCCGGTCATCTTGTATGACATCCCTGGTCGCGCCGGTATCGCGATTTCACAGGACACCTTTCACCGCGCCGCCAAGCACCCAAACATCATCGCGGTCAAAGATGCCAAGGGTGACCTTGCACAGGCGACGCGCATCATGAACGAAACCGGTCTAATTTATTTCTCGGGCGATGACTCGAACATCTTGCCTCACCTTGCAATCGGTGCAACCGGCTGCATCTCAGTGACCGCGAACATCGCGCCTGCTGCCTATCGCGAATTGATTGATGCAGCTAACCGCAACGACTTCCACCACGCCCTAAACGTGCACAACAGTCTCGACCCGCTTCAGCGCGCCGCAATGACTCACGTGCCGGGCACGGTGGCTGCCAAATACATTTTGAACGGCCTGGGTGTCATTTCTAGCCCTCGCGTTCGTTTGCCTTTGGTTGGCCCAGAAGATGCCGAGGCAGCTCGCATCGAAGCAGACATTGACCTAGTCGGAGCCATCACTGGTCTCAGCTTCGACAACTTCCGTCCGGACCGAAATGCAGCCGCCGGTGGTGCGCTGCCAAAGGTTGCCGGCACAACCCGATAAAGAAAAGAGAACCATTGGTTCAAACCCTTCCCGAACCAGCCAAGCTGCGCCCGGGTGTACTTCGCATCATCCCTCTTGGTGGCATCGGAGAAATCGGTCGCAACATGACCGTTTTCGAGATTGACGGCAAGATCCTCATCGTCGACTGCGGCGTGCTGTTCCCAGAAGAGCACCAGCCCGGCATCGATGTGATTCTGCCCGACTTCGGCTACCTTCGCGATCGTCTTGACGATGTCATCGGAATAGTGCTGACCCACGGTCACGAAGACCACATCGGCGGTGTGCCATACCTGTTGCGCCTCAAGCAAGACATCCCGTTGATTGGTTCTGCCCTCACGCTTGCGTTTGTTGAGGCCAAGCTCAAAGAGCACCGCATTCAGCCATATTCGATGGTCGTTGTCGAGGGCCAGCGCGAGCAAATGGCAGGCTTCGATCTCGAGTTCGTGGCCGTAAACCACTCGATCCCAGATGCGCTCGCCGTGATTATTCGCACCAAGGCCGGCAAGGTTTTGCACACCGGTGACTTCAAGATGGACCAGCTGCCTCTCGATGGCCGCCTTACCGACCTGCGTGCCTTCGCGCGCATCGGCGAAGAGGGTCTAGATCTATTCATGAGCGACTCGACCAACGCCGATGTGCCCGGGTTCACCCCGCTCGAAAAGGACATCGGCCCGGTTATCGAGAACATCATC
The DNA here is from genome assembly GCA_041190885.1 of Actinomycetota bacterium. Lineage (GTDB taxonomy): Bacteria > Actinomycetota > Actinomycetes > Actinomycetales > Microbacteriaceae > Rhodoluna. The sequence goes on from JBEEPX010000053.1 coordinate 7,467, forward strand.
TCGCGCTCCAAGAAGCGTGTGATTGTTGCGTCTTTCTCGAGTCACGTTCACCGCGTGCAGCAGGTCGTCGACGCGGCCAAGGCAAACGGGCGCAAGGTCGTTTTGGTCGGTCGCTCGATGGTGCGCAACATGCAGATCGCAATCGACATGGGCTACCTAAACGCCGAACTCGAAGACTTTGTCGATCTAAAGCAAGCCAAAAACTTGGATGATAACCAGCTCGTATACATGTCGACCGGATCACAGGGTGAACCGATGGCCGTTTTGGCTCGCATGGCGAATCTGGAACACGACATCGAAATCGCCGAGGGCGACACCGTCATCCTGGCTAGCTCGCTGATTCCGGGTAACGAGAACGCGGTTTATCGCGTAATCGACGGCTTGACCAAGCTCGGTGCAAACGTGGTCCACAAAGGCAACGCCAAGGTCCACGTTTCGGGTCACGCTGCAGCCGGTGAGTTGCTGTACTGCTACAACATCTTGAAGCCAAAGAACGTGATGCCGGTGCACGGTGAATATCGTCACCTGATCGCGAACGGCAAGCTGGCCGAGCAAACTGGTGTTCCGCACGAACGAGTTCTAATCACCGAAGACGGTTGGGTTGTTGATCTAGTCGATGGCGTCGCCGAGGTGGTTGGCGCGGTTGAGTGTGGCTTGCTTTATGTTGACGGCAAGACCGTTGGCAAGATCACGGATGAAGACCTAAAGGACCGCCGAGTGCTGGCCGAAGAGGGTTTCATCTCGATCTTCTGCGTTGTCGATGCAGCTACCGGACGAGTAAAGGTTGGGCCTGAGATTCGTGCCCGTGCCTTCGCCGAAGACGATCACGTCTTTGACGACGTAAAGCCCCTGATTGAGCGTGCGTTGGCCGAGGCAGCCGGCGAGGGAGTGCGCGATGCGTATGCCCTTCAGCAGGTCATTCGTCGAACCATCGGAACCTGGGTCAACAAGGCGCACCGTCGCCGCCCGATGATCATCCCGGTCGTTATTCAGGACTAGTTATTTCGCTGCCCCGAGGCCGTGCCTTGCTCAGTTCTGATGGGGGTGGCTGTTAGTTTTGGAGCATGGCTACAAGAAGACCAAACACGCCTCGCAAACCTGCGGCTAAGGCTGCTCGTCCGGCTGCGCGTGCACCTCGTGCAACACCCAGTGCTCGCGCACCGCGCCAACTATCGGGTCAAAACGGGTTTGTCGCCATTCTGGTCGCAATTTGGATGGGCTTGGCGCACACTGTTGGCGCCGGTGCCAGGGCGCTTAGCCCCGACAAGATCGCCAAAGAAGACCGTCGTGACGGTCTACCTTTCCTGATCTTTTTGCTGTCAATCGCGGGTGTGGTCTTCAGCTGGTTTTTGTTCAAAGATCCCTTTGCCAAAGAGTTGAATGCTCACACCTTCGGCATGCTCTTCGGTCGGGTGGCTTACGCGCTGCCGGTCATCATGGCCATCTTCTCGATCTATTTGATGCGCCACCCTTCAACCGTGCGTGATAACGGTCGCATTGGTATCGGCTTGTTCCTGTTCATAGTTTCGATTTCAGGCTTCTTCCACGTCTTCGCTGCCAAGATTCCCGAGCCGTCTAGCGGTCCGTGGGCTCTCACGATTGCCGGTGGTCTTTTCGGTTGGCTTATTTCGGTTGCCTTCCTAAACACCCTCACCGTCTGGGGTGCTGTGCCGGTTCTACTTGCTTTCGCGTTTGGCTCGCTGCTAATCATGACCAAGACAGCGCCAAATCGCATCGCTCAAAGATTCCGCGAGCTTAGCGTTTATCTTTTCGGTGAATCGGGTGCGCGTGCCGATGAACCAGTCGTCGAAGACGAAGTGCTTGATGCCTTTGATGGCACCAAGGTGCCATGGTGGCGCAGGGGCAAGACCGGCGATGAGCCAGCGTTTGACACCCCGCTGGTGCCTGCCGACTCTTTTGTCGACGAGCGCGACGACCTAGACGTTCTATTTGGTGACCCTGTCGAGGACAACGTGCCGTCGGTCGATGCTACGGCCGCCGCGGGCTACGAAGAATCAGTCACCGAACCAATTGCTGTGCCTCAGGCAGAGTTCGTGCAGCCTGCTGCTGCCGAGGAGGCCTCGGCTGGGCAGCCGGCTGCTGCTGCGCCGGTTCGAACAACTCGTCCCTACATCATGCCGCCGCTGAGCATTCTTGCCCCTGGAACCCCGCCAAAGGCAAAGTCGGCAGCCAACGATCAGATCGTCGCGGCGATTACCAATGTCTTCAAAGAATTCGGTGTCGAGGCAGCAGTGGTTGGCTTCTCACGAGGCCCAACAGTTACCCGCTACGAAATCGAACTCGCCCCGGGTGTCAAGGTCGAAGCCGTTACTCGCTTGGCAAGCAACATTTCATACGCGGTTGCCAGCAACGAGGTTCGAATTCTTGCTCCGATTCCTGGCAAGTCCCTCATCGGTATTGAGATCCCAAACACCGATCGCGAGACCGTTTCGCTTGGCGATGTATTGCGTTCAGACGTAGCCACCAAGAGCCTTCACCCGCTAACCATCGGAATCGGTAAAGACGTCGAGGGTGGCTTTGTGATCGCCAACCTGGCCAAAATGCCGCACCTATTGGTGGCCGGTGCCACCGGTGCTGGTAAGTCAAGCTTCGTGAACTCGATGATCACTTCAATCTTGATGCGGGCAAAGCCAGCCGAGGTGCGAATGGTCTTGATCGACCCTAAGCGCGTTGAATTGGCGGCCTATCAGGGTGTTCCTCACCTGATTACCCCAATCATCACAAACGCTAAAAAGGCCGCCGAAGCGTTGCAGTGGGTCGTCAAAGAGATGGACATGCGTTACGACGACCTGGCCAGCTTCGGCTTCAAGCACATCGATGACTTCAACCGCGCGATTGTTGCAGGTGAGGTCAAGGTTCCAGAGGGCAGCAAACGAGTGCTGCAGCCTTACCCTTACCTATTGGTCGTTGTCGACGAGCTCGCCGACCTCATGATTGTTGCTCCGCGAGATGTTGAAGATTCGATTGTTCGCATCACCCAGCTTGCTCGTGCCTCGGGCATCCACTTGGTCTTGGCTACCCAGCGACCTTCGGTCGACGTGGTTACCGGTTTGATCAAGGCCAACGTGCCGAGCCGACTAGCCTTCTCGGTTACCTCGGTTACCGACTCTCGAGTCATTCTCGACCAGCCGGGTGCCGACAAACTCATCGGTCAAGGCGATGCCTTGTTCTCGCCAATGGGCACCAACAAGCCGATGCGAGTTCAGGGTGCCTGGCTCAGCGAAAGCGAACTTCACAAAATCGTCGATCACGTCAAAAAGCAGATGGATCCTGAGTATCGCACCGATGTCGATGAGCCGGTGGTCAGCAAGATTGTCGATGCCGATATCGGTGACGACCTTGAGGTTCTTTTGCAGGCTGCCGAATTGATCATCAACTCGCAGTTCGGTTCGACCTCAATGCTCCAGCGCAAGCTTCGTGTTGGCTTTGCAAAGGCCGGCCGCCTGATGGACCTCCTCGAGTCACGACAAATCGTTGGCCCGAGCGAAGGGTCAAAGGCTCGAGACGTTTTGGTGCAGCCAGAAGATCTTCCGAGGGTACTTGCCCAGTTGCGCGGGGAGCCGGGCGCGAGCGCCAGCACCGCCGTTTCGCATGCGGCCGCGGTAATCGATCTGCCACCTGAGTCAACTGGAAATCTAGCGGCCGGTGACTTCGAAGAATTTGTTCCGCGTGCCGTGCAGGATCGCTCGATTATTTCGGGCGGCAATGGCTTCGGTGACGACGAAGATGGCGACGAGGATGCCTGGCAATTGACGGGTCGCCAGTAGTGCCTTCGACCTCGCAGAACAGTCCTTGGAACTTACCCAACGCGATCACCGTTGCGCGCATTCTGGCCGTTCCATTTTTCGTTTGGTCGCTGGTCGCCATTGCCGACACCGAATCACCGATGCGCTGGTTATCCGTGCTGATTTTTATCGTGATTATGGCAAGCGATGGCATCGATGGGGCCATAGCCCGCAAGCGTGGCCTAATCACTAACTTCGGCAAGATCTTGGACCCGATTGCCGACAAGGCGCTGCTGGGTGGCGCGCTGATCACGCTTTCGGTGCTCGGCGAAATTGCTTGGTGGGTCACAGTCGTCATCCTGGTTAGAGAACTCGGCATCACGGTCTATCGCCTGGTGGTCATCAAGAAGCGTGTGATTGCCGCATCGGGTGGTGGCAAGCTCAAGACGATTGTGCAGGCCATCATGGTCGGTTTCGTCGTTTCGCCACTAACCGCTTGGTTTCCGGGCGACGCCTATGAGGCGTTTGAACTCGCACTGGTCAACATTGCAACCATTTTGACCATCTACTCGGGTCTGCAATATCTGATTGCAGCAGCCAAGGCAAAGCGCTGATGTCTGCCGAGCGTCTCATTGCTGCGCTACTGCGAAGAGACCTCAAATTGGCTGTCGCCGAATCATTGACAGGCGGGCTGCTGGCTGGTGCCATCACTGAGGTTTCGGGGGCTTCTAAGGTCTTCTTGGGGTCAATCACTGCCTACCAGTCGGTTCTGAAGCAACAGCTGCTTGGGGTGTCTGGCCAGTTGCTCGAGAATCAAGGTGCGGTAGATCCCGAAGTGGTGGCGCAAATGGCCACCGGAGTGCGCCGAAAACTTTCGAAGTGCTGTGGCCTAGATGAAACGAAGGTGATCGGCATTGCAACCACCGGAGTTGCCGGGCCGGATGAGCAAGACGGCAAGCCGGTTGGCGCCGTGTTTATCGGAATCTCTGTAGTGGAAGGAGCCGGCGAGGTTGTCTACGCTCACTCCTTTGAAGGAACGCGTTCAGAAATTCGTCAGCAAACGGTGACTGCGGCAATCGCGCACCTCTTGGAACATTTCGACAACCTCGGCGGTTGACAGTTTTGTAACTCACAGGTGACATTCAGCATCTTTGGTTAATCTGTGTCATACCGAACAGGTAAATTACTTACAGAGTGATAGGAGGCTCCAATGGTTTTAGTTCGTCAAGAAATCGGTGACGTGCTCAGGGACTTCCGTTTGCAGAAGGGTCGAACCCTTCGACAGGTGGCAGGCCGTGCGAGCGTAGCGTTGGGCTACCTCAGCGAGGTTGAGCGTGGTCAAAAAGAAGCTTCTTCCGAGATTCTTCTTTCAGTGGCTGAGGCTCTAGATGTGCCAATCTCAGTCATCATGCGCGAAGTAAGCGATCGACTTGCAATTCACGAAGGCGTGAAGTTCAACCAGGCATACAGTGCCGGCTACGAGTACAACGACTCGTCATACATCCCCGACACAGTGCCAGCGGCATTTGTCGCCGACTACGACGCAGATCTGCTCAAGTCCATCTAAATTTTCAATCAAAAAACCCCAGGCTTCGGCTTGGGGTTTTTTGATTGTCGGCCCAACCTAGATAAGGTCATTCAGTGCGACTAAGTCAGTTCAACGAACTAATGAGTGACGAATTCGGCCGCGAGTACGCGGCTGTGATTTCTCGCGACCTAGTGCTGGGGGCGTTGCTAGATAAAACCGCAGATCAGGCAATGGCCGAGGGCATTGATCCTCGAGAAATTTGGTTGGCTATCTGTGAGGCCGCCGGAGTTCCAAAGAACCGCTGGCACGGCGCCAATAAAGATAAGAAAATCAAACCCAACATCCAGGCATAAGAACAAATACCCGAACGTTCGACACGCCAAAAAATAAAAGTATCGAAATTTTGTTCGAATATTGCTAGTCTTCTAACAACACAAGTTTTGCGGTTGTTTTCAACAGCATGGAGTGCCAAAGCGATAAATGTCGCAGAGGCTACCTAGTCTGAAACCAACCAAAACAAAGTAGAAGAGGAAAGCAATGCCATCACCATCAGATCGCGAAAAAGCTCTAGATACAGCTCTCGCTCAGATCGACCGCCAGTTTGGCAAGGGCTCGGTCATGCGCCTCGGTTCAGACGACCGTGCACCGGTTGAGGCAATCCCTACTGGTTCAATCGCCCTCGATGTCGCTCTTGGCATCGGCGGTTTGCCAAAGGGCCGAATCATCGAGGTTTACGGCCCTGAATCCTCAGGTAAAACCACAGTCGCTCTTCACGCAATCGCCAACGCTCAGCGCGCAGGTGGCATCGCCGCATTCATCGACGCAGAGCACGCTCTAGACCCTGAATACGCAAAGGCTCTTGGCGTCGACATCGACGCACTGCTAGTCAGCCAGCCAGACACCGGTGAGCAGGCACTTGAGATCGCCGACATGCTGATTCGTTCGGGCTCGATTGACATCATCGTTATTGACTCGGTTGCTGCACTTGTTCCACGCGCCGAAATCGAGGGTGAGATGGGTGATTCTCACGTTGGTCTTCAGGCTCGACTCATGTCGCAAGCCCTTCGCAAGCTAACCGGTGCACTAAGCACCACCGGCACCACAATGATCTTCATCAACCAGTTGCGCGAAAAGATCGGTGTCTTCTTCGGTAGCCCAGAAACCACCGCAGGTGGTAAGGCTCTCAAGTTCTATGCCTCGGTTCGCCTAGACATTCGTCGCATCGAAACTTTGAAAGACGGCACCGACGCAGTCGGAAACCGAACTCGAGTCAAGGTCGTCAAGAACAAGATGGCCGCACCATTCAAGCAGGCCGAGTTTGACATCATCTACGGCGTGGGCATCTCCCGCGAGGGCAGCCTCATCGACTTCGGTGTTGAAAAAGAAATCGTCAAAAAGTCGGGTGCTTGGTACACCTACGAGGGCGACCAGCTCGGCCAGGGTAAAGAGAACTCTCGAAACTTCTTGATTGCCAACCCGGCAATTGCTGACGAAATCGAAAAGAAGATCAAGGCAAAGCTTGGTATTGGCGTTCCTCGCGCGGTCGCAGACCTACCTGAGGCCGAGGCCGAAGTAGCAGACGTGGCAGAGCCAAAGGCAAACGCTAGCTAATAATGGCTTTCAAAAGACGGGGGAGACCTGTCGATTCTGACTCGGATTCATTCGATGACGACTCGGCGGGTGGCCCCCGTTCTGCATCCCGCCAGAAAAAGCCTCTTACCCCCGAGAAGGCCGAACAGCGCGCCAGAAATGTGCTTTTGCACCAGCTAGCCAGGGGCGCTAAGTCCAAGCACCAGTTGCGCAAAATTCTCGAACAGCGCGAGATCCCAAGTGAAATTGCTGAGCGTGTGCTTGAGCGCTTCGACGAGGTTGGGTTAATTGATGATGAGGCCTTTGCCGAAACCATCGTCAATAGTCGATTGAATTTCAAGGGGCTTGCCAAGAGCTCAATCAAGCGCGAGCTTGCCGAAAAGGGCGTCGAATCTTTCATCGTTGAGGCGGCTACAGCCGAAATCACCTCTGAGACCGAATTCGAAGTCGCCAAGAACTTGGCCGCCAAACGCTACCGGCAGGTCGCTCACCTAGACAAAGCGTCTCGTGATCGAAGGCTTGCCGGTTACCTGGGTCGCAAGGGTTATTCAAGCAACATCGTCTTTGCGGCCATCCGCCATGCACAGAATGTCTACGAGCAAAATCTCGACAGCTAAAATGGTCATCTAATGACTGCAACCACCAGCCAGCTCAGCTATGAGGTTCGAACCTACGGCTGCCAAATGAACGTTCACGATTCTGAGCGTCTAACTGGCCTACTCGAGGGCGCCGGTTATGTAGCCGGTGAGTCTGGCACTGCCGACGTGGTTGTCTTCAATACCTGTGCCGTTCGCGAGAACGCCGACAACAAGCTCTACGGAAACCTCGGCCAGCTTTACACCCAAAAGTTAGAGAACCCAAACCTTCAAATTGCTGTTGGCGGGTGCCTGGCTCAGAAGGATCGCGACACCATCATCAAGCGTGCCCCATGGGTCGATGTGGTCTTCGGCACTCACAACATTGGATCACTACCAGCCTTGCTGGAGCGTGCTCGTCACAACCAAGAGGCTCAGGTCGAGATTCTCGACAGCCTCGAGACTTTCCCAAGCGACTTGCCTACCAAGCGCGATTCAACTTACGCTGCCTGGGTTTCGATTTCTGTCGGTTGCAATAACACCTGCACTTTCTGCATCGTGCCAAGTCTTCGCGGCAAAGAAAAAGACCGTCGTCCAGGCGAGATTCTGGCCGAAATCAATGCGCTAGTCGCTGAGGGTGTTGTCGAAATAACGCTTCTCGGGCAAAACGTCAACACTTATGGTGTTGAGTTCGGCGACAAGGGCGCATTTGCGAAGCTGCTTCGAGCATGTGGAGAGATTGAAGGGCTTGAGCGCGTGCGCTTTACCAGTCCCCATCCAGCTGCCTTCACCGATGACGTCATCGAGGCCATGGCCGAAACACCAAACGTCATGCCACAGCTTCACATGCCGCTTCAGTCTGGCAGCGACCGCATCCTCAAAGCTATGAAGCGCTCGTACCGAAGCGAAAAATACCTTGGCATTCTCGACCGAGTTCGCGCTGCCATGCCGCACGCCGCAATCACAACCGACATCATCGTTGGCTTCCCGGGGGAAACCGAAGAGGACTTCCAAGAAACTATGCGAGTGGTCGAGCAATCTCGATTCACCGTGGCCTACACCTTCCAGTATTCAAAGCGCCCGGGAACACCTGCCGCCGATTTGCCCGATCAACTTCCTAAAGAGGTTGTGCAGCAGCGCTATGAGCGATTGCTCGAGTTGGTGAACGCATCTGCCTTAGCCGAAAACCAGGCTCAAATTGGTCGCGAAGTCGAAGTCCTGGTTATCAACGAAGGCCGTAAAGACGACGCAACCAACCGCATGAGCGGGCGCGCGCAGGACTTCCGTCTGGTGCACTTCGAGATTCCCGAGGGCGCTGACCGCCCAAGGCCAGGCGACATGGTTACCGTCAAGGTAACCGAGGCGGCCCCGTACCATCTGCTCGCCGACGACACTTCGGTCTATTCGCTTCGTCGCACCCGTGCCGGCGACGCCTGGGATCGCGCAGAGGCGGCCTCCTGTGCAGTTCCTTCTGGCGATGGCACAACCGAAGGCAAAGCACAGGTTTCACTCGGCCTCCCGACTCTGCGCAAGCCCGGTCACTAATGTCTGTGGCTAAGGCCAATCAACTGATCGCCGTTGTCGGTCCAACCGGTGCCGGCAAATCCAATTTGGCCATTCAAATCGCCCTCGACCTCATTGCTCGGGGCGGCAAAGCCGAGATCATTAATGCCGATTCGATGCAGTTTTATCGAGGCATGAACATCGGCACTGCAAAGCTCCCCATCGATGAGCGCCAGGGTGTCAAGCATCACCTGTTCGACTGGTTAGAAATCACGGATGAGTCCACGGCTGCTGAATACCAGGCGGTCGCAAGGCCACTCATCGAGTCGCTTCAAAAACAGGGTATTACTCCAATCCTCGTCGGTGGCTCGATGCTTTATGTGGCTGCCGTGCTCAACCTGTTTGAATTCCCCGCCCGTGACGAGGCCCTACGCGCTCAGTTAGAACTGGACCTTGTCGAACATGGGCCGCACGAGATGCACCGGCGCCTGAAACAGCTTGACCCTATTGCGGCCTCGAGAATCATTCCGCAAAACGGGCGACGCACAGTTCGCGCCATCGAGATCGTTTCGCTCACCGGCCAGCCGTTCGCAGCTGCTTTGCCCGTTGTGCCAGAAGACTGGCAACCGGTACTCGAGATTGGTGTCAACGGCCCTCGAGAAGACCTGGTCAAGCGCCTAGAAGCACGAGTGCACACCATGTGGCAACAGGGATTGGTCGACGAGGCCAAATCTCTCGAGCCTCTGGGAATTCGGGAGGGAAAAACCTCACGCAGCGCGATCGGTTACGCGCAGGCCATCGCACAAATCGATGGGGTTATGACCGAAGAGCAGGCCATCGCCGACACTGTGCGTCTAACTCAAAAATACGCAAGGCGACAGATGTCTTGGTTCAATCGCGACAAGCGCATCAACTGGCTCGATTATCAGGATCCACAGATGACAAACAAGGCGCTAGACCTCGTGCACGACTGGCTCGGCGTTTAGGCTTAGAACATGCAAAACACGCTTTCATTCACCAAGGGTCACGGCACCGGCAACGATTTCGTCCTGTACCTAGACCCGAATGGAGAGCACCCGCTTAACGCGGAGCAGATCGCCAAAATTTGCGATCGCCACTTTGGCATTGGCGCCGATGGCGTCATCCGGGTTATCAAATCGGCAAGCTTGCCCGAGGGTAAAGACATTTTGGCCGAAGAGCCCCTGGCCGAATGGTTCATGGATTATTACAACGCCGATGGCAGCATCGCGGAGATGTGCGGTAACGGCACTCGAGTTTTTGCCAGGTACCTGACCGAAAAGGGTTTGGTGACGCTGGCCGATGGCGAGACCCTCTCGATCGGAACCCGTGCCGGCGTCAAGGACATTCAGCGCAACATGGCCGGATTTGCCGTGGATATGGGTCGTTGGAAACTCGAGCCAGAGGAATCTCTAGTGAAGGCGGCGAACCTCGAGGTAGCCAGACCCGGGCAGGGCATCAACGTAGGTAACCCTCACGTTGTCGTAGCTCTCGCGCACTCTCAGGAGCTCGCTGAGCTGGATTTGACCAAGCTTCCCGAAGTCCACCCGCTGCCGGTAAACGGGGCGAACATCGAGTTCGTGGTGCCCGCTGACCCAATGGTTAAAGACGGCATCGGCTCGATCTCGATGAGAGTCTTTGAACGAGGAAGCGGCGAGACCCTGTCATGCGGAACCGGCATTGTCGCTGCGGCGCTAGCAACCAGGCACTGGGCCGGAGCCGGCGCACCGAACCAGTGGTCGGTCAAGGTTCCTGGTGGCACGCTCGGGGTGCGCATGTTTGCAACCGAAAACGGCGAACACGTTGGCTTGAGTGGCGCTGCTGAACTGGTCTACGACGGCGTCATCGACCTTTCGACTCTGTAAAAACTAGCTGCGATTCCGTACGCGCAAAACTCTAAACGACTTCGCCGAATCGACTCTAATTGTCGAAAAATTCGACGGCAGTTCTGCTTCGAGCCAACGTTGCAGTGAGTCGGCTCCCAAGTTCTTCTGAACCACGAGGTACGCGTCGGCATCGAGGTTGAGGCGCGGCAACCAGTGCAACATCAGTCCGTGCAGCACATCCTTGCCAACTCGAATCGGCGGGTTTGACCAAATGCCGTCAAAGGTTAGGTCCGTCGGCACTTCCTCTGGCTTGCAAACACGGATGTTCTCGATGCCCAGACGCTGAGCGTTTGCCCTGGTTAGCGCCAATGAACGCTCGTTAACATCTACTGCCCAAATGAGTGCCTTGGGGGAGCGCTTGGCCAGAGATAGGGCGATCGGACCCCAACCGCAGCCGATGTCAAGCACGTTTCCGCCTGGGGGCGCTTCATCCAAGTGATTGAGTAAAACCGCGGTTCCCTGATCAATGTGGTCGGGGCTGAAAATTCCACCTGCGGTTTGAACCGTGACGCTTGCGCCATCGATAACGACTTGGATTTCTTTTAGCTTGTAATCGCTGCCTGGGGTCTCCGAAAAATAGTGTTCCGAGGCCATAGACGAAACACTATTACACAAGAGCAAACTAGTGTTAGTTGAGTGAAAGACGAACCTCTAGAGCCCGAAGAGCAGCCGACATTTACGCACGGCAACTCTCGTGGCGACGAGGTCGTCGAGCGAATCCTTAGGCGCGGAGAAAGAGCCGCTGCGCTAGGTGCCGAAGAAACTCATGGTCACGGCGCTTACGACGGTGACCAGTTCGATTTAGCCGATCGAACCGCTCTGCGCAGGGTCGCTGGTCTGTCTACCGAACTTCAAGACATTACCGATGTCGAGTACCGCCAGCTGCGCCTAGAGCAGGTCATCCTGATTGGCCTCTGGGGCGAAAACTCGTTGATCGATGCCGAGAACTCCCTTCGAGAGCTAGCCGCGCTCGCCGAAACAGCGGGTGCAACGGTCTTGGACGGTTTGCTGCAGCGCAGGGCACATCCAGATCCCGCGACTTACCTAGGTAAAGGCAAGGCCGAGGAACTCAAAGCCCTGGTTGCCGCATCTGGTGCCGACACCGTGATTGCCGATACCGAGCTTGCGCCCAGCCAGCGCAGAGCGCTTGAAGACGTTGTGAACGCCAAGGTCATCGATAGAACTGCGGTCATCCTCGACATTTTTGCTCAGCACGCCAAGAGTCGCGAGGGAAAAGCCCAGGTAGAACTTGCTCAGCTCGAATACTTGCTGCCACGCCTTCGCGGCTGGGGTGAATCAATGTCCCGTCAGGCCGGTGGTCAGGCCGCCGGTGGTGTCGGTATGGGTTCGCGCGGTCCGGGTGAAACCAAAATCGAGCTCGATCGACGTCGCATCAATACTCGAATGGCCAAGCTTCGCAAGCAAATTCAGGCGATGGCGCCGTCGCGCGAAACTAAGCGCTCGAATCGCAAAAAGAACGCTGTTCCCGCGGTCGCGATTGCTGGTTACACCAACGCAGGCAAGTCGTCGGTCTTGAACCGAATGACCCAGGCTGGTGTTCTGGTTCAGAACGCACTCTTCGCAACCCTTGACCCCACGGTTCGAAAAGCAAAAACCCCGGATGGTCGCGACTACACGATTGCCGACACGGTTGGGTTTGTCAGAAATCTGCCTCACCAGCTGGTTGAGGCGTTTCGTTCGACTCTCGAAGAGATTGCCGATAGCGACCTAGTCGTTCACATCGTCGATGCCTCGCACCCAGATCCCGCTAGCCAAATCGCAACGGTTCGCAACGTGATCGGCGAGGTCGGAGCACGCGACATCCAGGAATTGATTGTTTTCAACAAGATCGATCTTGCCGATGAAACTCAGCGCATGGCACTTCGGGGGCTGGAGCCGTTCTCAATTTCGGTTTCTGCTCGAACCGGCGAAGGCATGGATGAATTGGTTGCGCGAATCGCTCAACTGTTGCCTGAACCAAACGTGATGGTTGCGGTGTTGATCCCTTATAACCGCGGTGACCTGGTCTCAAGACTGCACCTAAACAGTCGCATTTTGGTGCTCGACTATCGCGATGAAGGCACTTTCGTGCGTGCAATGGTCAAGCCAGAACTGGCCGCGGAATTAGCTCAGTACTCAGTCGTCGTATAGGCAGGGTTTTAGGAAGTTGCCTTCGCAGGCTAGCTGACTGCGCGCATTACTGCGACAACCTTGCCCTGCACCTCGGCTAGGTCGCCCGGAATCGGCGCAAATGCCGAGTTTCGAGGCAACAACCAGGTGTGACCGTCTTGGCGCTTGAAGGTCTTCACGGTGGCTTCACCATCGAGCATTGCTGCCACGATGTCGCCATTCTCGGCAGTCTTCTGCTGACGAACAACGACCCAGTCGCCGTCGCAAATTGCAGCATCAATCATTGAGTCGCCGTTTACCTTTAGCAGGAACAGGTCGCCCTTGCCAACTAGTTGACGGGGGAGAGGAAATACTTCTTCGATGTTTTGATCTGCAGTGATTGGGGTTCCCGCCGCAATCTGGCCGACCATCGGCACCATTGCTGCGTCACCAATTGGAGTCGGGTTGTCGCTAACCACGCCACCCTGTTCCTCCCAGCCCGGCAGTTCAATAAGAACATCGATGGTGCGAGGACGCTTTGGGTCGCGACCGATGTAACCGGCCAATTCGAGTTGGTTGAGCTGGTGGCTGACGCTGGCTGTCGAGGCCAAGCCGACTTCTTCGCCGATTTCGCGCATGCTCGGAACATAGCCGCGGTCGGCTTTCGAACGCTGAATAGCCTGCAGGATGCGCTCTTGCATTGGGCTGAGACTCGAAGCTCGGCGGGTCTGACGCTTTTCTTCCATTCCGCGGCCTTTCTGAAAATGTCGGAGGTGCTCGTTTGAATTGAGCAACTATCGAAACTGTATTCGCAAAAAACATAGAAATCAAACATATTTTCGAACAAATGCGAAATATTGCTTGACAAAATGTCGGGGGTGGTTTGTATTCTTAGTTTTATACGAACAACTGTTCGAAATAGAGATTCGAAAAGCTACACCGATTTAAAAGAGAAAGGCATCAAGATGTCAAACACCATCACCGTCGAGGCACGCAAGTTCATTCGTCAGGCAATCGTGGTTGCAGTTGTCACAGCATCTGCCATCGGTTTCATTTCGGGCCAAGCCGCTACAGCTACCAGCCAGGCCGGCAAGGTTTCTTTCGAATACGTCACCGTGCAGTCAGGGCAGAGCCTTTGGTCACTCGCTTCAGACCTAGCGCCTGACCAAGACCCACGCGACTGGATCGCCGATGTTGTTTCCCTTAACGCTCTAACCTCGGCTGAGGTCCAGGCCGGCCAGCGGATCGCTCTTCCATAACCGATAAAGTTGTGGGGTGGCTAATCTTCAAGACCTTCCCCTTCGCGACGACCTAAAAGGCAAAGAGCCTTACGGTGCGCCGCAGCTGTCTGTTCCGGTTTCTCTGAACGTAAACGAGAACACGCACCGTATCCCCGAAGAGGTCGCAGTCGACATCATTGGCCGATTGGCGGCAGCGGTTCTAGACATCAATCGCTATCCAGACCGTGAATTTCTGGCACTGCGTCAGGCACTTGCTAGCTATCTCAATTCAGAGGTGCACTCCGGCGCAGACCTCACCACCGATAACATCTGGGCCGCAAACGGTTCAAACGAGGTCCTTCAACACATCTTCCAGGCCTTTGGTGGCCCGGGTCGCTTGGCTATGGGGTTCGAGCCCACCTATTCGATGTACCCACTACTTGCTAAAGGCATGGGCACCGCCTACGTCGCCGCCGGTCGAGGCGACCGCTACGAACTAACGCCTCAAATTATTCGCGAGGCAATTCTTGCGAACAAGCCGAACATCGTTTTGCTCTGCTCACCAAACAACCCAACCGGCACACCGCTAAGCCTCGACTGCATCGAGGCAGCCTACGATGCAATCACCGAGGCCACGGGCGGTGTCGTTGTGGTCGACGAAGCTTATGGCGAATTTGGTTCGGTCACCGAGGTCAGTGCCTTGACTCTTTTGCCGGGTCGCGAGCGACTCATGGTGAGCCGAACCATGAGCAAGGCATTTGCTTTTGCCGGTGCTCGAGTTGGCTATCTTGCTGCCGATCCAGCCGTTGTCGATGCGCTTCGCTTGGTGCGTCTTCCATACCACTTGAGCGCTTTCACTCAGGCCGCCGCCGAGGCCGCACTCGACCACAGTGAACTCATGCTGTCCACCGTTGCCGACATCAGCCTTCAGCGCGACCGAATCGTTGAGTCGCTGCGAGAGATGGGGCTTGACCCATACCGCTCTGACGCAAACTTTGTTTTGTTTGGCGGTCTCGAAGATTCGAACCATGTCTTCGAAGCGCTGCTGGCCCGTGGCGTGCTGATTCGAAACGTAGGAATTCCAGGAACGCTTCGAGTAACGGCAGGCACCGAATCCGAGACCACAGCCTTCCTGAGCGCCCTTCGCGAGGTGCTGGGTCGCTGATTTCTAGCCAGTTGGCTAGACTTGAACCATCCCAATGTCGCTTTTTGGCGAAAGGCAATTACATGAGCCGTACTGCAACGATTAATCGCAGCACATCAGAGTCGACCATCGAACTGACCATCAACCTTGATGGAACCGGTCGATCAGACATCTCAACATCGGTGCCATTCTTTGATCACCTGCTAACCGCCTTCGCCAAGCACTCATTGGTCGACCTCGGTGTTCGCTCAACCGGCGACACCCACATCGATGTTCACCACACCGTTGAAGACACTGCAATTGTTCTGGGTCAAGCCATCAAGCAGGCCCTGGGCGACAAGTCCAAGATTGGTCGCTACGGCGACGCGACAGTTCCGCTCGACGACGCGCTAGCTCGCGCGGTTGTCGATGTCTCGGGGCGCCCATACCTGGTTCACTCGGGTGAGCCTGCCGGATTTGAATTTCACCTAATCGGCGGCCACTTCACCGGTTCGATGGTGCGTCACGTGTTTGAGGCCATTGCATTCAATGCTGGTATTACCGTGCACGTAACTCTGCTCGATGGTCGCGACCCTCACCACATTGCCGAAGCAGAGTTCAAGGCTTTTGCGCGTGCCTTCCGCAAAGCCGTTGAGCACGATGCTCGCGTCGACGGAATTCCTTCAACCAAGGGCGCTCTGTGATCGCACCCCGCGTGGTCGTACTCGATTACGGCAGCGGAAATGTTCACTCAGTAGCTCAGGCGCTGCAGGTAGCTGGTGCTAACGTCGAATTGACGCGTGATCGCGATGCTGTGCTTGCAGCAGATGGTCTTGTCGTTCCCGGCGTTGGCGCTTTTACCGCCGTCATGCAGCAACTGAACGCCGTCAAGGGCGGCGAGCTGATCGACAGGCGTTTAGCCACCGGAAAGCCGGTAATCGGCATTTGCGTTGGGCTACAGGTCATGTTTGAAAAGGGCGTTGAGCACGGAATCGAAACCGATGGCCTAGCCCAGTGGCGCGGGACTGTCGAACTCCTCGAAGCTCCAATCGTGCCGCACATCGGCTGGAACACGGTTGAACCGCCAAAAGACTCCAGGCTCTTCGAAGGCATCGCCGACGAACGTTTCTATTTCGTGCACTCCTACGGAGTTCAAAACTGGCAGTATGACGGCCTCGGCCCGATTCCGTCGCCAGTGCCTACCTGGGCAGAATACGGTACAAGATTTGTAGCTGCCGTCGAACACGGACCGCTAACAGCAACCCAATTTCACCCAGAGAAATCTGGTCAGGCCGGCATCAAACTGCTTGGCAACTGGCTAGGCACCTTCTAAAACTTAGAACCAATAGAAAGAGATTCAATGGCAAACTACCTAGAACTTCTGCCTGCCGTAGACGTAGCCGACGGTAAAGCGGTTCGCCTTACCCAGGGCGAGGCTGGCTCAGAGACCGATTACGGATCTCCTGTCGAGGCAGCTCAGACCTGGATAAACGCCGGTGCCGAATGGATTCACCTGGTTGACCTAGACGCAGCCTTTGGCCGCGGCGACAACCGAGCAATCATCCGTGAAGTTGTCGACTCTGCTAAAACCGAACTCGGTCGCGGGGTAAAGATCGAACTTTCAGGTGGTATTCGCGACGATGCTTCGCTCGAGGCAGCGCTCGAGGCTGGCGCAACCCGCGTGAACCTCGGCACCGCAGCGCTAGAGAACCCTGAGTGGACCGAGCGCGTGATCGCTAAGTTCGGCGACGCCATCGCTGTGGGCCTTGATGTGCGCGGTACGACTCTTGCGGCCCGTGGCTGGACCCGCGAGGGTGGAGACCTATGGGAGGTTCTTGCTCGCCTCGAGGATGCCGGTTGTGCGCGCTACGTGGTCACCGACGTGACCAAGGATGGAACCTTGAAGGGCCCAAACATCGAACTTTTGCGCGAGGTAATGCAGCGCACCAAGAAGCCCGTCGTTGCATCAGGCGGCATCAGCTCGCTGCAAGACATCATTGATCTACGTGCTTTGGTAAGCGAAGGTCTCGAGGGTGCCATTCTTGGCAAGGCGCTCTACGCAAACAAGTTCACCCTTGAAGAGGCCTTGGCAATCGCCAACGCGTAATCATGCAAAGCCACGACCACAAGCACATCAACCAAGATAAGTTCGCTGACTCTGCCGGTGTGCCTTGGGCTGGCCGCTCATTCGAATCGAATGGCTACGCCGATGATGATGGCTCGGCCAACCCCGAGCTCATTAAAGCACTCGCAGCATTCGCCGAGGGGCAAGTGACAATCGACAGCGTGATCGACCGAATTCGTGAATCACGCCTGCTTGTTCCACTGGTCGCGAACCTTGGTGAGTCCGAAGTCGGTGCCCACGGTCAAGTTGTCGACAAGAGCGCAGATCTAGCAATCGTCACCGTCAAGGGCCCAGATGGCCAAACCGCGATGCCGGTATTTTCTTCGGTCGATGCCATGAAGCGCTGGAATCCAGAGGCGCGGCCCGTTCCGAGCGAGCCGGTAAAGGTTGCCCTTGCCGCAGCTTCAGAACTAACCAATCGAATTGTTCTTGACCCGGGCAGCGAAACCGAGTTTGTGATTCGACGCCCAGCCATCGCTGCGATTGCGCAGTCGATTGCTTGGAAGTCGCCCGAAGAGATCCCTGCCGTTCACGAAGCATTTTCGAAAAGCATCGAAGGAGAGAATGATGTTTTTGCTTTCGCGCTAATGCAGGGCGACCCGCTCGCCAGGCTGCTTTCAGCCGAGCTCGTGGTCTTATTGAGGGTGCGTCAGGGCCTAGAAAAAGAGCAGGTCGAAGAAATGCTAGAGCGAGTCACAACTCGTTGGAGCGAATCCGAAGTGCTTGCCAAGCTGGTCGACTCAATGACCCTAAAGCTTGTTCCGGCAGCCAACTAGTTCTGTGTGGTGAACCGAGTTCTCTGGCTAGTTAACTGGGCCGGTGAACTTTTCGCCCGGTCCAGCGCCCGGCGCATCCTTGATTGTTGATGCCTCGCGGAAAGCCAACTGAACCTGTCGCAAAGCGTCGCGAAGTGGGCGAGCGTGGTGGTCGCCAAGGTCAGCGGCGGCTGCAGTAATGAATCCAGCGGTAGCGTTGATCAGCTTGCGGGCTTCATCCAAGTCGCCTCGGCGACCATCATCGGCCAGACCACACTGCACCGCGGCTACGGTCAATAGGTCAACGGCATAGCGGCCGATGACCTCTACGGCCGGCAGATCGGCGATGTCTTGCAGTTGCTGCTCGGGTGCCTGAGGTTCGTTCGAGGCTTGGTTTGACGCGTCAACTGACAAGGGGCTTCTCCTTTTGAAATCTTTCTGCTAGGCTATCCCATGGCTCCGAGGTTTCTCTTCGGTCAGAAGTGGATTAATTTCCCACCCGCGATCACCGATTTTAGGTGGCCGGGTAAAGCTTAGAAACTTTTCCCGTTTCTGTACGCTCGAAGGCATTTGCCCTCGACGTGGCCACTAATGTCACGTCTAGAGGAGCTACAGATCAGCGATCCCCGTATCAATGAGCGCATCCGCGTGCCAGAGGTTCGCCTCGTCGGCGCCGCTGGTGAGCAGATTGGCGTTGTCCGCATTGAAGATGCACTGCGCATGGCCCAAGAGCAAGACCTCGACCTAGTCGAAGTTGCGCCAACTTCAAAGCCGCCAGTAGCGAAGCTAATGGACTTCGGAAAATTCAAGTACGAAGCAGCCCAAAAGGTTCGCGAAGCTCGCAAAAACCAGGTGAACACAGTTCTCAAGACTGTTCGCTTCGGTCTAAAAATCGACGATCACGACTACGGCACCAAGCGCGGTCAGATCGAGCGTTTCCTCAAGGCTGGTGACAAGGTCAAGGTAATCGTTGTATTCCGTGGCCGCGAACAGTCTCGTCCAGAAATGGGCATCAAGTTGCTTCAGAAGCTTGCCGAAGAAGTAGCCGAGTTAGGTGCTGTCGAATCGAATCCTTCGATTGACGGCCGAAACATGGTTATGGTCATCGGTCCGCTAAAGAACAAGGCAGACGCCAAGGCCGAAGCCAAGAAAGCTGCAGAGAAGGCCGCCAAGGCTGCCACTGCAGAAAAGCCAAACGAGTCGGCAGCAGCAGAAGCTGCCGAGTAGAAACAGGAGAAAGCAATGCCAAAGCAGAAGACCCACTCGGGCGCCAAGAAGCGTTTCCGCTTCACCGGTAGCGGCAAGATCATGAAGCAGCAGATCAACATGCGCCACAACCAGGAGCACATGTCGAACCGTCGCAAGCGTCGTCTAAACGTCGACCAGGTTGTTTCACCAGCCGACTACAAGACCCTCAAGACCCTTCTCGGCAAGTAAGCCCGAAACGACCAAATTCTGAGGCTGCCCAGGCATCCATCAGTGAACTTTAGGAGCAACAAATGGCAAGAGTAAAAAACGCGGTCAACGGTGCCAAGAAGCGTCGTACCGTACTAGAGCGCGCCAAGGGCTACCGCGGCCAGCGTTCACGTCTGTACCGCATGGCAAAGCAGCAGATGCTGCACTCGTTGGTTTACGCATACAACGACCGTCGTGCCCGCAAGGGTGACTTCCGTCGCCTATGGATCCAGCGCATCAATGCAGCATCTCGTGCAAACGGCCTAACCTACAACCGCCTAATCCAGGGTCTAAACCTTGCTGGCGTAGAGGTCGACCGTCGCATCCTTGCTGACCTAGCCGTAAACGACGCAAAGACTTTCGCAAGCCTCGTCGCTACCGCAAAGGCAGCATTGCCAGCTGACACCTCAGCACCAAAGGTCAAGTAAGACCTTGCTGATCGATCCCAAGGCCGCAAAGGTCCGCGGGGTTGCCAAGCTCACCAAGAAAGACGCCCGGTCATCGACCGGGCTCTTTCTGCTTGAGGGACCACAGGGACTAAAAGAAGCGCTAGCACGCCCAAAGTTAATCGTTGAGCTTTACGCCACCGAAGAAGCAGTCGACCGCTACGCAGAGTTATTCGACCGCGCCCGCGCTGCTCGAATCGAAGTTCAACTGGTCACCGAACCGGTCCTCAAGGCGCTCACCGACACCACCACTCCTCAGGGCGTGGTCGCTGTCTGTGAACAGCTCGATGTATCACTCGACGACATCATCGCTGGCAAGCCAAAGCTGATTGCTCTGCTGGCAAACATCCGTGACCCGGGTAATGCCGGCACAGTGCTTCGCGCGGCCGATGCCTCTGGCGCAGATGCGGTTTTATTCAGCGCTAACAGCGTCGATGTTTACAACCCAAAGGTTGTGCGTTCAACGACCGGCTCGGTTTTTCACCTGCCTTTTGCGGTTGATGTCGACATCGAAGCTGCCATCACAAAACTCAAAGCCGCCGGGCTTCAGGTTTTTGCCGCCAATGGCGGGGGAGACACCATCCCGAGCCTCGGCGATGAAACCCTGGCAAAGCCCACCGTTTGGGTCTTCGGCAACGAGGCGTGGGGTTTTGAACCTGAAACTCTCGAACTTGTCGATCGTGAGGTTGCGGTTCCAATTTACGGAGCCGCCGAATCGCTAAACCTTGCCACTGCAGCCAGCATTTGCCTTTACGCATCGGCATTCGCTCAAAACCAGCAGTAGGGCGTTTTAACCCAGCTAGTCGCCTTCAAATCGGTAGACTTGGAGGCATATGTCTGCTGAAAATCCAATCACTCAATCGGCCGTAGATTCAGCCGTTGCCAGTGCGCTCGCCGCCATCAACGAAGCTTCAGATCTTGCCGGTCTCAAGGCTGCCCGCGCTACCTCGGTAGGCGACCAGTCTGAGATTGCCAAACTCAACGCCCTGGTCAAGAACCTTCCGAATGAGTTCAAGGCATCTGCCGGTCAGTTGATTGGCAAGGCTCGCGGCGAGCTAAATGCAGCCTTTGCCGCCCGCGAAGCAGAACTTTTTGCCGTCGAAGAGCGCGCCAAGCTAGCCGCCGAATCTGTCGACGTGACCTCGGCAGCCGCGCCTTCACGTCTGGGCGCACGTCACCCGTTGTCGCTTTTGCAAGACCAAATCTCGGATGTGTTCGTCGGCATGGGTTGGGAAATCGCGGAAGGCCCTGAGGTCGAGAGCGAGTGGTTCAACTTCGATGCCCTCAACTTCGACGCCGACCACCCGGCCCGCGCGATGCAAGACACCTTCTTCGTTGAACCGGTTGAGTCTCACCTGGTGCTTCGCACCCACACTTCTCCGGTTCAGGTTCGTTCAATGCTCGAACGCGAAGTGCCGATTTATGTTCTCTGCCCGGGTCGAGTTTTCCGCACCGACGAGCTTGATGCGACTCACACTCCAGTTTTCCACCAGGTCGAGGGCCTTGCCGTCGACAAGGGCTTGACCATGGCCGATCTTCGTGGCACCCTTGAGCACTTCGCGCGAATCATGTTCGGCGACGATGCTCAGATTCGCCTTCGTCCATCATTCTTCCCGTTCACCGAACCATCGGCCGAGCTCGATGTTTGGCACCCGGGTGCCAAGGGTGGCGCGCGCTGGGTCGAGTGGGGCGGCTGCGGAATGGTCAACCCAAACGTCCTAAAAGCCGCCGGCATCGACCCCGAGGTTTATTCGGGCTTCGCCTTCGGCATGGGCATCGAGCGCACGCTCATGTTCCGCAACGACGTTCGTGACATGCACGACATGGTCGAATCTGACGTTCGCTTCAGTGAGCAGTTTGGAGTGAATCTCTAATGCGTATTCCACTTTCTTGGTTGGCAGAGTATGTCGATCTGCCGGCAGATGCCACGCCTGAATCGGTGATGGCAGACCTAGTCAAGGTTGGCCTCGAAGAAGAGGGCGTGCACAGCTTTGACGTGACCGGTCCAGTAGTTGTCGGCCAGGTGTTGTCTTTCGAGCCTGAGCCGCAGAGCAACGGCAAAACCATTCGCTGGTGTCAGGTTCGCGTCGCTCCCGAGGGAACTCAGGCCGCCGATGGTGGCGCAGACGTTCGCGGCATCGTCTGTGGTGCTAGCAATTTTGAGGTTGGCGACAAGGTTGTTGTTTGCCTGCCTGGCGCAGTTCTACCGGGCGATTTCAAAATCGCGGCAAGAAGCACCTACGGCCACATCAGCGACGGCATGATGGCGTCGGCTCGCGAGCTAAACCTCAGCGACGACCACGCCGGCATCATCCGTTTGCACACCATGGGTCTAGACCCAAAGGTCGGCACCGATGCCCTTGAACTACTTCACCTAACTGAGCAGGCCGCCGAGGTTAACGTCACCCCTGACCGCGGTTACTGCTTCTCGATTCGTGGCATCGCACGCGAGTTGTCGCACGCCACCGGCGCTGACTTCCGTGACCCAAAGAGCAATGCGCACATCGAGCGCGCCGAGGGTTTCCCACTGACCATCAGCGATAAAGCTCCGATTCGCGACACCGCCTGCACCCAGCGTGTGGTTTTGCGTGTGGTCAAGGGCATCGACCCAACCAAACCAACCCCACCTTGGATGGTCGCCAGGCTAAAGATGGCAGGCATGCGATCAATCTCGCTCGTGGTCGACATCACGAACTACACCATGCTCGAGCTCGGCCAGCCAACCCACGCCTACGACCTAGATAAGTTCAAGGGTGGCATGACGATCCGTCGCGCTCTACCTGGCGAGACCCTAAAGACTCTCGATGGTCAGGAGCGAAAGCTCGACCTCGAAGATTTGGTCATTGCCGATGAAAACGGTGCGGTTGGCCTTGCCGGTGTTATGGGTGGCGAGTCAACCGAAGTTAGCGAGACCACGGTGAACGTGCTCGTTGAGGCCGCGCACTTTGAGCCGATTTCGATTGCTCGTTCGGCTCGTCGCCACAAGCTGACCTCTGAGGCATCAAAGCGCTTTGAGCGTGGAGTCGACCCTCGCATGGCCGACAACGCGGCAGCGCGAGTCGTGCAGCTTCTCGAGGTTCATGCCATGGGAGCAGCCGACAGCCTTGGCGCCGACTACCGGGCCGAGTCTCCGGTCACCCCAATTTGGCTACCAGCCGAATTTGCCACCGAACTTGTCGGCGTTGAGTACAGCGCCGATGAAATCACCGACATTTTGCAGCAAATTGGTTGTGTGGTTGCATCTGTAGACGGTGGCTTCGAGGTCATCGCACCAACCTGGCGACCAGACATCACTCACAAGACCGACCTAGTCGAAGAGATCGCTCGAATTGGTGGCTACCACCGAATTCCATCTCGACTTCCGGTTGCCCCTCCGGGTCGTGGCCTCTCGACGACCCAAAAGCGTCGCCGTGCGATTGTGAATGCGCTCGCCGGTTCGGGTCACGTCGAGGTTTTGACCTACCCGTTCCTCTCAACCGAGGCGAATGCCTGGTTCAGCGAGAACAAGAGCCGCCCGGTCGTCAAATTGGCTAACGCCCTTCAAGAAGACGCCGCCGAGATGCGAACCGCAATCCTGCCCGGTCTAATCGAGGCAGCCAAGCGCAACTATTCTCGCGGTCTAACCGACTTGGCCATTTTCGAAGAGGGTTCGGTCTTCGAGCCGATTTCCGTCATCGGCAAGAACCCGACCCTTCCGGTTGGAAACGAGCTTCCTTCGCCTAGCGAGCTAGCGGCTCTCAAGGCAACCATCCCGGCTCAGCCAAAGCACCTGGCGGTTCTATTTGCCGGCAATCGCGTGGCCGACCAGGTTGGCCTTTCTGCAATTCCGGCTGATTTCAAGGATGCAATCCAGGCTGTTCGTGTGGCTGCCCATGCGGTTGGTGTCGAGCCAATCGTTCGTCAGGCAACGCCAGCGGGCTTCCACCCGGGTCGTACCGCCGAAATTTTTGTGGCAACCGCCTCGGGCGAGCTTTCAATCGGTTTTGCTGGTGAACTCGATCCTCAGCTAGCGCTAGACAACAACCTTCCGCGAAGGATCGCTGCTGTCGAAATCAACCTCGATCGTCTTTACGCAGCCGCGCCAAATGTGGTCCAGGCCTCAGAAATCGGCACCATGCCGGCAGCTACCCAAGACCTATCTTTAGTTGTAGATGCAGCTTTGCCTGCCGCCGAGCTGTTGAACACAATCTCGGCTGGTGCTGGCGAGTTGCTCGAGAATGTTGTGCTTGTTGACGACTATCGTGGCGACAACGTCGAGGCCGGCAAAAAGTCTTTGACCTTTGCCCTTCGATTCCGCGCCGCAGATCGCACACTCACTCAAGCCGAAGCCAGTGAGGCGCGCGATGCAGCTGTGGCGTTAGCTAACGCCAAATTTGGCGCAACACTCAGGGCTTAGGCACGCACTTTCTCAACAGTTAGGAACCCGATGACATTCTCAGTAGCCGTCGCTGGCGCGAGTGGCAATGTTGGTGGCGAGCTGTTGCGCTTGATTGCGAAGCATCCGCAGTTGCATCTAAA
This sequence comes from Actinomycetota bacterium, assembly GCA_041190885.1. Classification (GTDB taxonomy): domain Bacteria; phylum Actinomycetota; class Actinomycetes; order Actinomycetales; family Microbacteriaceae; genus Rhodoluna. Next base: position 32,064 of record JBEEPX010000053.1, read on the forward strand.
GACCGTTACGGCCAGCAGCATGGTCGGCGAAAAGGTTTCAAGTCTGCACCCGGGCGTTGCCAAGTTTGCCGACATGGTGTTCTCGCCAAACGACGCTCAGTCGCTCAGCGGCCATGACATCGTATTTTTGGCTCTGCCTCACTCAAAATCAGCCGAGGTTGCTGCTTGGCTTTCGCCAGAGACCTTGGTGCTCGATTGTGGTGCCGACTTTAGGCTCGAAAGCGAGTCAGACTGGCAAAAGTTTTACGGGGGAGACCACGCGGGCAGCTGGGCCTACGGCATGCCAGAGCTTCTGATTAGCCCAGGCGGAGCTAAGCAGCGTGAGCTACTCATGGACACCAAGCGCATCGCCGTGCCCGGCTGCAACGTAACCGCGATCACTCTGGGACTAGCACCGGCTCTCGCAGCGGGCTTGGTTGAAGTCGACGACATCGTCAGCGTTCTAACCGTGGGCACATCTGGCGCTGGACGCGGTGCGACCGAAAAACTATTCGAAATTGAACCCACCGGTTCGGCCAACGCCTATCAGGTAGGTGGCATTCACCGTCACACACCAGAGATCGAGCAGAACCTGTCCAAGTCTGCGGGTGCTCGCATTCAGGTTTCATTCACGCCGGTTTTGTCTTCACTCGAGCGAGGCATCTTGGCAGTAAACACCGCCAAGCTAAAGCCCGGTGCCACCCTCGAAAGCCTTCAAGCTGCTTACGCTAAGTTCTACGCATCAGAGCCGTTCATGAAGGTCCTACCTGCTGGACAGTTCCCATCTACTGCCGACACAATCGGTGAAAACTTCGCAATCACCGGTATCGCGGTCGATGAACATGCCAACCGTCTGGTTGCGGTCTGTGCCATCGACAACCTGGTCAAGGGCACCGGCGGGGCAGCCATCCAGTCCATGAACATCGCACTCGGCCTCCCTGAGGGAACCGGCCTTGATGACATCTCACTCGCAAAGAACGGCGGCAAATAATGACCGTAACCACTGCAAAAGGTTTCGCAGCCGCTGGTGTTCACGCCGGCCTAAAAAAGTCGGGCAATCGCGATCTAGCTCTGGTGCAGAACCTCGGACCGCTCAATGCCGCTGCCGCGGTTTTTACCACCAACCGTTGCCAGGCAAACCCAATCATCTGGAGCAAGCAGGTAATCCTCGACGGCGAAGTGTCGGCCATCGTGCTTAACTCTGGTGGCGCAAACTGCTACACGGGCGCACAGGGTTTTCAAACGACTCACTCGACAGCAGAGGCCGTTGCCGAAAAACTTGGCATCTCAGCCGGTGACGTTTTGGTTTGCTCTACCGGCTTGATTGGTGAGCAGCTTGACCTGTCAAAACTCATCGCCGGCGTCGATGCCGCTGCTGGTGAACTCAGCGATCAAGGTGGCCAGCTGGCTGCCGAGGCAATCATGACTACCGACTCGGTCTCAAAAACCGCAAGCCACGTAAGCAAGGATGGCTGGTCGATCGGTGGCATGGCCAAGGGTGCGGGAATGCTTGCCCCGGGGCTTGCCACGATGCTCGTTGTAATCACCACCGACATCGTCGCTGACAGCCAGTTTCTAGATCGTTCGCTTCGGGCTGCAACGCGAGTAAGTTTCGATCGTCTCGATTCCGACGGCTGCATGTCTACCAACGACCAGGTAACCCTGATGGCCTCTGGCGCGAGCGGAGTCACCCCTTCCGAGGCTGACTTCACTTCTGCGCTCACCGAGGTAGCCATGAGCCTTGCTCTGCAGTTGCTTCGCGACGCTGAGGGCTCAAGCCACGACATCGCGATCCAGGTTGTCAACGCGGCTTCCGAAGACGACGCTGTCGAGGTTGGCCGTTCGGTTGCCCGAAACAACCTGTTCAAGGCGGCCATTTATGGCAACGACCCAAACTGGGGTCGAATCCTCGCGGCGGTAGGTGTAACCAAGGCAGCCTTCGACCCATACGACATTGATGTCGAAATCAATGGCGTGAGCGTTTCGCGCAAGGGTCAGCCTGACCAGTCACGCGACCTAGTCGACCTAACTCCGCGCGAGGTATCAATCAAGATTTCCTTGAACGCTGGCATCTACGCGGCTACCGTTTTTACCAACGACCTCACCCACGAATACGTCGAAGAGAACAGCGCATACTCAAGCTAATGATTCCTTCAGCAGAACAAGACCACTCACTGGCACGCATCAAGGCCGAGACTCTAATCGAGTCATTGCCTTGGCTCGAGGCGTTCCACGGCAAGGTCGTTGTGGTCAAATTTGGTGGCAACGCCATGGTCGATGAAGAGTTGCAGCGCGCTTTCGCTCAAGACATGGCTTACCTCCGCTGGGTTGGCATCAAGCCAGTCGTGGTTCACGGCGGCGGCCCTCAGATCTCAGCGCGACTTGCCGAGCTCGGCATCGAAAGCGAGTTCCGTGGCGGCTTCAGAGTCACCACCGATGAAACCATCAATGTGGTTCGCGATGTTCTTCGTCACCAAATCAGCGCACAGTTGGCTGAATTGATTCACCAGGCTGGCGCCGAGGCCACGATTATGTCTGGTGAAGACGCCAACCTCTTCAAGGCCGAAAAGACGACTCTCGATTCACCAGACGGGCCGGTCGACATCGGCTTGGTGGGCGAGGTCAACGTGGTAAACCCACGCATCGTTTTCGAAGCGCTTGACGCCGGCCGGATCCCGGTGGTTTCAACCGTTGCCCCGAGCGTCCAAGGTGAACTTCTAAACGTCAACGCAGACCTTGCAGCCGCGGCCCTTGCTGTTGCGCTTGGTGCCGAAAAGCTGATGGTCCTCACCGATGTTCCCGGCCTATACAGCGACTGGCCAAATCGTGACTCGTTGGTTTCCGAGATCACTGTCACCGAACTTCAAGAACTGTTGCCAAAACTTGAGTCGGGCATGATTCCAAAGATGCAGGCTTGCCTGCAGGCAGTTCAGGGCGGAGTTCCACGTGCCCACGTGATCGATGGTCGCACTCCGCACAGCATCCTGCTCGAGATTTTCACCGTGACCGGCTTCGGAACCATGGTTCAACCCGACTAAGCCTTTGGGTTTAGGCTATTTAGCTCAACTAAGAGAACGGAACGAAAATGGTTCGCCACTTTCTGAAAGACGACGACATCACTGCTAAAGAACAAGCAGAGATTCTTCGCCGCGCTCTTGAGATGAAGAAAGCGCCTTACTCGGTTCGCCCGTTCGAAGGCCCAAAGACCGTCGCGCTGATCTTCGACAAGACCTCAACTCGAACCAGAGTTTCATTCGCCGTTGGCGTTGCCGACCTGGGTGGCGTTCCGCTGATAATCGATAGCCAGACCAGCCAAATGGGTGGCAAAGAGTCTGTCGCCGACACCGCCAAGGTTCTCGGTCGTCAGGTGGCTCAGATCGTTTGGCGCACCTATGCTCACGCCGGCCTTGAAGAGATGGCAGCTAACGCAGGCGTGCCCGTGATCAACTCACTCAGCGACGACTACCACCCGTGCCAAATTCTTGCCGACCTGCTCACCATCAAAGAGCACAAGGGCGAGCTCAAGGGTCTTAAGATTGCCTACGTTGGCGATGCTGCCAACAACATGGCCAATAGTTATTTACTCGGATGCGCGCTGGCTGGAATGCACGTGTCGGTTGCAGGGCCAGCAGGCTACCAACCGGCTCGCAACATTGTTGCCCGCGCTGAGCAGATTGCCGAAACGGCCGGGGGATCGGTTTCGGTTTATGGTGAACCGATTGGCGCAATCCACGGTGCTGACATCGTGGTCACCGACACTTGGATTTCAATGGGCCAAGAGGCAGAGAAGGCCAAGCGCTTGGCTGACTTTGCCGGCTACACCATCGATGCCGAACTAATGAAGCATGCCAAGCCAGATGCAATATTCATGCACTGCTTGCCTGCCTATCGCGGCTACGAGGTAAGCGCAGAAGTTCTTGACGGGCCCCAGTCAGTCATCTGGGATGAAGCCGAAAACCGCCTGCACGCGCAAAAGGCCTTGATGGCCTGGCTCGCCGAGCAGCACTAAATTTAGAACACAACCGAAGGAACCAATGAGCTCTCAAGCAGCAGGATCAAACGCACTCTGGGGTAGTCGCTTCGAAGGCGGCCCGTCTGATGCACTCGTGGCACTCAGTCGCTCGGTGCACTTTGACTGGCGTCTAGCCGCTTACGACATCGCCGGCACCAGAGCGCACATCAAGGGTTTGCTAGCCGGTGGCTATCTCACCGAGGCCGAGTATGACAAGCTCGACCGCGCTTTGGTTGCTCTTCTCGAGCGAGTTCAGCAGGGCAGTTTTCAGCCCAAGCCATCGGACGAAGACGTTCACTCGGCTCTCGAGCGTGGGCTTCTCGAAATTGCTGGAGCCGAAATCGGTGGCAAGGTTCGTGCCGGCCGCAGTCGCAATGACCAGATCGCAACTCTGATTCGCACCTACCTGCTCGACCAGGCCAATGTGATCGGTGCACTACTTATCGAATTGATCGAAATCTTGGTCAGTCGCGCCGAAGAGAACCTGGGAGTTGCAATGCCTGGGCGCACGCACTTCCAGCACGCCCAGCCGGTTCAGCTCTCTCACCACCTGCTGGCTCACGCTTGGCCGTTGGTGCGAGACCTAGAGCGACTGCACGACTGGCGCAAGCGTGCCAACCTTTCTCCATACGGAGCAGGAGCACTCGCCGGAAACACTCTTGGCCTCGACCCGAACTTGGTCGCCGCTGAACTCGGTTTGGCTGGCCCAACCCAAAACTCAATCGACGCAACCTCTAGCCGCGACGTCGTTGCCGAATTCGCGTTCATCGGAACCTTGGTTGGCATCAATCTCTCGAGATTTGCCGAAGAGATCATCATTTGGGCCAGCGCCGAATTCAACTACGTCAAGCTCCACGACAGCTACTCGACCGGTTCATCGATCATGCCGCAAAAGAAAAACCCCGACATCGCCGAACTCGCTCGTGGCAAGTCTGGTCGTTTGATTGGTGACTTGACCGGTCTGCTGGCAACCCTCAAGGGTCTGCCGCTGGCTTATAACCGCGACCTGCAAGAAGACAAAGAGCCGGTTTTTGACATCGTCGACACCCTCACCGTTCTGCTGCCTGCCTTCAACGGTATGGTCGCCACCCTGCACTTCAACACCGACCGCCTCGAAGAGCTGGCTCCTCAGGGCTTCTCTCTGGCCACCGATGTTGCCGAGTGGTTGGTCAAGAACAAGGTTGCCTTCCGCGACGCTCACGAGATCACCGGCAAGCTGGTTTCATACTGCGAGCAGCACAACCTCGAACTTCACGAAGTCCCAGACTCCGAAATGGCTGCCATCTCGCACCACCTAACCCCGGATGTTCGCGACGTGCTAACCGTTGCCGGTTCGATCAAGGCTCGCGCGGGTGCCGGCGGTACAGCGCTTCCTCGAGTTCTAGAGCAAATCGCTGCGCTTCGCAAAATTGCACCAAAGCGTGAGGCATAGCCATGGCTACCAATGCGGCAATGGCTGCTCAGGCAAACGACTCATCATTCAAAGATCTCTGGGATGAACTTCAGTGGCGCGGGCTAATCGCCCTGTCCACCGATGAGGAGGCCTTGCGCAAGGCTCTCAACGAGACCCAACTGACCTACTACATCGGTTTCGACCCAACCGCTCCGAGCCTGCACCTGGGCAACCTGGTGCAGCTTCTGATCATGCGTCGCCTGCAACTTGCCGGCCACAAGCCAATTGCTCTCATCGGAGGTTCAACCGGATTGGTTGGCGATCCTCGTCCTACCGCCGAGCGAACTCTAAACACTCGAGAGACCGTGGCCGAGTGGGTTGAAAAGCTCGGCGCTCAGGCAAAACGCTTCTTGAACTTCGAGGGCGACAACGCTGCGATTCTGGTCAACAACCTCGACTGGACAGCGCCACTCAGTGCGATCGACTTCCTGCGCGACATCGGCAAGTTCTTCCGAGTCGGCACGATGCTGAGCAAGGATGCCGTTTCCGCGCGCCTAAATTCTGAGCACGGCATCAGCTACACCGAGTTCAGCTACCAAATTCTTCAGGGCTACGACTACCTCGAGCTTTTCCGTCGCTACAACTGCACACTGCAAATGGGCGGCAGTGACCAGTGGGGCAACCTGACTTCGGGTACCGACCTGATCCGCAAGGCCGAGGGCGCAAGCGCACACATTCTGGCTACGCCGCTGATCACCAACAGCGATGGCAAAAAGTTTGGCAAGTCTGAGGGCAATGCCGTCTGGCTAGACGAAGAATTCACCTCGCCTTACGCGTTCTACCAGTTCTGGTTGAACGTCGAAGATGCCGATGTCGTCGATCGCCTCAAGGTGTTTACGTTCCTATCCAAGGCAGAGATCGATGAACTCGCTCAGCAGACCGCGGATGCGCCGTACTTACGCGCAGCCCAGAAGCGACTAGCTCTTGAGGTCACCAGTTTGGTTCACTCTCGTGAGGCAGCCGAGGCAGCCATCGCTGCAGCGGCAGCCTTCTTTGGCCAGGGCGAACTAACCGACCTAGATGCCGCCACCTTGAAGTCGGCTCTCGGTGAACTACCAAACACCACGGCTCCTTTAGGAACGCCGATCACTCAGCTGTTGCTCGACACCGGTCTGGTCGACAGCATCAGTGCCGGTCGTCGCGCGATCAAAGAAGGCGGCGTTTACCTAAACAATGCCAAGGTCGTCGATGAGGCGGGGGAGTTGACCGACTTGCTTCACGGCCAGTTCGCTGTGCTGCGTCGCGGTAAAAAGACTTTGGCCGGTATCTTCAGGGCCTAAACGGTTCTTCAAGGCCTAAACGGTTCTCTTCAAGTCCTGAACGGGTCCATTCAGTATCTGAGCCGTTATTTCTCGGCCAACAGCGCTGAATACGGGGCATTCGCGGTAGATGCGGGTGCCCCAAAAACGTTTAAACGCCCGGATATCCCAGTAAATACGGGCATCGCCGCACAAAAAAGAAAAATTTTTTCACTAATTTTCAGCGGATGAGCCTAAATCTGGCAAAAAAGGCCGGCTGTACGCAAAGTGAAATCCTTGTAAACACTGGCATATCGGGACGATTTCAAAAAGATCCCGAATGGATTTGACATCGTCGTTATCGCAACGTAATGTTTTACCTGTTGCCCAAAGCTTGGAAGAATCCGCAGAGATCACCGGCTCAAGAGCAACAAATCCTAAACCAGGTCAAAAAGCCTCTTGCAGGCTTTTGTCTTTGTGTCTAAGATTGAAAACCTTCCCAGAAAATTGGTTGGCGTGTCAGGTTTGACAAGCTGCCAAAACATGGTAAGTTAGTGAAGTTGCCCTGGAGGCGAGTCGAGAGACAAACTCCCCGGAGCATCCGATCCTTGAGAACTCAACAGCGTGCACAATGTCGATACCAAGAACCTCTTGGTTATTTAGGCTTGCCTAGATAAGCAGAGAAAATATTATGGTTAGACAGATTGTCAGACAATCTATTTAGTCAGATCAAGCTACATGCCCCATTTTCCGGGGCTGATGTAAAAAATTTGAGTCACAGCTTGCTGTGGCTCTAAAAAACTTTTACGGAGAGTTTGATCCTGGCTCAGGACGAACGCTGGCGGCGTGCTTAACACATGCAAGTCGAACGATGAAGCTGGAGCTTGCTCCGGTGGATTAGTGGCGAACGGGTGAGTAAC
>JBEEPX010000054.1:0-6759 GCA_041190885.1 Actinomycetota bacterium
CGCAATCGCAGCTACCGCACTCACCAACGAGTGGCTTGCCGCTAGCGTGATTGCCGTGATGCTGGCAACCGGGCGCGCACTTGAGCAGTGGGCGGCCGGCAAGGCTCGAAACCAACTCGAATCGCTGATTAGGCGAGCGCCTGCCAGGGCACATGTTCTAGCTGAAAACGGCGAAATTGTCGACCGAGATTTGCCCTTGGTAACACTTGGCAGCAACCTGCTGGTTCGCTCTGGCGAGGTCGTGCCGCTGGATGGAAAGTTGATTACCGGCGGCACCTTCGATGAGTCGGCACTGACCGGCGAACCACTACCGGTTTGGCGCGAGGCCGGCACAGATGTGCGTTCAGGAGTTTTGAATTCGGGTGGGTCGATCGAACTGACCACCAGTTGTGACGCCAAAGATTCGACGTATTCGGCCCTGATTCGTTTGGTTCAGAGCGCCCAAGCCGAGAGTGCCCCCGGCGTGCGCATCGCCAATAAGTGGGCGGTTTGGTTTGTTCCGTTTGCCATTGGCTTGGCACTTGCCACTTGGCTAATCACCGGCGACTTCAAAAATGCCGTTGCCGTAATCGTTGCGGCAACACCCTGCCCACTGATTTTGGCTGTTCCGGTTGCAGTCATCGCCGGCATGTCTAGGGCAGCCGGTCGTGGCGCCATTATCAAAGGCGGTGCCGCACTAGAGCAGTTGGCCAGAGCCAAGACCGTGTTGCTCGACAAAACCGGCACCCTGACCCACGGCGGGCCGAGCATCAGTGAAATTTACGTTGCCCCGGGCGCCAGCGAATCTAACGTGCTTCGCCTGGCGGCATCACTCGAACAATCAAGCCCGCACGTTGTGGCCATGGCAACCGTTGCAGCCGCAAAGCTTCGCGGTTTGCAGCTGTCGAAAGCCACGGATGTTTTGGAGTCTCACGGACAAGGACTACAGGGAATCGTCGACGGGCAACGAGTGAGCGTGGGGCAACTTACTTCGGCACTTCCGCTCTGGGCCAGCGATGAAAATTCGCTTCTCGTTGCCATTGAGATTGATGGCGAATTGAAGGGCATCATTGGGCTAGATGACCCCGTGCGCGAAGAGTCGATCGAAACCATCGAGCAACTCAGAGCGTTGGGCGTTGACCGAATTGCAATGATTTCGGGTGACCGAGCGAGCACTGCCAACCAGGTGGGCGAACAGGTTGGCGTTGACCAGGTGTTTGCCGAATGCAAGCCCGAACAGAAGTTAGAGATCGTGCATCGAGAAATGTTGGCTTCGCGAGGCTCTGTTATCGCCGTTGGCGACGGCATCAACGATGCGCCGGCTCTTGCTGCTGCGACCGTTGGTGTGGCCATGGGTGCGCGCGGCGCGACAGCAGCAAGCGAAGCGGCCGATGTGGTTATTGTCGAAGACTCGCTTTCACACCTTGCCACCGCTATCGATTTGGCAAAGGGAGCAAGATCGAGGGCTCTTCAAGCCGCCGGCGTTGGCATGGGCCTAGCTATGGCGGCCATGTTCGCAGCAACGTTCGGCTTACTAAATTCGACAGCCGCAGCCATCAGTCAAGAATTCATCGACATGGCAGCGATTCTTTGGGCACTCGTGCCCGGAGCAACTCTGCTTGGCGCTAAGCGCTAATTAGTCGAGCTGACAGAACTGATCAAGAGGCTGCTTGCGACCAGCGACGACCAGGTGATCGCCCTTGTGCAGAACTGTCTCTGGGAACGCCGGGGTGTAGTTGCCATCGCCGTGGCTGTAGGCCACAACCGTTACGCCGTAGGTGCTGCGAATCTTTAGTTCGGCAAGGTTTTGACCGTCGAATGACTCAGGGCACTGAACCTTTACCATCACGAAGTCTTCGTCGATGTGCACGTAGTCAAGCGACTCACCAGAAACCTGGTGGGCGACTCGGCGGCCCATTTCGTATTCAGGGAAAATTACGTGGTGTACGCCCAACTGACGCAAAATCTTGCCATGTGCTGTCGAGTTGGCCTTGGCCCAGACCTGCTTGATGCCCAACTGCAAAAGAAGAGAGGCAGTAAGAATGCTCGACTCGAGGTCGGCGCCGATGGCTACAACTGCTGAGTCCATATCAGCAAGACCAAGCTCGCGAAGTGTTTCTTCGTCTGTGGTGTCTGCCGAAACCACGTGAGTAAGGTTGGCGGCGTGGGCCTGCACTACCTTCTCGTCAAAGTCGATACCAAGCACCTGGTGGCCGCTGGCCACAAGTTCAAGGGCAAGTGCTGATCCGAATCGACCAAGGCCGACTACGGCAACGTTTGCCGCGTGAAAGCCGCGCTTGCGGGTTGGTTTGTTAGTCAAGGTTTTCACCCTTTCTTGGCTACTTCTAAACAGTAGCCCGATTAGCCAATAAGTGGACGTTCTTTCGGATACTCAAAGTGTCTGCGGGTGCGACGCAGAGCGATCGAGGTGGCCACCACAATTGGACCGAGACGGCCAAACAGCATGAGCAAGCTGACTAAGAATTTAGCGTGGTCTGGCATTATGGCCGACATACCAGGATCGAGACCAACGGTGCCGACGGCAGAGAACACTTCGAGCAAAATTTGGTCGAGGGTGAATGTCGTCGTTAGTCGCAACCACATCGAAGCGCCCACAATCACAAAAGATGTGACCGTCAGGATAGTCAGAGCTTGACGCTGCATCGACCTAGGCAGGCGACGGTTGCCGATATTCACCGCTGTCTCTCCACGGATTTCGGTGTAAACAATGAAGAACAAGACCACTGCAGTGCCGATTTTGATACCGCCCGCAGTAGAAACGCTGGCGCCACCAACAAACATTAAAATGTCGGTCACCATCCAAGTGCTCGGGGTCATGCCCACGACATCGAGAGAGTTAAACCCAGCGGTTCTAGGCATCACCGAGGCAAACATACTGTCAACAACCTTGTCGACGACGGGTAGTTGACCTAGTGTTCTTGGATTATTCCACTCGAGAATCGCAATTGCCAAGGTTCCGCCGACAAAGAGCACGAGACTGCCCCAAAGCACAATTCGACTGTTCAGCGACCACTGGGTAGGCATTGTGTAGTTCAAAGGCCTCTTCAGCCACCCGGCAATCTTTAGCTTGGCCCGGTCACGAATCTCAACGATGGTCGGAAAACCGACGCTGGCGATAAAGACAGTCATGAAAATTGGGATCAAAATCCAGCCGTCTCTAGCGAAACCCATCATGCTGTCGCTGTATAGCGCAAATCCAGCGTTGTTGAAGGCTGACATGGCGTGAAAGACTCCATGTCCCAGCGCCACATTCCAGTCGTATTTGTATTCCGTAATGAACCTGAAGAAAAGGAACAGAAACAGTAAGAACTGAAAGAACAGCATGATTTTCAAAACATTGAAAAGGAGCCCACGGATATTTGCAGCATTAGAGCCCGCCTCAGAGCTGGTTAGCAAACGATTCTTGAGCGACACTTTGCCCTCGAGAAGAATTGCTACCAAGCTTGCGAAACCAACGATTCCGAAACCGCCAACCTGAATGAGCAACGCGATCACTGTGTGACCGAAAAGGTTCCAGTGTGTTTCGACATCAAGCGTCGAAAGGCCGGTAACTGTGGTTGCTGAGGTGGCGGTGAAAAGTGCGTCGATGAAAGGTGTGGCCTTGCCCGAATTCGTTGCAAGCGGCAGCATCAACAGGAATGTGCCAATGAGGATGATCGCGGTAAAGGCACCGGCAACCACTTGTGTGGGATGTAAGCCCTTGCGGCTAGACATTTACGAACCCCTTTCAGAGCCACCCAAAAGCATACTCCTGCAATCTTGACAGCGTTGGTTTGGCGCACGAATCTGCGCTTTGTATCGATAGTCTGAAAGTTCTAACAGACAGGCAAAATAATGGACTTACACGCGCTCGGCGAAATCAGCGGTTTCATCGGTGGAACGATCGGAATCGCTCAAGGATTACCGCAGGTTCGACGCATCCGCGCCCTCGGACACTCGGATGGCGTCGCGCTTAGCCCTTGGGTTCTGCTCTGCGTGCAATTCGCCGCCTGGTTCGGTTTTGGAATCAAGGTGGGCAGCCCGGCAATTTATGTGACCAACTTCTTGACCTTGGCCACCTCGGTATTGGTGGTCATCGCGATTCGACAGAAAATTTGGTCATCAATTGCCGCCATTGCCGCTCTCGGTTCGGTTGCCGCGATATTTGTTATTTACGGTCCCGGTCCACTGGTCGATGTAGTGATGGTTTTGTTCACGGCATCAAGAATTCCGCAGCTGATTCGCACCTGGCAAAACCGAAATCGCGTTCAAGTGACTGCTGTGTCGATTTCGGCCCTAAGCGTTTCTCTAACCAGCATGTTTTTCTGGTTGATGTTTGCAATTCTCACCGGCAACAGTCTCGTGGTTTTCACGACCATCCTCGCCGCAACCGTAATTTTGGCAACCGCGCTTCTGGAGCAACGCATCGCGAGCCGGGCCAAGCCATAATCAGAGCCACCCAGGGGAATTGAACCCCTGACCTGCTCTTTACGAGGGAGCTGCTCTACCGACTGAGCTAGGGTGGCGCGCTGCCAAATGACAACATGCCAAGTTTAGTGTTTTGGCAAAACCCCGATGCGCTTCAACCGATCAATCGCACCGTCTTCAATTGGGCTCTCTGGGCCAATTGCCAAACGAATGAATCTCAGCACACCCCGGGTGACGGGCTGAATCAACCAGCGAGGCTTGGCCTTGAGCCCCAGCATGCTTCGAAACTCAATCGGCAGCGACAGCACAGCGGCTTCAAATAGCAACCGGTATGTTGGCCTGGCCAATCGAGGCAGCGGCGGGTAGCGAATGAACTTAACCACATCGAGGGTTTTTTCGGTGGCAATTAGCAAAGGCTTCTGGCGCTCGATTTCGGCAAGCAGCTCGAGCTCATTCATCGGGGCGCTCGAAAGCCCCAAAGGCTCAACCGACTTTGACCAAAGTGCGATGTATGAGTCGGCACCGCCTGGAATCTCGCGCCAGGCATACATCTGATGGCTTCTCAAAAAAGAGTCCATGAATGCGATGTGCACCCACAGCAAAAGGTCAGGGTCGGCAGCATTGTAAGGCCTCTGCTCGCCGCCAGCGGTTTGATATTCGCCGGTGACTCGAGTGTGCATTCGGTTCACTCGACCAGACTCGTTGGCCACCGCGGTCTGCGAACCAAAAGTGGTGACCGTCAGCCACCGAATTGTGCCGGCCAATCGACCAAGCGGGTCTTGCTCATAACGCGAGTGGTTGGCAACGCCAGTTAGCGACCCCGGATGCAGCGCCTGCATAAGAAGGGCTCGAATGCCACCAACCAGAGTGCCGAAATCGGCATGCACCACCCAAGGTGCATCGGTTGGCAAATAGAGACCTGGCTCATCGCCTGCCGCAATGACCTCAAGCCAGGGCGGAACACCCTCGGGATCGCCAGAAAGTAACCTTCTGAAGCGCTTTGACAGCGCCTCTTGCAGTGCGTTATTTGGCAATGGTCCTCAATCGATTTCGGTTGCCTATTTTGCAACCAAGAAGCAGTCTGGCATGTTCCACAAATAAGAAACCCCGGCCGCGAAAACGGCCGGGGTTTCTTTTGAATCGGTTTTAGTGCTGAACTGCCTTGCCGATTGCAGCACCGGTCATCGAACGAACCTCGAGCTCTGCATACTTTGCAGTGTTGCTCTCGTTCGAGGTGATGGTTCCGAGCCAACCGAAAATAAATCCGAGTGGAATCGAAACGATACCTGGGTTTGCAAGTGGGAAATAGTCGAAGCGCAAGCCGCCCTCAACGTAAGGGATAAAGCTGGTAGCCAGACCCGAAACGTTTGGTGAGAAGACGAGCAGGATGATGGCTGAGAACAGACCACCATAGATTGCCCAAACCGCACCGCGAGTGTTGAAGCGCTTCCAGAACAGTGAGTAAAGCACTGCTGGCAGGTTTCCAGATGCTGCAATCGCAAATGCGATAGCAACCAGGAAGGCCACGTTTAGACCCTGTGCACCGATAGCAAGCACGATCGAAATCGCACCGATCACGATGGCAGAGATCTTCGCAACGCGAACTTCTTGCTCTGGGGTTGCCTTGCCACGCTTGATCACGTTTGCATACAAGTCGTGTGCGAACGATGACGAGCTAGCGAGGGTTAGACCAGCAACTACAGCGAGGATGGTTGCAAAGGCGATAGCGCCGATGACAGCCAGCATGATTGCACCGCCGGTAGTGCCTTCGCCACCGCCAAGGAACTGGGCAAGCTGAGGAGCTGCCACGTTACCTGATGGGTCAACCGGAACCAAAAGCTTCTTTGCATCAGCCGATAGGTTCGCCAAGTTGTCGAGGTTAGTACAAGCGACATCACCGTCGACGATCGGTGCGCCCTTGGCGTCGATCAGACATCCGGTGGCATCTGCCTTGTAACCGCGGAACAGGGTGGTGCGGCTAACTAGAGCAGCTGCACCGAAACCTAGAGCGATGGTCATTAGGTAGAAAGCACCGATGTTGCCGATGGCCCAGTTGACCGACTTGCGGGCAGCCTTGGCGGTTGGCACGGTGTAGAAGCGAATCAGGATGTGAGGCAAACCAGCGGTTCCCAGAACGAGGGCCATACCCAATGAAATTAGGTCGAGCTTGCTCATCAGAGTCTTGGTTGCATCAACTGCGCCGTTGGCATCCAGAATCTCTTTACCGAACTTCAAACCTGGCTCAAGGAAGTGCTCTTTGCCAGAGGCGTCGCGAGCGGCACCTAGAAGATCAGAAATGTTGAAGCCGAACTGCCAAAGCACCATGAAGGTAAGCAGAATCGCACCGGTCAT
>JBEEPX010000055.1:0-7396 GCA_041190885.1 Actinomycetota bacterium
CCAAGCGCTGGGCAGACCTGCCGATCCCGATTTATCCCGCGGCGAGCGCCGTAACCACCTGGGCCATTCAGCGCTCGCTTGCGATAGTGCTCGACACCGTTGGCGAAATCGTCGACGAGCTGCCGGTTGAAGTCATCAAGGCAAACAAACTCATGCCGCTCGCTGAGGCGATCGAAAAAATACACCGCCCTGAAACCCACGATGACTGGCATGCCGCACGAGGCACCCTCAAGTACCACGAGGCATTCATGCTTCAGGCAACGCTTTTGACTAGGCGTATCGCCAACCAGCACACCAAGGCAACTCCGCGCCAGGCTAAGTCGGACGGCTTGCTTGCGCAGTTCGATAAAACTCTTCCGTTCACCCTCACCAATGGCCAGGTCGAGGTCGGCAATCAGATCGCCGAAGACCTAGCCAAAACGCATCCGATGAATCGCCTGCTTCAAGGCGAAGTTGGTTCGGGTAAAACCCTGGTCGCTGTTCGAGCCATGCTCGCGGTTGCCGATGCGGGTGGCCAGTCGGCCCTGCTTGCGCCAACCGAGGTTCTTGCCGCTCAGCACTATCAATCGATTGCCAAGAGTCTGGGCGAAGACCTGGCCCGCGAGGTTGGCTTGACGTTGCTCACCGGGCAGATGAACACTGCCGATCGCAAGCGTGCTCTGTTGCAGTTGGTTAGTGGCAAAGCCCAGATCGTGGTTGGCACCCACGCGTTGATTGCCGACAAGGTTGAGTTCGTTGACCTTGGTTTGATCGTGATCGATGAACAGCACCGTTTTGGTGTTGAACAGCGTGAGGCCCTTCGCCTCAAAGGCAAGCTGCCGCCGCACGTGCTCACCATGACTGCCACACCGATTCCGCGAACCCTTGCCGTGACTGTGTTTGGTGACTTGGATGTTTCGACCCTCACCGAACTGCCTGCCGGCCGTCAGGGCATCACAACCCACGTGGTTCGCCTAGAGCAATCTGCTCTGGTTGCTCGCACCTGGCAGCGCATCGCCGAAGAGGTAGGCAATGGTCGTCAGGCATTCGTGGTTTGCCCTCGCATCGACGAAGACGACCCGGGCGAGGAGCTCATCGAATCGGGTGGCGTTGCCGACTATGAACCGATGTTCTCAGACGGCACCGATGAGTCGGCGGCCGAGATGGCCAAGAAGCCAAAGCAGTTGCTCGCCTCGGCCATTGGCATGACCGAAAGCCTGCGCAACATCCCGGTGCTTTCAAAGCTGCGTATTGAAACTCTGCACGGTCGAATGAGCGCCGAAGAGAAGGCCGATGTGATGGGGCGCTTTGCCGCCCGCGAGATTGATGTGCTGGTGTCGACGACGGTTATCGAAGTTGGCGTTGATGTGCCCAACGCCACCGTGATGGTGGTGCTCGATGCTGATCGCTTCGGGGTTAGCCAGCTGCACCAGTTGCGTGGTCGTGTGGGCCGTGGTGGCAATGCGGGCCTTTGTTTGTTGCTCACCTCGGCCGAAGACGATTCGCTAGCTCTCGAGCGTGTGAGTGCAGTGGCAAGCACGCTTGACGGTTTTGAGCTGAGCGAGATTGACCTCGAGCTTCGTCGCGAAGGTGATGTATTGGGTCAAACCCAATCGGGTGGGCGTTCGAGCCTCAAGCTGTTGCGTGTGATCGCCGATGCCAAGTTGATTCAGGCTGCCCGAGTCGCCGCCGAAGCCGTCTTGACCGCCGACCCAACTCTCGAAAAGCACCAGGCGCTCGCCGAATCACTTCGTCTCGAAGATGATGCTAGGCAGGCCAATTTAACCAAGGGTTAACAAACGCCCCTTTTGTCAAACACCCAGCTCGGCTAACCTTGAGGCATGTCGCACATCGCCGTTTATCCAGGTTCATTCGACCCAATCACGCTCGGTCACCTAGATGTTGCCAAGCGCGCTGCGCGTTTGTTCGACGAGTTGCACATCGTTGTGGTGCACAACCCGGGCAAGACCCCGAGGTTTTCGAGCGAAGAGCGAGTGCAACTTATTCAGGCGAGCCTTGCCGAAATGGGTGTTTATGCCAACGCTCGAATCAAGGTCGACACCCTCGATAGTGGCCTTTTGGTCAACTATTGCCGCATGGTCGGCGCAACGGCCCTGGTCAAGGGCTTCAGAAACAATGTTGATCTCGACTACGAATTGCCGATGGCGCTGGTCAACCGCGATCTTGCCGAGGTCGAAACGGTTTTCATACCAGCCAACCCAGAGCATGGGCAGATCTCTAGCTCGTTGGTCAAGCAGGTTGCCGACCTTGAGGGTTCGGTTGGCAAATATGTAACCCAGGCGGTCGCGCGTGCGTTAGCCTCTTCTTCGGCCAATCGAAAGAAAAATAGCTAATGAGCACCGCTTCACCCTATGTAATCCCAGTGCACGACATCATGCACAAGGCTGGCGCTATGCGCGAGTTCAAGCTTGATATCGAGGTTCCGAGCGCGCTTGGCGATGCGATTGTCACAGTTTCTGAGGGCACCGAGCTTGATCTTGACCTGCGTTTAGAGTCTGTTCACGAGGGCATTTTGGCTACCGGAGAGGTGTTTGTCGACGCCGAGGGCGAGTGCAGCAGATGCCTCGATCCGCTAATCGTGCCAATTGAGGTGGATTTTCAGGAACTTTTCGCCTATTCTTTAACCAACGAGGATGATTTTGTCGTTGACGATGAACAGATCGATCTAGAACAAGTCATTCGTGACGCGGTAGTTCTGAGCCTCCCGTTCCAACCTGTATGTCGCAAAAACTGTCTAGGTCTATGCCCTGACTGCGGTGTGAAGTTGGCTGAGAACCCGCACCACGTGCACGAAACCGCGGCAGACCCGCGTTGGAGTGCGCTAGAAGAGCTTAGAAAAAAGGAAGAGTAAGACCATGCCAGTACCAAAGAGACGCCTCTCTCGTGCACGTACCCACGCACGTCGTTCACAGTGGAAGGCCGCCGAGGTTACCTTGGTCAAGACCGTAGAGAACGGCAAGACCGTCTACAGCCTGCCTCACCGCGCAAAGCTTGTAGAAGACTCAGCCGGCAACGCCTTGTTCCTTGAGTACAAGGGCCGCAAGGTCGCCGACGCTTAAGACTTTTTGAAGTCAGCGATGAACCTCGACGTTCTAAGCAACCGCCTAGGCGTCGAGATCGAGCCTCAACTGCTCGAGCTCGCATTGACTCATCGCTCATACGCTTATGAGCACGGCAATAAACCCAACAACGAACGTCTCGAATTTCTCGGAGACTCGGTGTTGGGTTTTGTCGTTACTGCACACATTCACGACCTGCTTTCTGATTTGCCCGAGGGTGAACTGACCAAGGTCAAGAACGCCGTGGTTTCGGCCAGGGCGTTGGCTGGCGTTGCCACCGAGCTTGGCCTCGGCGAATTCTTGCTGCTTGGCAAAGGCGAAGAACAAACCGGTGGCCGCGAAAAGGCAAACCTGTTGGCCGATGCCTTCGAAGCACTTCTAGGTGCTGCCTATGTTTCCAAGGGGCTCGACGCAGCCAAATCAATGGTCGAGCGGTTTGTCTTTCCGCTATTGCAAGACACCGACAAACTTCGTGCCAACGCCGACCCAAAGACAACTCTGCAAGAGCTGGCCCAGTCGCTCGGCGGGGTGGTCAAGTTTGAAACTACTCACGAGGGGCCAGATCACGATCGCGATTTCTTCGCATCGGCCATATTCGATGACAAGGTAATCGGCAAGGGTTCTGGCAAGAGCAAAAAGAGCGCCGAAACCGAGGCAGCAATCGATGCCATTAACGGCGGCAAACTCAAAGCTCCCAAGGGCAAATAGTGCCCGAGTTACCTGAAGTCGAGACCGTCAGGGCGGGTCTCGCGCCTGCAATCACCAACGGAATTATTACGGGGGTTGATGTTCTCGACGCTCGGTCGCTCAAGCGGCATCCGGGTGGTGTTGAAGACTTTCGCCAAACACTGATCGACAGCAAAATTCTTGGCGTAGTTCGACGCGGCAAGTTTTTGTGGTTGCCGTTAGAGGTGCCTGCAGATCGCGCGGGCGAGAAGAAACTGGCAATGGTCGGACACCTTGGCATGAGCGGGCAGATGCTGCTGCGCACCCCCGGTTTTGAAGACGACAAGTTGACCCGAGTTGTAATTCATGTGCAGTCTGAAAGCGGTGAAAAGGTCGAGTTTAGATTTATCGATCAACGCATTTTTGGTTCACTAGCAATTGACCAACTAGAGCCAACCCGCGATGGCAAGCCCGGTGGTTTTAGCGCCGGCGTTGGCGTGGGTCAGTGGTGGCAAAACCTCATCCCGGTTTCGGCGGCACACATCACCCGAGACCCACTCGACCCAGATTTTGACTTGAAGGCCGTGCTTGCCAAGTTAGCGAAAAAGAACTCTGGAATTAAGCGCGTCTTGCTCGATCAGCAGACTCTAAGTGGCATCGGAAACATCTATGCCGATGAGTCGCTGTGGCGCAGCAAGCTTCACTATGACCAGCCGGCGGCCTCGATTTCGACTGCAAAGGCCAAAGAACTTCTCGAGCATGTGCGTCAGATTCTGGCCGATGCCGTGCTCGAGGGTGGCACCAGTTTTGATGAGCAGTACAAGAACGTAAACGGCGAAAGCGGCTACTTTGCGGTGTCGTTGAACGCCTATGGCATGACCGGTTTGCCATGCAAGCGATGCGGTCACCCAATCAAGCGCGAAAACTGGATGAATCGCGGCTCGCACTTTTGCCCAAAGTGCCAAAAACTAAAGGCGTAGCAGCCCTAGGTTTGGCAAAAACACCCGCCGGAATGGGGTAATTTTGATTGACGCGACGCGTGTCGCAATTTCGAACGATCTGAAGATGGGTGGGTGGCCAGCTTGTATCTAAAGAGCCTTACACTCAAGGGCTTCAAGTCGTTCGCGCAGCCCACAACCTTTGCCTTTGAGCCGGGTGTGACCGCAGTTGTTGGCCCAAACGGCTCGGGAAAATCAAACGTTGTCGATGCACTTGCCTGGGTAATGGGTGAGCAGGGCGCAAAGAGCCTTCGCGGCGGCAAGATGGAAGACGTCATCTTTGCCGGCACCAGCACCAAGGGCCCACTCGGTCGCGCCGAAGTTATTTTGACCATCGACAACTCAGATGGCGCCCTGCCAATTGACTACACCGAAGTCACTATTTCGCGAACCTTGTTTCGCAACGGCGGCAGCGAATATGCCATCAACGGCGATGCCTGCCGACTGCTGGATGTTCAAGAGCTTCTAAGCGACTCGGGCCTCGGCCGCGAGATGCACGTAATTGTTGGCCAGGGCCAGCTTGACTCGGTTCTGCGTGCCACACCTGAAGAGCGTCGCGGTTTTATTGAAGAAGCCGCCGGTATTTTGAAGCACCGCCGTCGCAAAGAAAAGACTCAGCGCAAGCTCGAGGCCATGCAGGCAAACCTGACTCGCTTGAACGACCTTGCGGGCGAGGTTCGCAGGCAACTCAAGCCACTTGGTCAGCAGGCCGAGGTTGCTCGCGAGGCTCAGGGAATCGCGGCCGTTGTTCGCGACGCCAAGGCTCGTTTGCTTGCGGCCGACATCAGTGAACTGCACCGCACACTCGAAGACACCGCCAAGAGCGAGGCCGACCGTCGTGGTGAGCGCAACATTTTGCAAGAGCTGCTCGCCGAAAACACGGTTCGACTCGGTCAGCTTGAAGCCGCTCAGGTTTCGACCGAGCTAGACCAAGCTCGTAACCTTTCATACCAGTTTGATTCGCTTGCCGAGCGTCTTCGTTCGCAACTCTCGATTGCCAATCAGCGTGTGGCGTTGCTCGGTTCGCAGGCCGAGGTTGCCGGTGCGCAGGTTGACCCGGCTGCTTTAGAAGCCGATGCTCTTGCCGCCGAAGCAAACGCTATTGAACTTGCCGCAACCGTCGAAAAGTTGAAGGTCGCTCTTGAAGATGCCGAAAAGGCTCGCAGCAAGGCCCGCGATATTCTCGAAGAGTTTGACAACGATGTTGCCGCTCAAAATGCTTTGATTTCGAAGTTTGATCTCGAAAAGTCGCGCCTTGCCAACGAGGCCAATGTTGCTGAGTCAAAACTCGCCAGCCTGCGCAACGAGGTAGTTCGACACGAGACGGCGCTAGCCGAGGCAACCGAGCGTCACGAGGCACGCAAGGCCGAGTATGCAGCGCTCGAAGAGCAACTTCAGGGCCAACAGTCGCCAAGCGACAACGGCCTCGAGGCCGCCTATGAGGCAGCGCAGAAGGCAGTTGCCGATGCCGGCGCGCAGATCGAAGTGCTTCGCGACAAGATTCACCAGGCAGAACGCGAGCGCGACTCGCTATCGGCTAAGCGCTCGGCGCTAAACCTGACTCTCGAACAAAAAGATGGCGCCACCGAATTGGCTTCGGCAGGCCTGCGAGGCATCCGTGGTTTGGTAGCCAGCCACATGAAGATTTCGAAGGGCTTCGAGGCAGCAATTGCTGCGGCTCTCGGTTCGTTGGCCGACGCGCTGGTCGCCGATTCTCGCGAAGAGGGTCTTGCGGCGATTGAGCACCTAAAGAGCAGTCAGGGTGGCCGGGTTGAGCTGATCGTTGCCGACGTTGATGCCAAGGGCAAGGCCGAAGGTTTGACCAAGGTTGCCGGTGCTCGCGCGGCAGCAGAAGTTGTCGAGGCGCCTAGCGGCATCTTGGCTCTGCTTTCAAACGTGGTTGTGGTCGACGACCTCGACGCCGCGCGCTCGCTTTACAAGGCCGACAAGAATTCGCTCAAGCTGACTTTGATTACCTTGGATGGCGACGTGCTCACTGAGTCGATCATTCGCGGTGGTTCTTCGAACAAGCCATCAAAACTTGAACTTGTTGCCGAGCGTGATTCGGCCGAAGCGCGTTTGGCCGAGGTTACGAACCTGGTGGAGTCGGCTCGCGGAGAAATGGCTCAGGCTCGCGCAACCGAAGAGGCGGCGAAGGCTTCGGCGAAAACGGCACTTGCTGCGCTGAAAGAGCACGACACTACGATCGCTTCGAATGCCGAAAAGCTAGGTCGCCTGCGCGTGGCCGTTGAAGCAACTGCTGGCGAGGTAGACCGCTTGACTCGTGTTGCCGCAACTGCAGCCGAGGGCATTGCCGCTGCCGAAGCAGCTCTGCAGTCAGCGATTTCAGCACACGATACTTTTGCCGCTCAGGAGCGCCCAGCGCTAGACCTTCAGAACCGCCAGACCCTTGCCGAAAACCTCGAGCAAGAGAGGCAGAGCGAGCTCGAACTGCGCGTTGATCTTGGCGCAGCGGTTGAGCGAGTCCGCGTTGAATCAGAGCGTGGGCTTGCCCTTCGTGCACAGGTTGCCGAAGCTCAGGTTGCCATCGAAAAGGCCAAGGCCGCTGCTGCGGCTCAGCAGCGTCAACTCGACAGTGCCAAGGCGGTGCTTGAGGCGCTGCCTCTCGTTATGAACGCGGTTGCCGAGAGTGCCGCGAAGGCTAAGTTGCGT
>JBEEPX010000056.1:0-15932 GCA_041190885.1 Actinomycetota bacterium
GCTGATGCGGTCATGTCTATTCCTAAAGGTTTATTAGAGGGAAAGGTAGGCGAGGGGCCATTTTCTGCCGATACGCTCGCCGTTGCGCGGACCTAGTTCAACAATATCGCAAAAAGCCCCGCGCTCGCAGCGATTGTGCGAATCCGGGGCCCTTGCAAGAAAGATTATTTTTTCTGGCCGTAGACGTTCTGGTAACGGTCGAATAGCGAGTCAACGAAGTGCTGGGCAATCGGTTTTGGGTCGCCTAGTTGGTGGGCTAGGTGCGCCGACTTGGCTACGTCTTCGCACATGATGGCTGCCTTGAGAGCCGACTTTGCGTCTTTGCCAATCGAAAAGACCCCGTGCTGGCGCATCAAAACAGCCTTTGATCGGTGACCGCGCAGAGTTTCAACGATGCCCTGTCCGATTGAATCATCGCCGATGATTGCGAACGGCCCGAGTGGAATCTCGCCACCGAATTCATCTGCGATTGCGGTCAAAATGCAAGGAATCGGCTTCTCGACAGCGGCCCAGGCCGAGGCATAGTTGCTGTGCGTGTGCACCACACCGCCAACCTCTGGCATGTTGCGATACACGTAAGCATGCGATGCGGTGTCGCTCGATGGTGCTCGATCGCCGGCAATCACGTTGCCGTCGAGGTCGCAGTGAATCATGCTCTCGGGGGTCAGCTCGTCATAGAGCAAACCGCTCGGCTTGATTACAAAGCCGCCCTCAACTCGCTGCGATATGTTTCCGCCAGACCAAACCACGAGGCCGGCATCCCAGAGTTGGGCGTGCAGGTGGGCCAGGTCTTGTCGAGCTTGCTGAATTTCGGCGGTCATTTGCCCTCTTTAAATCTGTGCTGCTAGTCGGTAGTAGCTTGCTGACCACTGTAGTTCTTTGCGGAACGCACGAAGGTTGGTGTCTTCGTCGATGATGACGAGTTCAGCCTTCGCGATGCGCGCAAAGTCTTCGATGGTCTCTAGCGAAACCGAGTTGGTGAGCACGGTGTGGTGGCTACCGCCGGCAAGAATCCAGGCTTCGGCCGATTCGGCAAGCGAAGGAGCTGGCTCCCAAACGGCGCGGGCTACCGGAAGCTTTGGCAGGTCTTCGGTTGGCTCGACGATGGTGATTTCGTTAGAGATCAAGCGGAAGCGATCGCCCATATCGGCAAGGCAAACAACGCGCCCCGGCGCTGGCTTTGCGGTGAAAACCATACGAACTGGGTCTTCTTTGCCACCGATGCCGAGCGGGTGGATTTCGATCTTTGGCTTCTGGCCCGAAATGGTTGGGCAGACTTCGAGCATGTGAGCGCCGAGCACCTTTGGAGTGCCTGGGCCGAAGTGATAGGTGTAGTCCTCCATAAACGAGGTGCCGCCGCCGGCCGGAGTCATCGACTTCAAAATTGCACCTAGCGCCGAGGTCTTCCAGTCGCCTTCGCCACCAAAACCATAGCCATCAGCCATCAAGCGCTGAACGGCAAGACCCGGAAGCTGGCGAAGGTCGCCGAGGTCTTCGAAGTTTGAGGTGAACGCGCCATAGCCGCCAGCCTCGAGAATGCCTCGAAGTGCGATTTCGATCTTTGCGCCATAAACCAGCGATTCGTGGCGTGCGCCACCTGCGCGAAGTTCTGGAGCAACGTCATACTCGGCTTCATAAACCTGGCAGAGCGCCTCAGCTGCCGCATCGCTGACTTCGGCAACTGCTGCGACGAGGGTGTTCACGCCAAGGTTTTCGATCGACATGCCGAATTTCATCTGAGCCGAAACCTTGTCGCCATCGGTGACTGCCACGTAACGCATGTTGTCGCCAAAGCGGGCGAGCTTGAGGTTTTGCGAGGTGTTCCAACCGATGCAGGCAAACGCCCAAGCGGTGATGCGGTCTTGAACGTGCTTTTCGGTTGGGTGACCAACAACCACCTTGCGCGCGGTGCCCATGCGAGTCACCATGTGACCGAATTCACGGTCTCCGTGAGCTGCCTGGTTTAGGTTCATGAAGTCCATGTCGATGGTTGCCCATGGCAGTGACTGGCCGGCCTGAGTATGCAAGTGCAGCAGTGGCTTCTGAAGTGCGTCGAGGCCCGAGATCCACATCTTGGCAGGCGAGAAGGTGTGCATCCAGGCAATCACACCGATGCACTGGTCGGCTGCCGATGCGTCAAGCATCACGCGGCGAATTTCATCGCTGGTCTTCAAAATTGGCTTCCAGACGATGTTCGCCGAGGCACCAAAGCCCGACTTCAGCTGCTCGACCACTTTTTGAGATTGCTGAGCAACTTGCTCGAGGGTCTCTGGGCCATAGAGGTTCTGGGTGCCGGTTAGAAACCAGATTTCTTTAGCTGCTGCTGTCATTTTTTGGCCCTTCGAGAATCGAACTTGTTGCCAATAATGTTATCGCTAACTTAAGCGTCTAGCACGCCGTCTTTTTCGAGTTCCGCTTGCACCTTGGCAGCAAGTTCGGTGGCCGAAACCTCCCAGGTATCTGCAAAATTCGTAGCCGGGGTGCCATCGTGGAAAGTTGCGTGTAGTGCGGGGTTCAAAGCTACCGAAAAGCCGGCTGCTTTTGCGCCTCGCGCACTTGCCTGAACGCAGTATTCAGACTGCATTCCAATTAGTTCAACCGAGTCAACGCCCAGTGACTTTAGTTCGTCGGCCAGAGAAGGGTTTGATTCGAAAACGTTTTGCGTGGCCTTGCGAACTACTCGTTCGCCGTCTGCCGGTGAGAAATAAAGCTCCCAGCCAGGGCTAAATGGCTCATCGATGTCGCCCTCGGGGCCATCGTTTTGAACCCAGATGACCGGTTCGCCGGCGTCGCGGGCTTCGCCAATCTTCGTCTCGAACTTCGCTAAGAATTCGGCCGCATTTGGAACTGAATATTTACCTTCGACCATGTTCTTTTGAACGTCGACAACCAGAAGAGCGCGCATAGTTTCAGACTAGTTGGCGGCTGGGTTCAATCGAAGCAATTTGGCAATCCAAATGCCAATCGCTCCAGCGACAAACTGCACAAAAATGAACGGCAAGACCGAGTTGGCCTCGATGCCCGCACCGGTGTAGCTAAAGATTCGGCCGATCGTTACAGCCGGGTTGGCGAAACAGGTCGACGATGTGAAAAGAAAAGTGGTGCCGATCCATGCGGGAACAACTGCCCAGGCCCATTTGCTCAAGCCTCGGTCACTAAGCAGCAGGATGATGGCTATCAGGCCAGCGGTCGAAATGAATTCACCGATCAATTCGCCCGGGGAGTTGCGCACGTGGCTGGCGTATTGAATCGCAGGGGTATTAAACATCAGGTTGGCAACGATAGAACCGGCAATGCCGCCCAAGATCTGAGCCACGGTGTAGACGACGGCATCCATGGTTTTGATGTGGCGTTTGAAAACCATTACCCATGTGACGACGGGATTTAGGTGTGCACCGCTAATTGGGCTGAAAACGAAAATTAGCAAAATCAAAGCGCACATCAATGAGAACCAAACAATCAGCATGACCACGCCAACGTCTTTGGTCATGGCCTCTGCCTGCAGGTTTGCACCGATTACAACGCTTAGCAAAAACGCGGTGGCGAAGAACTCTGCGATTGCTCTGCGCAGCAGTGAAATGTGTGCCAAGTTGGTTCCTTTTCGAATTTGGCCTTCGGCCCCAGTTATCGAGTTTATGGGCATGGGCTTAGCAGGCCGACAAAGTTCACCGAGCGTTCTTGTTATGGGAATGTTATTTTTGTCTTAGCGCTTGTATCTAGAGACTGGCTCAATCTCTGCGGTCGCTCTTGGGATAGGTAAATCTTTGGCAAATCTGCTCTACAAACTTGGCATCTTTTCAGCTCGTCGAGCCTGGATTGTGATTGTCAGCTGGTTCTTGATTCTGGCCGCGAGCGTTGGCCTGATGGTCAACTTCGCCGGCAAACTTTCGACCAGTATGTCGCTGCCTGGCACGCCATCGCAGTTGGTCATTGACGACCTAAACACTTCGTTCCCGAAGGCCAGCAACGGCAATGCCCAAGTGCTGCTGCACAAGACCAATGGCTTCGCGTTTAACGCCGAAGACAAAAAGCAGATTTTGGCAGTGCTAAAAGAGGTCGAAGCGCTCGAGATAGTGGGCATCGCCCAAGACCCTTTTGCCACCGAAGCCAGCCTAAAAAAGAACCGCATGAAGGTGAGCGACGGCCAGGCTGCGCTTGACGCGGCACCAGCAGAATTGAAGGCTGCTCAAGCGAAAATTGACGCCGGCCAAGCCAAGCTCGAAAAATCTCAGGCCGAACTGACCGCCGGTCAAACCAAACTCACCGCAGCCAAAGCCGACCTTGATGGCAAGTTGGCCCAGCTAAACGGTGCGATTGAACAGCTGAAGGCAGCGAATGCCCCAGCCTCGCAGATTGACCCATTGCTCGCCAACCTTGCACAGCTAAACGCGGGTCTTGCCGAGATCGCTAAGCAGCAAGCTGCGATCGATGCCGGTCAGGCAAAGATCGATGCCGGTGCCGCCGACCTAGCAGCCGGGCAGCAAAAGGTAGACGACGGCTATGCGGCAATCGAATCAAATAAGGCCAAGATCGCCGCCTCGCAGCTAATCATGACCGCAATGAAGAACTTTCACACCGTTTCGAAAGATGGCCAGACCGCCACGGTAATTGTGATGTTTAACAAGCCGTTCGGTGAGATCGAAGAGGCACAACTTGAATCGGTCGTGGCAATCTTCGAAGCTAATCCAATTAAAAATGTGCAGGTCGAATACTCCCAAGAACTGACCAAGGCAATGCCTACCCTCGGTGGCCCTGCCGAGGTGGCCGGCCTAATCATGGCTGCGATTGTCTTGTTCGTCATGCTCGGAACCTTGGTCGGTGCCGGTCTTCCGGTGCTTGCCGCCATTTTGGGTGTTGGCATTTCGGCAACCGCAACCATGGCACTTTCATCGGTGATCGACATGACCGCCACAACACCGATGCTTGGCGCCATGCTTGGCCTCGCAGTGGGCATCGACTATTCGTTGTTTATTCTCAATCGTCACCGCCGTCAGCTAAAAGCTGGCATGGATGTTCGCGAATCGATCGGATTGGCCAACGGAACCTCGGGTAACGCGGTCGTCTTTGCCGGCCTAACGGTCATCATCGCCTTGGTTGCGCTGAACCTGACCGGCGTGGGTTTCTTGGGTCTAATGGGAAATGCTGCAGCGGTTTCGATTGTGGTTGCTGTGTTGGTAGCAGTCACCTTCACTCCCGCTCTGCTTGGCCTTTTGGGAACTCGCTTGCTTAGTAAGCGCGAGCGCAACAAGCTGGCTTTGGCTGCCGAAGGCGAAGCCCCGGTTATGAAAGACCCAACTCGACCAGTGTTTGCAACCAAGCGCCCTTGGCTCGCAATTGCCGCCGTTGTGCTCATCATGGGCGTGGCTGCGCAGCCGCTCGCTTCGATGCGACTCGGTTTGCCTGACGGTTCATCAGAGCCGGTTACCTCGACTCAATACAAGTCGTTCAAACTTGCCGAAAAGGCCTTTGGTGCCGGAGTAAACGGCCCATTGGTTGCCGTGGCTTCTGCCGATCGCCAGATCAATGGTCTTGAGCGCCTCGAGTTTCAGGCTGGTGTGGCTACCCGAATGATGGAGTTGCCAAACGTTTCTTCGGTAATTGCCGCAGCGGTTTCTAATGACAAGACCAAGTTCCTCTTCCAGGTAATTCCGGTAGATGGTCCAGCCAGCGAAACAACCGAGAAGTTGGTCTTTGCTCTGCGCGGCCTCTCGGATGAGTTCAACCAGAAGTATGGAGTCGACCTTGGCGTAACGGGTGCTGCCGCTGCGAACATCGATATCTCAAAGAAGCTAGCGGATGCCTTGCCGCTTTACCTTAGCGCAGTTCTGCTGCTGTCGCTGTTCCTTTTGATCCTGGTGTTTCGTTCGATTCTGGTTCCGCTGATCGCAAGCGCAGGATTCCTGCTGACTGTGGTTGCAACGCTCGGTTCTGCCGTTGCGGTGTTCCAGTGGGGTTGGATGGGCGAGGTCTTCGACATTCACGACCCGGGCCCGATCATGAGCTTTGTGCCAACCCTGATCATCGGTGTGGTGTTCGGCCTAGCGATGGACTACCAGTTGTTCCTTGGTTCGGGCATGCGTGAGGCTTTCGTTCACGGCAAGTCAGCCAAAGAGGCTGTCAACTTTGGAATTCACCTGTCGCGCCCGGTCGTAATTGCCGCGGCCATCATCATGGTTACAGTTTTCGGTGGCTTTGCGTTCTCTGAGATGACCACGATCCGACCAATCGGATTCGGTTTAGCCGTCGGCGTGCTGTTTGACGCCTTCTTGGTTCGCCTGATTTTGGTGCCTGCACTGATGACCTTGGTCGGCGACAAAGCTTGGTGGCTACCTAAGTGGCTGGACCGAATTTTGCCGGATGTCGACGTTGAGGGTGCTGCCCTAGAACGCAAGGCCGAGCACTAAACGCGTAAATGAAAAATGCCACCCGCGCTGGGTGGCATTTTTCATTCGCGCTTATTTGACTTCGATCACGTCGCCGTCGGCAGTCGCGTCGAGCACAGTGATCGTGTAAGCCCCAACCTTGAGCGATTCGCCCTTGGCTAGAGGAGCCTTGGTCTTCCAGATGTCTTGTGTGTTGTCAAAGTTGCTCTGCACTTGAATTGGCCCGAATCCAGACTGGAGTGAAGTGTCAATCTTGTAGACCAGGGCACCAGGCTTAGCCAGCTTGCTGTCTAGGCCAACTGCTCGGCGGCTCTCAACCACAATGGCTGTGGTCTTGCCAGTTGGAATTACCAGTGCCTTTACACCGCCCTTGGTTTCAACCGGGGTAATGGTGTGCTGACCAATCGGCGAGGTGGCACATTTGATTTGGTCATCAGTTAGCCAGTCAAGTACCCAACGTTCCCAGGCGAAAAGCCCGGGTGCCTGCGAGTTGAAGTCGCTAAAGCCCATGTAGCTGAAGTAGCCGACATAACGGTGGAAACCGGCATAGCCAAAGCCAGCTTCGTCGCGGGCATAAACATCGACAAGACCAAGAGAGTGCGAGATCTCGTGGTTCAACCAAATGGCGCCCCAAACGTTGATGTCGTTACCCGAGGTTGCGCCGTTGTGCAGGTTGGTGCCGTCAAGCACGATGCCATCCCGCTCGAAATAGCTAACCGCTGGTCCGTTTTGAAAATGGGTTGCATCGGGGTTAGCAAAAATCAAAAAGCTTCCGGCGTCCTTAAAGTCGACATCCTTGTCAGCAAGCTTCAGAGCCTCTTCAACGTAGGCGCGTTGAGATTCGTAGGTGTTGAAGTTATACGAGGTTGCCGGTTTGCTCATTCGGTACCACTTGTATGTTGGGTCAAGCTGGTAATCGAGTCGGCCATAAGAAACTTCGCTGAACACCTCTGGTGCGCGCTTGATCATGTCAAAAGCCTGCTGAGTCGTCTTGGATGCCGGTGCGTCGCTGAAGTCGACGAAAATGATCTTCGATTTCACGACGCCGGTGGTTTGACCGCGGTCGGAAATTCTTGGGAAAGCGATTGCTACGTCGCCGCGCCCATCGGCAACCGGCAGCTTGCAGGCCGCGGTTAGGTCAACTGGTTCTGGCGCAGGAATCGGAGCCGGCTTGGCAACCACCGGTGTCTTTACCTTCCAAACTTTTTTCTTGCCTGAAGCGGTGCAAACCAGTGTGGTCTTGCCAACTTTGGTCGTCTGCCCAACTTTGGTGCAGGCTGCACCCGCCTTGGCTGTCGCGCCGAAGGCGGTTTGCCCAGCTCCCACAAGAACGAGAGCACTGAGCAGTGCGATAGCAATTCGTGCCGACTTTAGTTTGTTCATCTTCCCCGCCTAGAATCCAAGATTCGAATGGTTCAGTTCTAATGCAAGCCCACGAGATGCGTCAAGGTTAGCGATAACATTGGACAAATCTCACCGAAGGAATCCACCATGTTTTCGAATGCCGTAGGCAACTTTGACTTTAACGATGGCTGGATTGTTCGCAAACCGATGGGCCCTTTTGCGGCTGTCATGGGTGGGCCAGAAGAGGTTCGCGAGGTCACTCTGCCCCACGATTCTTTGCGTGATGCGACTCGCACGCCAGATGCGCCTTCGGCTTCGGCTTCGGCCTATCACCCAAGTGGCGCCTGGACATATGTAAAAACTTTCGATGCTCCTGCCGAATGGGCCGGCAAGCTGGTTGCTCTGCAGTTCGACGGTGTCGCAAGCAACGCATTGGTTTATATCAACGAGTCTTTGGTCGCACAGCGCCCATACACATACGCCCGTTTTATTGCCGACCTAACCGCTTTTTTGAAGCCGGGTGAATCAAACCAAATTCGCGTAGAGGTTCGAGCTCACAAAGATTCGCGTTGGTACACCGGTGCCGGCATTTATCGCCCGGTGCAGATTTTGGTGAGCGAACCCGTGCATCTGGTTGCCGATTCGTTGCATGCCGAAACTAAGTCGATCGACGGTGGTTTGGCCGTGATTTCAGTTTCGGCCCAGGTGGGCAACGCCGCGCTCTCGGCAAGCGAAGCAAGGCTCGAATTACAAATTCATGACTCGAACGGCAACATGGTTTCCACTCGGGAGGTTCCGGTTTCGACCCTGCCAAGCGGCAATTCGAAAGTGACCCAACAGTTCACGATTGCCAACCCGGCCCTGTGGTCGGTTGACCAGCCAAACCGCTATTCACTCAAGGCCACCGTGCGATCTGGCTCGGCAGTTCTCGATCGTGCAGAGGCAACTCTGGGCATTCGAACCGTAACGGTCGATGCAAAACGTGGTTTGCGCGTGAACGGTCAGTCGGTCAAGCTTCGAGGCGCCTGCATCCATGTTGATAACGGCTTGCTTGGTGCGATTTCGCTGCCCAAGGTTGAGCGCCGCAAGGTTCAAAAGCTCAAAGATGCTGGCTTTAATGCGGTGCGAATCTCGCACAACCCAGCAAGTCAGGCATTCTTGGATGCCTGCGACGAGGTGGGCATGTTTGTGATGAACGAGGCGTTTGACACCTGGACGATTGAAAAATCTGAGTTCGATCAGACCCGCAATTTTGCGGAGTGGTGGGAGCGTGACGTGGAGTCACTGGTTCTTGGCTCGCGCAATCACCCGAGCGTGATTCTTTATTCAATCGGCAACGAGATACCTGAGCTGGGCAGCACCGCCGGCCGCATTTGGAACCGACGCATCGCAGACAAGGTGCGCTCGCTTGACGCGACCAGACCGGTAACCAACGGCATCAACACCATGCTCACCATCGACATGTCTGAGCTGATTCAAAAGGCCGGCGGTCTAAACGAGTTCATGGGTGCCGATGGTGATATGTCGGGCACTTTCAACGCGATTGCAATCACACCACAGGTTAGCGACGCGGTCGAAGAAGTCGCCTCTGCCCTTGATGTCGTTGGTTACAACTACGCCGAGGGTCGCTACGAGATTGATTTGGCCGAGCACCCAGACCGCGTGATTGTTGGTTCTGAAACCTTCCCGAACCAAATCGCCTCGAACTGGGCGCTGGTCGAGAAGTTTGATCACGTCATTGGTGACTTCACCTGGACCGGCTGGGATTACCTCGGCGAGGTGGGTATCGGTTCGGTCGCCTACAAAGAGGATGAGTCTTATAAGGGTGGACTCGGTCGCGAGTACCCTTACCTATTGGCCTACTGCGGCGATATCGACATCACCGGTTATCGTCGTCCCGCCTCGTATTACCGCGAAATCGTATTTGGCCTTCGGGTCGAGCCTTTTATTGCCGTTCAGCACCCGGCTCGTTTTGAGCACACTTTGGTTTCGTCGCCGCCTTGGGCCTGGAGCGACGTTGTCGAGGGGTGGTCGTGGTCTGGATTCGAAGGAAAACCGATTCGCGTTGAGGTCTATGCCGATGCAGAAGAAGTCGAGCTGCTTCTGAACGGGCAATCGCTTGGTTCTGCACCGGTCGGAATCAAAAAGCCATTGGTCGCCAACTTTGAGGTGGCCTACTCAAGCGGAGAATTGGTTGCCGTCGCAAAGCGCGGTGGCACTGAAATCTCAAGAACTTCGCTTGTCTCGGCAACCGCCGCAAGCCAGTTGAGCGTTTTGACCGACAGTGCATCGCTTGCCGCCGACGGCCAAGATGTTGCGCACATCGACATCTCGTTGCGAGACGCATCGGGCAACCTGTTCAATTTGGCAAATGACGAAATCACGGTCGAGGTTTCTGGTGCCGGTGTGCTTGCCGGCCTTGGCAGTTCGAACCCGAGCACCGAAACTCGCTTCGATTCATCGGTGGTTTCGGCCTTCGACGGCCGAGCCCTGGCAATCGTTCGGTCAACCGGAGCCGGTGAAATCTTGGTCACCGTTTCGACCGTGGCACACGGTTCAAAGACGCTCAGTATTATTGCGGCATGACCCAAAGTTCACTGACTTCACCCCGCAAACTGTTTTTGCTCTTCGCCCTCGGCGAGGCCCTGACCTGGACCCTGCTTCTTGGCGGCTTGGCTTTTAGGGCAATCATGGGCGCACCGCCGCTAATGCTCACCATCATCGGTGGAATTCACGGGGCGGTTTTCTTGGGCTACGCGGTAACTTCAGCGGTGGTTGGCGTAAATCAGCGCTGGGGTTTCTGGCGCATCGCGCTTGGCGTCCTGTTGGCAATCGTGCCCTACGCGACCATTCCGTTTGAGCGCCGAGTTGACGGCCGCGGCCTTTTGAACGGCGACTGGCGTCGCACCGAATCGGCCGACCCTCGCGATGCTAACTGGTTTGACCGCCTTTTCCGCTGGTTCATCAATCGCCCAGCGCTTTTGATTGCCACCATGATCGTTGTTGTCGCGGCTATCTTCGCCGGGCTGTTGCTAATTGGCCCGCCGGGTGGTTGGCCGCAAGACTAATCTCTTCGCGGGTGAAATACCATTAGATAACTATGGATGACCTGCAGATCAACTACCCGGAAGATCTTCCGGTAAGTGGTCGCAGAGACGAAATCCTAGAAGCAATTGGCAACCACCAGGTCGTGATCATCGCCGGTGCCACAGGCTCTGGCAAGACCACCCAGATTCCTAAGATGTGCCTCGAGCTTGGCCGCAAAAGCATCGCCCACACCCAGCCTCGCCGCATTGCTGCGCGAGCGGTAGCCGAGCGCATTGCCGAAGAACTAAAGGTCGAGCTTGGCTCACTCGTGGGTTATCAAGTTCGTTTCACCGACAAGGTGAGTGCCGAGACCAAGGTCAAGGTCATGACTGACGGCATCTTGCTTAATGCGATGCAGAGGCACCGAAACCTCGAGCAATACGACACCATCATCATCGATGAGGCCCACGAACGAAGCCTGAACATCGACTTTTTGCTTGGTTATCTAAAGCAGCTATTGCCAAAGCGCCCAGACCTAAAAGTTATCGTCACTTCGGCGACCATCGACCCCGAATCATTTAGCCGACACTTTGGCGATGCGCCGATCATCGAGGTTTCTGGTCGCACCTACCCAATCGAGGTTCGCTATCGGCCAACCGCACGCGAGGCGCACGACGACACCGACCCAGATGAAGAAACCACTGCTTCTGACTACATCGACGGCATCATCAAAGCACTCAAAGAACTCGAAGCCGAGGCAGAGGGCGACACCCTGGTGTTTTTGTCGGGTGAGTCTGAGATTCGCGACGCGCAAGAGGCCATCGAGGGTGGCATCACAGCGGGTACTCTCAAAAAGGGCACCGAGGTCTTGCCTCTCTATGGTCGTTTGAGTGCCGACGAACAGCACCGAGTGTTTCAGCCGAGCAAGATGGTTGGTCTGCGCCGACGAGTGATTCTGGCCACCAATGTTGCCGAAACCAGCCTTACGATTCCCAACATCAAATATGTGATCGATGCCGGCACTGCTCGAATCTCGCGCTACAGCCCAAAGGCCAAGGTGCAGCGACTGCCGATTGAGGCGATCTCACAGGCGAGTGCCAACCAGCGAGCCGGTCGTTCTGGTCGAACCAGCCCCGGTGTTGTGATTCGCCTCTATGCCGAAGATGATTTTGATGCTCGCCCCGAATTTACCGACCCCGAGATTCTGCGCACCAACCTAGCCTCGGTGATTCTGCAGGCGGCCAATCTCGGTCTTGGCGATATCACCGAGTTTCCGTTTATTCAACCGCCCGATGCGCGCGGTGTGAAAGATGGCCTTGGGTTGCTGGCGGAACTGGGTGCCGTTCAAGATGCCAAGGGCAAGAGTGTGCGTCTCACCCAGATAGGCAAGAGCCTTGCTCGCCTGCCGATCGAACCGCGCTTTGCGCGCATGCTGCTCGAAGCGAAAGAGCAAGACTTGGTTCGCGAGGTCATGATTATCGTGGCCGGCCTGACCATTCAAGACCCGCGAGAGCGACCGCTCGCCAAGCGCCCCCAAGCCGACGAAGCGCATGCCCGCTTTGCCGACCCGACAAGCGACTTCTTGAGCCTGCTCAACCTTTGGAACTACATCGAAGAGCAGCAGCAAAAACTTTCATCCTCGGCGTTTAGAAGGCTGTGCAAGAAAGAGTTCTTGAACTACCTACGCGTGCGCGAGTGGCAAGACCTGATTCGTCAGCTGCGTTCGGTAGCCAAGCCGCTTGGCATCGTGGGCGGCAACCCAAAGATTGACCCCGACGGCATTCACAAGGCGCTTTTGTCGGGCCTGCTAAGCCAAATCGGCCTTCGCCAGTTGTCTGACAAGAAAGCCTCTGACCAAGCAAAAAACAAGGATGCGCCCAAGGCCAAAGGACCGGGTGAGTATCTGGGTTCGAATGGCAAGAAGTTCGTGATTTTTCCGGGTTCAACACTCGCCAAGAAGGGGCCTGCCGCGCTGATGAGCGCCGAGTTGGTTGAAACCAGTCGTCTCTTTGCTCGCATGAATGCGGCGATTGACCCGGCCTGGGCCGAAAAACTCGCCGGTGATCTTTGCAAGCGCAGCTATAGCGAACCGCACTGGGAAAAGAGCCAGGGTTCGGTGGTTGCCTATGAGCGAGTGATGCTTTTTGGTGTGCCTATTGTGGTATCTCGGCGCATGCAGTATTCGCGCATCGATGCCGAGCTTTGCCGAGAACTATTTGTGCGTCACGCACTCGTCGGTGGCGAATGGGATGTGAAGGCACCGTTCGACAGAGCAAACCGAACCCTGATGAAGCAACTCGAAGCCGAGGCCAACCGCGCGCGCAAGCCGCAGCATTCGCCCGACGAAGAAGATGCGTATCGCTTCTATCTGTCTCGAATTCCGGCCGAGGTGTTCTCGACCCGAACCTTTGAGGGCTGGTGGAAGAAGGCTAAGCACGAAACCCCAAACCTTCTCACCATGACTCGCGAAGACCTGCTTGGCGCCCAGATCGCGGCGCCCGATGAGCACGAACACCCCACCGAGTGGCTGCACAACGGCCAACAGCTCAAGCTGCGCTATCGCTTCGACCCGAGTGCTGTCGACGACGGTGTCTCGGTCGATTTGCCCCTTCCAATTTTGGCCGCCATCAACGCTGATGAATTCGAATGGCTCGTTCCAGGCATGCGCGTCGAGCTGGTCACCGAACTGATTCGAAGCCTGCCGAAGGCGATTCGCAAAAACGTTGTGCCCGCGACCGACTGGGCGAACAAGGCGCTCGCCGTGATGCCCGCTGAGCCGCAGGGCAACATCCGCGTTGTGTTGGCAAAGGTGCTGCAGCAATTGAGCGGCATCAAGGTGACCGCAGACGATTTTGACCTGAGCAAGTTGCCCAACAGTCTGAAAATGACCTATCGACCCATGGATGCCGCCGGTCGACCTCTCGGTTTGGGCACCGATTTGAGTGCCCTGCAGGCCAAGCTTGCCGAGAGTGGTCGTGGCGCTGTTGCTCAAGTGGTTGAAAAGGTGAATTCGCCAATCGAGCGCGATGGTTTGACCTCGTGGGACTTCGATGTTCTCGAGCGCAGCATCGAGAGCAAACACGGCTCTAATGTTGTGCGGGCTTTTCCGGCATTGGTGGTTGGCAAGGCTGGCGAGGGTGTGAACATTCGCATTTTCTCGACCGAATCTGAGCAGGCGCGTCATCACATTCGCGGGGTGGTCGCGTTGGTTCGCGCGGCGATTGCGAGCCCTGCCAAATATGTTGAGTCGCACCTTTCCCAACCCGAAAAGCTCGCTATTGCGGGTCTGCCATATGGTTCGTTCGGGGCCTTCATCGATGACGTGATTGACGCGGTTAGCGAGCGAGAGCTTCGAAAAATCGAACCCGCGGGTTTGATATTTAGTCGCGCCGAATTTGAGAAGGTTCGCGATGCCGTTTCGGCAATCATCGTTGAGCAGGCCTTCGAGGTTGCCGCTTTGGTCACCAAGATTGCCGGTGCTGCGCGCGAGGCTACCAAGGCAATTTCATCGGTCAACGGATTCGATTTCTTGTCGGTGCTCTCAGCCGAAAAGGCCCACATCGCCGAGTTGCTGCAACCCAAGTTTGTTAGTGATGCTGGGCTTGAACGACTAGGGCGCATCCTGGTTTATGTGCAGGCCATCAAAATGCGCATCGAGAAGATGGTCGACAACCCGAGCCGCGACCGAATTGCAGCCCAGGAATTTGATCAGGCGTTGGGGCTCTATGTTTTTGCAGGTGGCACGCTGCCCCTAGCTTCAACCGCGCCAGAAAAACTGATCAGCACACGTTGGCTGCTCGAGGAATTCAGAGTGAGCCTATTTGCCCAGTCGCTTGGCACTGCCGAATCGGTCTCGGTTCAGCGCATCAAAAAAGCACTCGGCTAGAGCGAGCAAAGAAAACGGGCCGCACGCTAAGCGCACGACCCGTTCCTTCTCTAGCTAGGTACTAGTCTTCGAAAATTGCTACCGCACGGGTCCAGCCGGCAGAGGCCGCACGAACCTTGGTAGGGAAGCAAGCGACGGTAAAACCGGTGGCCGGAATTGACTCGAGGTTGTGAAGCTTCTCGATCTGGCAGTAGGCGACTCGACGGCCGGCCTTGTGGCCATCCCAAACGAGCGATGCATCGCCGGTCTCTTCGAACAACTTGCGGTTGATCGAAACCGGTAGGTCCCAGCCCCACGCGTCGGTGCCAACAACCTTGATGCCCTGGTCGGTCAGCCACATGGTGACCTCTTCGCCAAAGCCAACACCGGTGTCGATGAAGTCTTCGCGACCGAATGCCGACGAGGCAATGGTGTGGAACAAGCAAATGTCGTATGGCTTCAAGGTGTAGTTAATCTTGGCCAAGGCCTCTTGAATGTGGTGAGGCTTCACGATGGTGCCGTTTGGCAGGTGGGTTAGGTCGATCTTCACACCTGGGCGGAAGAACCAGTCGAGAGGAACCTCGTCGATGGTCCACGCCTTTTCGCCATTGTTCATGGTCGGGTGGTAGTGCCAAGGCGCATCGATGTGGGTGCCCGAGTGGGTTGTGATGGTTACGGTCTCAGCGGCGAGTCCTTCGCCATCAGGCAACTGGTCTGGGGTTATGCCATACATGTTGAACATGTCTTTTAGGCCGCCCTGGTGGTCTTTGTACTCGATCTTCGGGCGCAAGAACGCAGGGTCTAGCGGGGTCTCGTTGTCGAGGTGAACTGAAAGGTCTACAAATCTCATGTGGCGAGTTTATGACCGCTGGTTCAATTGACCATCATCGCTTGCAAGATGAGTGGTATCTAGCCGCTTATGGTCGCTGCTTAGCTAATTGCTTGCTTCAGCAAAGCCTCGATCTGCTTCTCGGTTTTAGCGCTCCAGCCGGTGAGCGCATACGAGGTTGGCCACATTAGATCGTCGTCAAGGTTCGCGGTGTCTTGAAAGCCAAGGGTCGAATAGCGAGCCTTGAACTTGCCCGAATCTTGAAAGAAAACCACGGTCTTGCCGTCGGCGTCACAGTATGCCTGCATGCCGTACCAGGTCTTTGCTTGAAGGCCTGGTGCAACCTTCTTGACGAGTGCGTGCACCTTTTCGCCAAGTGCGCGGTCTGCCGGGGCCATGGCGGCAATCTTGTCGACTACCTCTTGCTCGAGTTGCTCGGGCGTCATCTTTTTGCGAGCCTTGGCACGCTCGGCCATGGTCTCTT
>JBEEPX010000057.1:0-2716 GCA_041190885.1 Actinomycetota bacterium
AACTTTTCAGCCAAGGGCTCGAGCGTCTCAAAGGGCGAAAGCCTAAAAGACACCGCGCAAACCCTAGAGGCTATGGGCGCGGACGCAGTCGTTATTCGTCACTCGGCTTCGGGTGCAGCGAATGTGCTTGCACACAGCGGATGGATCAACGGTGCCATCGTGAATGCCGGCGACGGAACTCACGAGCACCCGACACAGGCTCTGTTGGATGCTTTCACGATGCGTAAGCGCCAGCACGGAAACGCATCGACCGGCAAGGCCCTAGATGGTTTGAAGGTAGCCATCGTCGGCGACATCTTGCATTCGAGAGTCGCTCGCTCGAACCTGCTATTGCTAAACACCTTGGGCGCCGAGGTTCACTTCGTGGCGCCACCAACTCTTTTGCCCGCAAACGCTTCGGGTATGAAGGCTCAGCTTCACTATTCGCTCGACGATGTTCTTGCCGATGAAAAACCGGATGTCGTCATGATGCTTCGAGTGCAGGCCGAGCGCATGAACGCTAGCTATTTTCCGACCGAGCGCGAGTATGCCCGCATTTGGGGATTCAACGCCGACCGCTTGGGCAAGCTAAAGCCTGGGGCAATCATGATGCACCCCGGCCCAATGAATCGTGGTCTCGAGATTGATGCGATTTCGGCGGATTCACCTCAGTCAACCGTGCTCGAACAGGTTGCCAACGGCGTCTCGGTTCGCATGGCCGTTTTGTTCTCTGTTCTCTCCGGCGAAAGGGCCAACAATGTCAACTAGCTTCGTTCTCAAAAACGTTTCCATCGGCGATGGCCCCGTCGTCGATATTCAAATCACTGGCGAAGTTGTAACCGCAATCGGGTCGGGCCTTACCGGCACCGAAGAAATCGACTGCAGCGGCTTGGTGGCTCTACCTGGCCTGGTTGATCTTCACACTCACCTCCGTGAACCAGGCTTCGAACAGAGCGAAACCGTTCTGACCGGAACCCAGGCGGCGGCACTTGGTGGTTTCACCGCCGTGCACGCTATGGCAAATACCAGCCCGGTTGCCGATACCGCAGGTGTTGTCGAGCAGGTTGCGGCACTTGGCCGCGAGGCAGGCTATGCCGAAGTCTTTCCAATCGGTGCAGTGACCGTTGGACTCGAAGGAAAACAACTTGCAGAGCTTGGTGCCATGGCCAACTCAAAGGCCAACGTTCGCGTTTTCTCGGATGATGGCAAGTGTGTCAGCGACCCGGTTTTGATGCGCCGCGCACTTGAGTATGTGAAAGCGTTTGGGGGAGTAGTCGCTCAGCACGCTCAAGAGCCTCGGCTCACCGAGGGTGCTCAAATGCACGAGGGTGCCGTTTCGGCCGAACTCGGTCTAACCGGTTGGCCTTCGGTCGCCGAAGAGTCGATCATCGCCCGCGATGTTCTGCTTGCCGAACACGTGGGCTCACGTGTGCACATCTGTCACCTTTCGACCGCCGGTTCGGTCGAGATCGTTCGCTGGGCAAAGGCTCGCGGCATTTCGGTCACAGCCGAGGTAACACCACACCACCTATTGCTAACCGACGAACTAGTACGTTCATACGACTCGGTCTATAAAGTCAACCCACCTTTGCGCACCGAGTCTGACGTGTTGGCCCTTCGCGAAGCCTTGATTGATGGAACCATCGACATCATCGCGACCGACCACGCCCCACACCCGATCGAGGCAAAGGACTGCGAGTGGAATGCTGCCGCGTTTGGCATGATTGGCCTCGAAACCGCTGCTTCAATTGCACAACTCGTTCTAGTAGACAGCGGAAAGTCGAGCTGGAACCGCGTGGCTGAGGTTCTTTCGCTGAACCCTGCCAAAATTGGTCAGGACCCTGATCAGGGCGTCGAAATCTCGGTTGGGGCAGTTGCCAACTTGACTCTGATCGACCCAACTGCCCAGCGCACCATCGTTGGCGAAAGCGCCTCTAAATCCAAAAACTCTCCGTATGTCGGACTCGAGCTGCCTGGTCGAGTGAAGCACACCATCTTCCGCGGCTATTTCACAGTTCGCGATGGCAACCTAGCAAAAGCGGGTCGCGCATGATGACCAAATTCGAAATGGCGATTTACACCGTCATCCTTGTTTGCTTGGTTGCCGGATTAGCCTATGCAGCCTGGAAGCGCCGCCAGCGAATGCAAGAAGCAACTTTTTCAGCACCACTTGAAGCGCTCGAGTATTTCGGCGAACCGATTGCCGAGTCAAAGGTTTTTTACGTCGCTACGACCTTCGCAGACAACAAACTTGAACGCGTGAACGCCTATGGTCTTGGCTCTCGCGGCAATGGGCAGATTCTGGTTTTCTCAGAGGGCTTATTAATCGTGCGCACCGGCGAACGCCCGCTGGCCGTCGACAAGGCCCAGCTCACCGAGGTCTCTAAGTCAACGGCAGTTATCGATAAAGCCGTTGAAACCGACGGCCTACTAAGCATCAGCTGGATGCAGGACTCAACCGAGCTCGCCACCCACCTTCGAGTAATCGAAACAGCTTCTCGCGAGGCACTAATCGCGAGCATTGAAAGCATCATCACCAGAGAGGTAGTCAAATGACTCAGGCAGTTCTAGTGCTCGAAGATGGCCGCGTTTTCCGCGGACAGTCTTATGGAGCCGTAGGCAAGAACGTTGGCGAAATCGTATTCGCCACCGGAATGACTGGCTATCAGGAAACCTTGACCGACCCTTCATATGCCGGTCAGATCGTGGTTCAGACTGCGCCACACATTGGCAACAC
>JBEEPX010000058.1:0-2680 GCA_041190885.1 Actinomycetota bacterium
GCCGTTCGATCTTGTGGTCACAGCAAATTATTCGAATAACTTCCTAGCCGACATCAAGGTCGATAACTGGTCTGATCTTGCGATTGCCGGCTATCGAGCTGCCTGGCGACCGCTAATTGACCGCGGGGCCAAGGTTGTTGCGCTGCGCGATAACCCACAGATGACCGAAGCAATGAAGGCCTGCTGGAACGAAGCGGTCTCAGACGCATCGCAGTGTGCGGGGGCTCGAGACGAAATGCTTTACCCCGACTATTCACAGCAGGCAGCAACTGGCTTGGCCGGTGCCTTCGCGCTTGACCTAACTGACCTCTACTGCGATGCCAAAGCCTGCCCAAGTCAGCGAGGTGGCATTTACATCTATCGAAATGCCGATCACCTCTCGGCGACCTATGCTCGGGTAATCTCAGGCGAGTTTTATAACCGGCTTCAAAACCTGCTTGGTCGCGGTTAGCAACTCATCCAAGTTTTCGGCATCGTGTCGGGCGGCCGCGTGAATGATGATTCGAGCACAGGCATCGCTGTCGGCAAGGGCATCGTGGTGGTCAAATTCTTCGTGCCCGACCGCATAGGCAACTGCGTTTAGTCGGTAGCTCTCTAAGTTGTAGGTTTTGCGCGAGATAGCCAACGAACAGGCATAGTTCAGGTCTGGCAGCGGTGCTTCAATCGCCGCAGCCGAAGCTCGCAAAACTCCCATGTCAAAGGGGGCGTTGTGCGCGATCAAGACATCCGAGTCAATAAAACGCAGCATAAAGTCGAGTGCCTCGGGCATGGTTGGCGCGCCATCAACATCGCTCGGGCGAATGCCGTGAACTCGGATGTTGCCCTCGTGAAACCAGTTGTGCGGGTATGGCGGTTGAATCAAGAAGGCTAGCGAGTCGACGATTTTGCCAGCGCGAACGCGAACCATGCCAACCGCGCACGGGCTGGCTGGCGAACCGTTGGCGGTCTCAAAGTCGATTGCGGTGAAATCTAGGGGCACCGGCTAAGTCTGCCAGTTGCCAGCGACACCAACGAAACGCCTCGCCACCAAAGTAGACTTGACCCTCGTGGCTCTAACAATCGGAATCGTGGGACTGCCAAATGTTGGCAAGTCGACCCTCTTTAATGCACTGACCAAGAACAATGTTCTAGCGGCGAACTACCCGTTCGCAACTATCGAACCAAACGTTGGTGTGGTGAACCTTCCAGACCCTCGCCTTGGCAAACTTGCCGAGATGTATGGCTCTGAGCGTCTGCTGCCTGCACCAGTGTCATTTGTTGACATCGCGGGTATCGTTCGCGGCGCATCTGAGGGTGAAGGCTTGGGCAACAAGTTCCTCGCCAACATCCGTGAAGCCGACGCAATCGCTCAGGTGGTTCGCGGATTCGTCGACGGCGATGTGATTCACGTCGATGGCAAGGTTGATGCCGCAAGCGACATCGAAACCATCAACACCGAGCTGATTCTTGCCGACATGGAGACCCTAGACAAGGCTCGCCCTCGCATCGAAAAAGAAGTCAAGGGCAAGAAGATGGAGCCAGCGGCTCTTGAAGCGATCGACGCAGCCAAGGCTGTTCTTGACTCGGGCAAGCCACTTTCGGCTAGCGATGTTGACCTAACCCCGATCAAAGAACTTGGCATGCTAACCGCCAAGCCGATCATCTATGTTTTCAACGTTGACGAGAGCATCTTGACCGATGCCGGCAAGAAGAAGGCGCTCGCCGACTTGGTTGCCCCCGCCGAGGCTGTTTTCTTGGATGCCAAGGTTGAGTCTGAACTTATTGACCTTGAGGCCGACGAGGCTGCTGAGCTTTTGGCTTCACTTGGCCAGGAGGAGTCTGGTCTCGACCAGCTTGCTCGCATCGGCTTCGACACCCTAGGTCTTCAGACCTACCTAACCGTTGGCCCTAAAGAGGCTCGTGCCTGGACAATCCACAAGGGTTGGACTGCTCCGCAGGCTGCCGGTGTGATTCACACCGATTTCCAGCGCGGATTCATCAAGGCCGAAATCGTATCTTTCGACGACCTAATGTCTGCTGGCTCAATGGCCGATGCCAAGGCCGCCGGCAAGGTTCGTATGGAAGGCAAGGACTACGTCATGAAGGATGGCGACGTAGTCGAGTTCCGCTTCAACGTCTAAGGTTCTTCTCCTCTAGGTTGAGCAAGCTAGTCACAATTGTTTCCGGTCCATCGCGAACTTGGAGCTAAACTGGAAGTACATTCTTTGGGGGAAAGTATGACAAAAAGAAAAGCACTGGCATTTGCGGTCTTGCTAACTATGTTCCTGGGCTCTACTCAGCCAGTTTCTGCCGCTGATGGAGTCAACACGATAATTACCCAGTACAACGAGACTGGCAATTTCCTTCGCTCTGACCCAGTCGATATCCAAATAAAGCATCCAACTGCAGTTGAGTGCGAAGAATACAAGGCGCCGACATCAAAGTTTGACGAAGATTACGGAGGACGAAACTGTTCCTTCTCGATTGAATATCTTTTGTCATCAACGGGATCTAAAATCGATTTCTTCGCCAGCGGGTTGGTAACAAACAAAGCCGGCGAGAAAATTGGGGAGTTCGCATCCATCATCATGGTCAGCGACAAGTACGCATTGAACGTCTGGAACAAGGCGACGGTGAATGCTCGAATGCAGAGCTCGGGTCAGCTCTTCTTGGCGTTGGCCCCATTTTCAACGAGAACGTA
>JBEEPX010000059.1:0-2663 GCA_041190885.1 Actinomycetota bacterium
CTTTGAAGTTACTCCTGCGGCCGTGATCGGCTTCCTAACCATCTTGGGTTACTCGCTCTACGACACAGTGGTGGTTTTCGACAAGATTCGTGAAAACACCTTCGAGGTCGAGTTCAGCGAGACCACAACATTTGCCCAGCAGGTGAACTACGCAATCAACCAGACTTTGGTTCGTTCAATCAACACCTCGGTTGTTGCAGTTCTTCCAGTCGCATCGATTTTGTTCATCGGTGCAACGCTTCTAGGAGCGGGAACTCTGCGCGACATTGCTTTGGCTCTTTTCATCGGTATCATCGTCGGCACTTACTCGACGATCTTCATCGCAGCGCCGCTTTACAGCCACCTGCGTGAAGGCGAGACTAAGTTCCGCAAGGGCGAAGCCAGGGTTTTGGCCGCAAAGTAACATTGACGGCTTGAGGCTTGTAGGCTTTTGCCTAAGAGAGAGTTAGGCCTTCCGTGACAGATCCAACCCCTACGGGTAGCATCAGCACATTTCGTGCTCGCTTGCCGCGACTTTTCACTCGCTCAGGCCCTTATGCGTCGGAGCTAAACGAAATCCTGCGTCTGGCGAAAGCCAATCACCCAAAGGCCGATCTAGGCATCATTGAGCGTGCGTTCGTGGTTGCTGAGGAGGCTCACCGGCCACAGCTTCGCAAGAGTGGCGAGCCTTACATCACGCATCCACTTGCGGTCACTCTAATCCTTGCGGAATTAGGCATTGGGCCAATCACGCTAGCAGCTTCGCTATTGCACGACACCGTCGAAGACACCCCGTACACGCTCGACATGCTTACCCGGGACTTTGGAAACGAAGTAGCTATGCTCGTTGATGGTGTTACCAAACTCGACAAGGTCAAATTTGGCGACCATGCTCAAGCTGAGACCGTTCGAAAGATGGTTGTCGCGATGTCTAAGGACATCCGAGTTCTGGTTATAAAACTTGCCGA
The DNA here is from genome assembly GCA_041190885.1 of Actinomycetota bacterium. Lineage (GTDB taxonomy): Bacteria > Actinomycetota > Actinomycetes > Actinomycetales > Microbacteriaceae > Rhodoluna. The sequence continues at coordinate 948 of JBEEPX010000059.1, forward strand.
CAGATTGCACAACGCCCGCACCTGGGGTTTTGTGCCCGCAGAGTCTGCCAAGCGCAAAGCTCAGGAAACCCTCGAAATCTATGCACCGCTGGCACACCGTCTCGGTATAAACACAATCAAGTGGGAACTAGAAGACATTTCGTTTTCGGTCCTCTACCCAAAGGTTTATGAGGAGATAGTCAATCTCGTAACTCAACGCACGCCGAAGCGCGAGGAGTTCATCGAGAACGTCATTGATTCGATTAATGAGGATCTTCGTGACGCAAAAATCAAGGGCAAGGTCTACGGCCGCCCAAAGCAGTATTACTCGATCTACCAAAAGATGGTGGTTAGAGGCCGAGAGTTTGACGACATTTACGACCTTGTTGGCATTCGCGTCTTGGTCAACGAAGTTCGTGACTGCTACGCCGTACTCGGCGCAATTCACGCAAGATGGAATCCGGTGCCTGGGCGCTTCAAAGATTACATCGCGATGCCGAAATTCAACCTTTACCAGTCGCTTCACACCACCGTGATCGGCCCAGCCGGTCGCCCAGTTGAGATTCAGATTCGCACCAACGACATGCACCAACGTGCCGAATACGGTGTGGCTGCCCACTGGAAGTACAAGGAACAGGTTGGCAAATCGGGGGAGACCGCCGATGAAGATCTGGCCTGGCTCAAGCACCTTTCTGACTGGCAGGCCGAAACGCAGGATCCTTCCGAATTCCTAGACTCGCTCAGATTCGAAATCGGCGCCAAGGAAGTTTATGTCTTCACGCCAAAGGGCAAGGTCATTGGCCTCACCGGTGGAGCAACTCCGGTCGACTTTGCATACGCAGTGCACACCGAGGTTGGACACCGAACCATGGGCGCGAAGGTCAATGGGCGACTAGTTCCGCTTGAGACAACACTGCAGTCTGGTGATGTTGTCGAGATCTTTACTTCGAAATCGCCTGAGGCAGGGCCAAGCCAAGACTGGCTGAACTTTGCAAAGTCGCCTAGGGCGCGATCAAAAATCAAGCAGTGGTTCGCTGTCGGTCGCCGTGAGCAGTCCATCGAATCCGGCAAAGAAATGCTGGCCAAGGCGATGCGTAAGCAAAACCTTCCTCTACAGCGATTGATGTCTGCGGACGAATTAGTCAAACTTGCCGGTGAACTGCGATTCCCGGACGTCGAGGGTCTTTACGCCGCAATCGGCGATAACCACGTTTCGGCGCAATCTGTAGTTGAGAAATTGACTAACGCGGTTTCAACCGAAGACCACGAGGATCCCGTTTTCCAGCTTCCAAGTGCACCTAGAAGCGCAAACCGCAATCGCGCGAATGACTCAGGCGTGCTCGTCAAGGGCGATGCTGATGTCTTGGTCAAGTTGGCTCGTTGCTGCACCCCGGTGCCGGGCGATGAAATTCTCGGTTTCGTGACCAGGGGAACCGGCGTCAGCGTTCACCGAGTTGACTGCAAAAACAGTGCGCAACTTAGACTCGAACCGGAGCGTTTGCTTGAAGTGAGTTGGGCACCCACGAGCAAGAGCATCTTCCTCGTTCAGATCCAAATCGAAGCACTCGACCGCTCAGGATTGCTGTCCGACGTGACTCGCGTTCTGTCTGAGCATCACGTGAACATTCTCTCGGCCTCGGTTTCAACCCGAAGTGACCGAGTTGCGTTGAGTCGGTTTGTATTCGAATTAGGCGACGCTGGTGTGCTTGAGCACCTACTGAACGCAGTTAGACGAAT
>JBEEPX010000060.1:0-4301 GCA_041190885.1 Actinomycetota bacterium
GCGATGGCGCGCATCAAAGATGACTTGCCCGAGCCGTTGCTGCCAATGATGCCGACAGAGTCGCCCTCATAAATCGTGAAGCTGACCTTCTTGACCGCGTTTACCTCGCGCAGGTTTAGCTTGCGCGAGAACAGGCCGCCGCCGGCGAGGCGACGAGTTGCCTTGCGGCCGCTGGCAAACACCTTGTAGGTCACGTCAACGTTATCGACAACCACTACCGGCTTGCGGGTTTCGGTTGCCTGCGGTTTAGTCTTCGCGGCCATAGCGCTCCTCCGCCTTCCAGAAGAACCAAACGCCGACGATGAGGGCGCCGAACGCCCAGCTGGCACAAACTGCCCAAAGGTTTAGCGACATCGAATAGCCCTCAACCAATGCGCCACGGGCGGTGCTGATGAAGGCGTAAACCGGGTTGAAGTCCATCAACTTCAAGAGTGTTGGATAAGCGCCGAGCACGCGCTCCATGCTGAAGAAGATTCCGCTGGTGTAGAACATCACACGGTTGGCGAATGGAATGAGCTTGTTGATGTCTTCAATGTGCACGGTGAGGCGAGCTGAAATCAGCGCCAAACCAAAGGCAAAGATGGCCATCAGCGCGAGGAGAGGAATCATCAGGAGCCAGTTGAAGGTGATGTTCTGCTGGAACCCGATTAGAACCACCAGCAACAAACCAATCTGCGGCAAGAGGTTTAGAAATTGACGCAGTACCGCCGAGAACGGCAACAGCATTCGCGGAAAGTTGAGCGACCTAACTAGGCCGAGATTGCTGGTAACCGAGGTTGCGCCGGTTGAAATTGAACTCTGAATAAACGAAAACAAAAACACGCCGGTAAACAGGAACGGGATGAAGTTGGTTGGGCGGTCGCCGCCGATGATGATGCCGAAGATCAGGCCATAAACCGCACCCTGAATGGTAGGAAGAAGAATGACCCACCACTTGCCCAGGCGGTTTTTGGCATTTGCTGCCTGGTTTGCGAAGACCGACATGGTGATGGCAAAGTCTCGGCGTTGCCAGGCCATTTTTAGGTATTCGACCAGAGGAGGACGAGCGCCGACGCGCTTTAACCCGTGCTCGCGAGCGTAATCAGCAACACTCATTCGGGCTCCTCGGGTTTGAAGTTTGGTGTCAAAAGTCTATCGCCGACGTGGCGACTCGACCCTAGTTTGAAGGGCTCGGCGAAGCCGATTGCTTGAACTCGTCTTGAATCAGCTTGCGGATCTCTTTGAAGTTTGGCCAGACCACGTCGACCGTTGGTGGGGTGAGTGTGATCGAGGTGATGCCCTGCGACTTTGCCTTGATCGCCAGGTCAACATACTGAGAAAGCATGCCACTCGGGATGTTGGTCTTGACCAGCTTTTCGCCGGCCGAAGCAATCTGCTGGAAGCGACTGAGCACGTTGGCCGGGTCCATCTGCTGCAAAACCGCATCCTCGACCTCGTGCTGACGCTTCATGCGGTCGTAGTCGCTCGTGCTGTGACGTGAACGGGCGTACCAGAGCGCGTGGTAACCATCGAGGCGCTGCTTGCCAACCTCGATCCAGCCCTTTACGTCTGAGAGGTCATCAAGCTGGCCACCGATAGGCAGGCGCTGCTTAACATCAATTTCAATGCCGCCGAGGGCATCGATGAGTGACGAGAACGCGGCCATATCGACCATCACATATGACTGGATCTTTAGACCCGTTACATATTCGATTGCCTCTTTGGTTGCCTCGATGCCTGGCGATGAACCCTGCTTTACGGCGTTCGGGTAAAGGTCTTCGTGGTTGTCGGTTACATCTTTGAAGATCGCGTTGATGAGGCATTCGAAGCCACAGTTCCAACCCTTTGGATAAACCGTGAGCATTGGTGAACCGGCCGAGAAGCTCACGTGCTGAAGGTTGCGCGGAATACCGATGTTTACCGCCTTGCCGGTGGCGGCATCGATGCTGATGACCGACATCGAGTCTGGGCGAATGCCAAAGCGATCGCGGCCAGAATCTGCGCCGAGTAAAAGAATGTTGTAGCGACCATCGACCGGTGAGGTGTAACCGCTTTGGTTGAAAATCGAACCAATGAAGTTTGCCTGCACCCCTGCCATGTTGCCCGCATAGCCAATTGCCGAGGTGCCAAGCACACCAGCCAAGACAATCGCGGTCAGGGTGATCCAGCGTTCGCGGTTATAGAGGCGCCCGAGCTTCATTAGGCGAAGGGTATCTAGTGCCAAGAACGCAAACAGAACCGCGTAGGCGATGAGCGCCACAGCCAAAATGCCGATCAGCACCGGCAGAGTGGCGAGCCAAATGACCCAGCTCTTGTTGATCAGGCCAAGCAGAACCATAAAGACGATGAGCGCCCAGAAACCAAGAGTGGCACTGATGCCCACTCGAGCCAGCTTGCGGTTTCCGGCAACCAATTGAGCAGAGCCAGGCACAAAAAGGGTTAGCGCAATTAGCCACCAGGCACGGCGATGCATTTGCTCTGGTGTGGCACGGTCGATTGCGTGAAATGGGCCAACATTGCGCTGACGCGGGTTCACGCGTTGGTTCAGATTTGAGATTTTAGCTTCGCATTCTTCTCGGCAACCTGCTCTTTGAGCGATTCACCATAGGCGAACATTGCGGCCGAGATTTGGGCGTCGTTGGTGCCAAGAATTCGAGCAGCCAGCAGGCCAGCGTTTTTTGCACCGTTGATCGAAACCGTTGCAACCGGAATGCCACCGGGCATCTGCACGATCGAAAGAAGTGAATCCATGCCGTCGAGTTTTGCCAGTGCGACTGGAACACCAATCACCGGAAGAGTGGTGACCGAAGCGAGCATGCCAGGCAGGTGTGCTGCACCGCCGGCTCCGGCAATGATTACTTTGATGCCGCGACCAGCTGCTGCTTTGCCCCACTCGATCATGCGCTCTGGGGTGCGGTGCGCCGAGAGCACCTCGACTTCGTATTCGATGCCGAATTCTTTGAGGGCCTGAACGGCGTCAGACATCACGCTCCAGTCCGAGTCAGAGCCCATCACAACGCCTACTACCGGCTTGCCAGAAATAGCTGCAGACATGGGGGCTCCTTAGGTTTCGGCAACCCCTAAATTTTACCTAAAAGCTGGCTTTATCCCTGTAGCAAAACGGCGGCGGCACCTTTAGCCTCGGCCAGAGCGTGGGCGGCATCATTCGAAACGACCGTCACGTGACCCATCTTGCGACCGGCTCTTGCGCCCTTGCCGTAGGTATGAATCTTGGCCTCAGGGTGAGCTGCTAGAGCTTTGTCATACGCCTGAACAAAGTTGTTTGAGTCATCGACGCCGAGCAGGTTGACCATGACCGAGTGCGCTGCACGCGCAGTCGTTGAGCCAAGTGGCAGGTCGAGCACTGCACGTAGGTGCTGCTCGAACTGGCTGGTGACCGAACCTTCGATGCTGAAGTGGCCAGAGTTGTGCGGTCGCATAGCGAGCTCGTTGATCAAAATTCGACCATCGCGTGCCTCAAACATTTCAACCGCAAGAACACCAGTAACACCGATGCCTTCGGCTACGGCGGCTGCGATGTCGGCGGTGCGCTGAAGGGTCTCGGCGCTGACCTCTGGTGCCGGGGCAAGAACAACCGAACATACGCCGTTTTCTTGGATGGTCTGCACCAGTGGCCAGGTCTTTAGCTCGCCAGACGGACGGCGAGCGCTGAGCTGCGCCAGTTCGCGAACGAAGTCGACCTTTTCTTCGGCCAGCAGGCTGCCGCCAAAGTCAGCAAGGTTGGCCAACCAATCGCTGGCATCGGCTGCGCTTCGAACTACTCGCACACCCTTGCCGTCATAACCACCGATTGGGGTCTTCAAAATTGCTACGCCACCGTTTTCGGCAATGAACGCTTCTAGCGCTTCGGCGGTTTGAATCTCGGCCCAGGCCGGCATCGGTAGACCAAGCGCACCAAGGCGCTGACGCATCCGAAGTTTGTTTTGGGCAAACGCCAGAGCCTTGCTCGGCGGCTGAACGCTAACCCCTTCGGCTTCTAGGGTTTCGAGCACGCCAACTGGCACGTGTTCGTGGTCAAAGGTGATCACATCTACGGTTTTGGCGAACTCACGAACCAATTCGACTTTGGTGTAGTCGCCAACCATGGTGGTGGCGAGCGCCGCAGACGAACCCTCGGCCTCGGCAAGCACGTGAAGATCTAGGCCCAGATTGATTGCCGGAACGGTCATCATGCGAGCCAACTGGCCGCCGCCAATCACGCCAACGCGCAAAACCTTTGCGTTCACCGCACCCACCGTTCGTTATTTTCTAAGTTCTATTTTGACGCACTCAGGCGTTCGATTTCAGCGGCAACCAATTTA
>JBEEPX010000061.1:0-7081 GCA_041190885.1 Actinomycetota bacterium
CGTCGACTATGTCGGCCGCAACGGTGTCAATGATGCCCGCGAGCTGGTAAGTCGCCTAGCCACAGCAACAACGCTTCCTTTGGTCTTGGACTCAACCGAGCCAGCCGTGCTCGAGGCAGGCCTCGAGTGCATGGGCGGTCGCGCCATGATCAACTCGGTCAACTACGAGGATGGCGACGGCCCCACCTCGCGCTTCGCCCGAATCATGCCCCTGGTTGTCGAACACGGTGCAGCCGTAGTTGCTCTAACCATCGACGAAGAGGGTCAGGCAAGAACCGCAGACACAAAATTTGCGATTGCAAAGCGTTTGATCGAAGACCTAACCGCCAACTGGGGAATGCGCCTGGTTGACATCACGGTCGACACTCTGACCTTCCCGATTGCTACCGGTCAAGACGAAACCCGTCGCGATGGAATCGAAACCATCGAGGCGATTCGCCGACTCAACGAGGCTTTCCCCGGCGTTCAAACCACCCTGGGAATTTCAAACATCTCGTTTGGCCTCAGCCCGGCAGCTCGACATGTCTTGAACTCGGTGTTCTTGCACGAATGTGTGCAGGCCGGTTTGACCAGCGCAATCGTGCATGCCGCCCGAATCATGCCGCTCAATCAGATTCCAGCCGAGCAGCTCGATGCTGCCATGGGTCTGATTTACGACAAGCGCGAATACGATGCCGACGGAAACGTTAGCTATGACCCGCTTACTCACTTCTTGGATGTCTTCAGCGGAGTTGACTCTAAGGCTGCGCGCCAGTCACGCTCCGACGAGCTGGCAGCGATGCCACTCAAGGATCGCCTCGAGCGCCGCATCATCGATGGCGAGAAGAAGGGCCTTGAACCCGACCTTGATGAGGCCTTGGCCAGCGGCATGACCGCGCTGGGCATCATCAATGACCACCTGCTAGCCGGCATGCAGGTCGTTGGTGAACTTTTTGGCAAGGGCGAAATGCAGTTGCCGTTCGTGCTTCAGTCGGCCGAGGTCATGAAGACCGCGGTAGCGCACCTTGAACCGTTCATCGAAAAAACCGATGACGCCGGCAAGGGCCGCATTTTGCTGGCTACAGTTCGCGGCGACGTGCACGACATCGGCAAGAACCTGGTCGACATCATTCTTAGCAACAACGGTTTCGAAACCGTGAACATCGGCATCAAACAGCCAATCAACGAGATTTTGAACGCGGCCGAAGAGCACAACGTTGACGTGATTGGCCTCAGCGGCCTGTTGGTCAAGTCAACCCAGATCATGCGCGAAAACCTTGAAGAGATGAACCAGCGTGGCTTGGCGGCCCGCTGGCCGGTGATTCTCGGCGGCGCCGCACTAACCAGAAGCTTTGTCGAGCAAGACCTCGCCGAAATCTACGAGGGCGAGGTTCGCTACGCGCGTGATGCTTTCGAAGGTCTGCGCCTCATGGATGCACTCGTCAAAATCAAACGCGGCGATACCTCGGTCGAACTTCCGGCACTAAAAAAGCGCGTCGTGAAGCCGGTGAGCAAATTGGTGCACACGGTTCCAGACATGATGCCTGACCGCTCAGATGTGGCCAGCGACAACGAGATTCCAACGCCACCTTTCTGGGGCACCCGCATCATCAAGGGCATTCCGCTGCGCGACTATTCAACATTCTTGGATGAACGAGCAACGTTTATGGGCCAGTGGGGCTTGAAGCCTTCGCGCGCCGAAGACGGCGCAAGCTATGAAGAGCTAGTTGAAACCGAAGGACGCCCAAGGCTTCGTGCCTGGCTCGAGCGCATTCAGACCGAGAGCCTTCTAGAGGCCGCGGTTGTCTACGGTTACTTCCCGGCTGTTTCTGACGGTGATGACCTTGTGATCCTGCACCACGGGCCAGAGGGCGCAACCGATGGTGGCTCTGGGGGAGTCCCCGGCACCGAACGCATGCGATTTGCCTTCCCTCGTCAAGCGCGTGATCGACACCTTTGCCTAAGCGACTTCGTTGCCTCTAAGGAAAGCGGCAAGATCGACGTGGTTCCGTTCCAATTGGTAACCATGGGAAATCGAGTTTCAGAGGCGGCCAACGAACTCTACGCGGCCAATGACTATCGCAACTACCTAGAACTTCACGGCCTGTCGGTTCAGCTAACCGAGGCCTTGGCCGAGTTCTGGCACGCTCGTGTTCGCGAGGAACTCGGTTTCGCCGGGCAAGACCCGAAAGAAATTGAGGGCATGTTCAAGCTCGATTATCGCGGGGCTCGCTACTCGTTTGGCTACCCGGCTTGCCCAGAACTCGAGGATCGAATCAAGCTTGTCGAGCTCTTGAAGCCAGAGGCCATCGGTGTGACCCTGTCAGAAGAGTTGCAGTTGCACCCGGAGCAATCCACCGATGCGATGGTCTTGCACCACCCAGAAGCCAAGTACTTCTCGGTCTAGTCAACGACAAAGTTAGACTCAAGCCATGTCACAGTCGCCAATCGACCTAATGAGGGTCGGTCGAGAGCGCTCTATCGCCGGCCAGGTGCAGACTGGTGACACCGTTACCCGTTACTGGAAGTATCCAGCGAGCCAAGCGGGCGCAAAGACACTGGTTTTCATCCATGGCTATCGAGGAAACCACCATGGTCTAGAGGCAATCGCCGGCGCGCTGCCGGAGTTTGAGATTTACATTCCCGACCTTCCCGGTTTTGGCAAAAGCACCCCATTTGCTGGGCAACACAGCATCGATGAGTATCAGGGCTGGGTCGGCAAATTCATTGCGGCGTTGAAACTCGAGAATAAGCCGACGCTTCTTGGCCATAGTTTTGGCACTATCGTTTGCGCGGCTCACGCGGCCTGCTCAGATGACTTCAGCGAGCTGATTCTGGTTAACCCAGTATCGGCACCTGCCCTGAGTGGTCCAAAAGCGGCCATGACCCGAGTTGCCAAGGCCTTCTTTAGCCTGGCGGCAACTCTGCCGGCAAAAACCGGAGAGTCGATTCTGAAAAGTTGGCCGATGGTTCGGGGAATGAGCATTGTGATGACCAAGTCTCGCAATCGCACACTGCGAGCCTGGGTGCACGCACAGCACGACGAAAACTTCAACGACTTCGCCAGCCGCAAGGTAGCCATCGAGGGCTACACCGCCTCAATTTCACACAACGTCGGTGACTATTCTCGAGACTTCAAGAAACCAACCCTGCTGATTGCGGGTGAGCTAGACGACATCACCACACCGGCACAACAGCGAACCATGATGCAGACCATCCCGGTCGAGACCGTGCTAAAAATGCACGCAGGAGTTGGGCACCTGACCCACTATGAAATCCCTGCAATGGTCGCTGCGGACATCCGTGATTTTTTGGGTGGGCGCCCATGACCAATCTTTCGAAAGAACGAATCTTCTTTGATGCCCGGTTCATTCGATACGACCATCACGATGGCATCAGCCGCTTTTCGGCCGGACTTTTCGCGTCGCTTCACCGACGCACCAAGGTGACTGCAATCATTTGTGACACTAGGCAACTGCTCAAATTGCCACGCGGCTGTGACTATATTTTGGCCAACGACCCGACCTCGCTGAAAGAGCTCTTTGTCGCACTGCGACTCAATAAAGCTGGCGCGAAGGTGGTCTTTTCTCCCATGCAAACGATGGGCTCGTGGTTTCGTCGCTACAAGTTGATTCTTACCCTGCACGACCTGATTTACTACCGTCACCCGGCGCCGCCACCTGGCTTCAACCTGACCATCCGTCTCATCTGGCGCCTGTACCACCTGGTCTACTGGCCGCAGCGCGTGTTGCTAAATCGAGCGGATGCGGTTGCCACGGTGTCAAAGACCACCAAAAGATTGATGCTCCAACACCGTCTAACCAAGCGCCCCATCGACGTGATTTACAACGCGGCGGGCACCTTCGTGAGCGACTATGAGCACCGAAACCCAAAGTCGAGGCCACGCGACAAGCAGAATCTTGTATACATGGGCAGTTTCATGGACTACAAAAACGTTGAGGTTCTAATCGCTGGCATGCGCCTACTGCCTGGCTATAACCTTCAGCTACTCAGCCGCATCACCCCTGAACGACAGGCCGAATTAGCAGCGCAAGTTTCTGCCGAGGGCGGCACAGTCGAGTTTTTCAACGGGGTGAGCGAAGCTGAATATCACGAACGCCTAGATCAAGCCGTTGCGCTGGTTACGGGTTCACGTGATGAGGGGTTTGGGATTCCGCTGGTCGAGTCGATGAATCGCGGAGTGCCGGTGGTGGTCTCAAATATCGAAATTTTCAAGGAGATTGGCGGCGATGCCGCAATCTTCTTTGAGGCAGACGACGCGCAAGACTTTGCTAACGCGGTAAAGAAATTGGAATCCAACCCAGAGTGGATTGCCGCTTCGAAGAAATCGATTCGCCAGGCAGAAAAATTCAACTGGGATCGTTCAGCCGGTGACCTAATCGAAATGGTCGGGCGACTCTAGTTATCTGGGTGAAGGGTTCTTGGCTCGTAGCTCAAAACTTTCCAGCCATCGGCGGAATGCTCGAAAACACTCAGGCAGGCGTTACCAAGACGTTCGCCCTCACGAGGAAATTCGCCCTTGCTCACCAATTTCAAAAGCTTACGAATGAGCGCTCCGTGCGAAACCGTGAGCACTCGTTGACCGGCGTAATCGGTGGCCAATCGGTCAAGCAATTGCCACGCACGAGCACTGAGCTGTTCCAGTGTTTCGCATCCCGGAACAAGATTCTGGTCGGGAAATGCCTGCTTCCACTCCTCGTGACGCATCCCTTCGGCTTCACCAAATGACCGTTCGAGCAGAAGAGGCTCGATTGCCACGGGGCCGAGGGCATTGGTTTCGGCAACGATCTCGGCAGTCACCAACGCGCGAGACAGGGGAGAGCTCACAATTGCATCCCAAGAGCCGCGACCGAGCATCGATGCGGCGACTCGCGCCTGACTGAGGCCCGTTTCATTCAGGGGAATATCGGTGACTCCCTGAAGTCGAAAATCGATGTTCCAGTCGGTTTGACCGTGGCGCAGTAAGCCCACAATGGTGTTAGTCAATTAGAAGCCTTTCTAAAGCCAGCGATGTAGAAACTTCGATCTTGGCGATCGCCAGTTCGTCGGCCTTGGTGGGACCTAAATTCACAATCACTATTGGTTTTCCTGCACGCGCGGCCCGACGAGCAAACCTGAGGCCAGAGTTGACCGTAAGCGACGTGCCGGCAACGAGAAGCGCATCGGCCTTGTCCAAAAGGTTCAAGGCAAGTTCGGCTCGCTCCGATGGAACGCTCTCGCCGAAGAAGACAACATCCGGCTTCAAAATGCCGCCACATTTGGCGCATGCCGGCACCTTGAAATCCGCAGCGACTTCAACTTCGGCATCGCCATCTGGAGTAAATTCAATGTTTTGATCCTTGGTTACCTGCGGATTCAATTCTCGAAGTCGCGAATCGAGTTCAAGTCGAGTCGTTATGTCGCCGCAGCCCATGCAGCGAACCCGATCGAGGCGGCCGTGCAAGTCGATTACAGACTTAGAACCGGCCTGCTGATGAAGACCATCAACGTTTTGAGTGACCAGTTGAGTGATTCGGCCTAGGCTCTCTGCGTGAGCCAGGGCAAAGTGCCCGGCGTTGGGGTTTGCCTGCTGGATTCGACTCCAACCCACATAGCTTCGAGCCCAATACCTAGTGCGCGCTTGCTCCGAGCCCATAAAAACATCGAAAGTCATCGGATGCCTGGCTACTCGCCCCTCACCGCGATAGTCGGGGATTCCTGAATCGGTGCTGATGCCGGCACCGGTCAAGGCGAAAATGCTCTTGTTTGCCAGATGAGTTCGCGCAAAATCCAGGCCATAGCTGGCGGCGGCACTCAATTCAGCAGACATCGGTCCAAGTCTACTTTTTGATTCACAGGGGCACAGTCGTGGCATGATGAACAGGTCTGCGAAGGAGGTGTCTTTGATCAAATACTTGGGGTCAAAGCGCACCCTCATACCGGTTTTGACGCAGTTGATTGCCTCTTCGGGCGCACAAACCGCAATCGACCTGTTTACCGGCACCACGCGAGTCGCCAGGGCCATGAAGGCGCTGGGCATCGAAACGACCGCTAGCGACGTTGCCTCGTATTCAGAGGTGTTTGCGAAAACTTGGATCGAACTAGATTCGAGCGCAGTGAAACTGAAGCAACTCGAAAAGGCCATCGATGAACTGAATCACCTGCCCGGTCAGCATGGCTACTTCACCGAGAATTTCTGCTTGCAGGCACGCTATTTTCAGCCCGAGAACGGCGAACGAGTCGATGCCATGCGAGAGCGAATCGAGACCGACTACAAGGGAACCTGGCTTTATAACCCGCTGCTAACCTCGCTGATTCTGGCTGCCGATCGGGTCGACAGCACCACCGGCGTCCAGATGGCTTTTCTCAAGTCTTGGTCACGCAGATCCAGAAACACCCTAGAACTGAGGGACCCCGACCTTTTGCCCGGTATCGGCCATGCAATCAGGGGAGACGCCACCGAGCTGGCCTCTAGCCTGCCGGTTTCGGATCTGGTTTATCTCGACCCGCCTTATAACCAGCATCGTTATTTCGGCAACTATCACGTGTGGGAGTCCCTGGTGAGGTGGGACAAACCCGAAACCTACGGCATCGCCAATAAGCGCGTAGACACTCGATTTGCCGAGAACAAGTCGGCGTTCAACACTCGTAAGACAATGCCCGACGCCCTTGCCAAGATCGTGAATGAGCTTCGATGCGAAACGATCATGCTCAGCTACAACAACGAATCTTGGCTGTCGCGTGAAGAGTTGCTCGAGATTGCTTCAGCCAAGGGGCACGTTGAGATTCTTGACTTCGATTTCAAGCGTTACGTCGGGTCTCAGATTGGTGTCTACAACAAAGCCGGCGAGAAGGTTGGCTTGCCAGCGCATAAAAACAACATTGAGCACATTGTGATTGCCGGCGATCGACAAACCGTCAGACGCATGGTTAGCCAACTAGACGGCTGATTACGAGATGACAACGGTTCATTAGTTTCGAAGGTCTGGTGGGGCGCCTTTGCCTAGAATTTTGACACCGAGCGAGGAGTCATGATGGCAGCAAGAACCACTCTCACCGCCTTGAAAAAGGCGCAGATCGGAAGAGCGTCGTGTAGGGAAAG
>JBEEPX010000062.1:0-6522 GCA_041190885.1 Actinomycetota bacterium
GCGCCGGCGTAGCCGCCCTCGATTAGCGGGGTCAGGTGCTCCCAACCGGCCAACTTCAAGATCGCAACGCGGTTGCCCAGGCCAGCGGCCTCAATCAACGAAGCCGAGAACACACCAACACAAATCTCAGATTCGGCCAACAACTCGAGTGAGCTTGCCTCGGGCGCAGCCATCTTCAGGTTCGAAGGCATGCCGCCTGTGAAATCATCCAAGTGGTCTTTAGGGTGCGGCTTGAAAGTGAACTGGTATGCCGGCAGGGCCTTGGCCAGAGCGATGGTCTGCTCGAAAAGCTCTTCGCCGATCAGCGGCTGGCTCATCACGGTGACGGTCTTGGCGACCTTTGCTTTGCCCGATTGGCGCACGTTTTCGAACTCGGTGGTTGCACCGGCGACAACGATTTCTTGCGAACCAGAGTTGTCGATGCCCTCGGTCCAGTATTGACCCCAGGTCCAGATTTCGTTTGGAATGTACGGGATTGCTGGGCGGCCGGGCCACGAGAACTGCATGTTGTATTTCGAGAAAACGCCACACTGAAGCTCGATCACCTTGATGCCAGCGGCCTGCGCAGCGGCCATCAGCATCATGCGCGAGGCGTTCACGATGAACAAGCGCTTGAACTTTAGGCGGCTAAATAAGATGCGATAACCGCGCTTTTCGGCCAAGAAATAGCGAAGGGTCCAACGAGGAAATCGCTTGTATGGACCGGCGCTCGACGAGGTTTCGGTCTCTAGAAAGTTGATCACGCGGGCATACTTGGCGTAGTCGTCTTTGGTGAGCTTTAGGCGCACATACAAAGCGGTGAAATAGCCGTATTTCTTGCGGAAAATGCCCTGCAGACGGTCGATCTGCGGCCATTCGCGCTTGCGGTCATATGAGCCAACACCGAAGCGAATCGCGTTGTCGCCGAGCGCATCGATGATTGGCTGGCTGAAGCGGTCAATGCCCATCGCGTTGCGGTTGGAGAAAGGTGAAATCAGGTCAGTGGCCGCGTGCCACTTGGCGACGCGAGGGTCCATCCAGGTTTTTGGAATGAACTTGCGCAGGTGCCAGCGCCAACCGGTGACCGACTTCCAAAGCACTTTGTGACCAGGTGTGCCGGTGAATTCGGGGTAGCCTTCGGGCAAGACCAGCGATGTCGACTTTTTCCAGGCATAAACGCCCGAGCTTTTGGTCAGGTTGTAGAAGATGCGAAAGCGCACGAGCGGCCAGAGGCGAACGCCCAAAACCGTCCAGTTATAAAGGTCTTCGTCTTGCTCGATCTTCCAGAAGGCTTCGCAAACTTCGGCAACAGTCGCCTTGGGCGTCGACGCCTGACTCAGCTCATCTTGCTCGGTTGGTTCAACCGGCAGGTCTTCACGCTGAGTCATTAGGGCCTTTCTTGCAGCACCAGCTGAGCAAAAGCTTCACGCTCGAGCGGCTGGGCAAAATAATATTCTGGGTCGCGAGCAACTTGGGCCGAAGCCAACTCGGCAACCAAATCTGTGTTTGGCGAAGCCAAAGTTAGGTCGCCGCGCTTTGCGATCGCCTCTATATTCTGCCAACCTTCGAGCTGAACAGCGATCACCTTGGCGCCAAGCGCCAACGCCTCAACCAGGGCCATCGAATGCACACCAACCACAAACTCGCTGCGAGCAACCAGGTTTAGCGCGGGCTCACTCAAGTCGACAAATCGCAGGTTGGCCGGCAAACGTCGACCGAGTTCACGAAGATGCTGCCTAAACTGCTCAGCATTCTCTTGCGGGTGTGGTTTGACCACAAAATTCTTGGATGGATTGGCATCGGCAGCGCGCAGCGCGATGTCGAAAAGTCGCGTGGTCTGCTGAACCTGAGAAACGAAGAGCACGCTGCCGGTTCGAGCGAAGTCTGGGTGCGGGCCAGGTGTTGAGGTGGTCGATTCAGTGTGGGCGATCGAGGCGGTGGCCGAATCGCGAGCAGCCGTGAGGTGAGCGGGTTCGCCCACGATAGAGGTGCGAACTCCCGAAGGCAGATCGGTTTCGGCAGCCCAGCATTTGCCCCAAACATAGAGTTCGTTTGGCAGGTAGGCAACCGATTCGCGGCCGGGCCAAGAAAGCAGCGGATGCTTGCTGCTCAACAGACCGTGCTGAGGTTCAACAACCCAAACCCCGGCATCTTGAGCACCTGCGATGAGCGCGCGCTTCCAGGCGTTGACGATGAAGAGCTTGCGAACGCCTGCCTTTTTGAAAAGCTTGGCCCAACCGATGCGCTGAGCCGTGAATTCGACCAGCAACCAGCGCGGAAATGCGCGGAATCGACCGGCAACAGGGCCGAACTCTGCCTCGAGAACCTTTATTACTCGAGCATATTTGGCGAGGTGCTTGGCACCGCCGAGCTGAGGCAAAACGAAGGGCGCTATGGCGAGTTTTGCCTGCAAACCGTGGGCAGCCACAAAGTGCCGCTCGAGCAGTTCAACCTGAGGGCGACCAGAACCGAGGTCGTCGGCGCCCATTCCAAAGATCAGAGGCTCCACCCCGTGCGGAGGAAGCGAAGTTTCGCCAGAACCCTGACTTGAGTCGGCTGAATCTTCGCCTCGAATCGCAGCAACAATGCCGGCCGAGAAGGGGTCGTTGCCCGAGGCATCTCGGCGCAAGAATGGCACGATCGCGTATTTGCTTGGCTTGATGACGAATTCAGAGACGTTGAGACCCGAAGATGCGGCAAGGTCTGCAACGCGATCGCCGGCTGGGCGACGCTCATAAACACCAAGGTTTTCGGCGATCTCGCGCATCAAACGGTCGCGCAAAATTGGCCATAAATGCACGCCGGCGATGCGCCAATCGGCTAACTTTTCGGCGGCCTCGACCTGAGCGAAGGCCGTCCAGATGCTGTCGATTGAAGGGGCGTCGCCCGAAGTAGTCAAAGAGGGCGCGGCAGCACCCGGCTCAACAGGTGAAGCACCCGTCGAGTTAGCGCTCAAGAAGAGCCTTTGCGCGCTCGTAATCGGCCAGGGTGTCGATGTCGATCGACTCGTCGGCATCCATGATGTAACCGGCGGCGTTTGAAACCGGAATCTGCTCAGAAGCGATGAAGTCACGAAGCTTGAAGATGTAGATGGCGCCGTTTGGAACATAGGCCGGGCGCAGCATCTGACGGTTTTGGCTGAAGGCCTCAGGGAAAAGCGGGGTGACCAAACCGGTTGGGCCAATGTTGACTGACCAGTATGGGCTCTTCTCGACCGCGGTCACCGAGATGCAGGCGCGAGCACCCGACTCTTTGAGCAACTTGAAAGCCTCTTCAACGTGAAGCGCGGTGCGAGCCGGTGAGGTTGGCTGCAAATAAACAACCCAAGGGTCTTGGTCGTGCAGATCGATAGCAACCTCTGGTGACTGAAAGTAGTCGAACAGCACATCGGCAGCGGTTGACTCATCTTCGGCGGCCTGCGGAGAACGTCTAAAAGTCACGGCGCCTGCGGCCTGCGCGTTGGCGAGGTATTCCTCGGAATCGCTCGAGAAAACCACAGCATCGATTGGGCTCTCTTCAAAGCCACCCGTGGTCGAATCGATTGCTCGCTCAATTAGCGTGCGGCCACCGATGACTCGCATGTTTTTGCCAGGCAAACCCTTTGAGCCACCACGTGCCGGAATGAACGCAATAACCATCTCGCCATTGAGCATTTTTGCCTCCTAGTAATCGAGCCAGTGCTCGAGGTTGTTTCTCGCGTCGTTGAGGTCGTCGTGTCTGCCAATGTCGAGCCATGACTCGTGAATCGGAAACGCGGTGACCTTTTCGCCGTGGGTCTTAATCATGTCGAGCAAAGTAGGCATATCGCAATACTGTTCGGCCGGAATTAATTCGAGGGCCCAAGGGTCGAGCGCATAGATGCCGGCTGAAACCATTGAGCGGTGAAGTGGTTTTTCAGAGATTGACTCAACCTGAGTGCCATCGATGTTGACCACGCCATAAGGTATCTGGAACGAATACTCTCGAACACCGAGGGTTGCCTTAGCGCCCTGCTTCTTGTGAAAACGCACCACCTGGCGAAGATCGCAGTTGGTAAGCAGGTCAGAGTTCATCACGATAAACGGCTCGCCAACCTTGCCAGCAAGCTGCGCAAGAGCGCCCGCGGTGCCAAGCGGCTGAGTCTCGTGAAGGTAGGTCACGTTCAAGCCAAGCCAGGCGCCATCTTTGACGTGGTCCTCGATCACATCGGCCAAATAGTTGACCGAGATGTAGACATTCTTGAAACCCTGCGCCTTTAGCTTGCGCAAAATGATCTCGAGAATCGGGGTGTCACCGATCTTGAGCATTGGCTTGGGAACATCCTTGGTTAGCGGGTAAAGGCGCACGCCCTTGCCGCCGGCCATAAGAACAACCGGGGTCGAAATCTCTGACGCACCGGTGAAGTCTTCGTCGGTGAACATGCCGAGCAGCTGGCCAGAGCCATCAATGACAGGCACGTTGTGAATCAACTGCGGAATCTCGCGAGTCATGACGTCGTGGCCGTCTTCGTCGAGGGTCGCGGTGTGAGGCTTAGGGTTCATAACCTCGGTGACCGGCGTCTCGAGAGTGCAACCGCGAAGCAGTGCGCGGCGAATATCACCGTCGGTGGCAGTGCCCAAAAGCTTGCCGCTGGCATCGACCACGAGCGCAATTTGCTTGGCCCCGGCATCGATTGCCGCAATGGTGTCACGAATGTCGGCCGAAGGTAGCACGCTTAGCTTGCTGAGATCTTTGATCATTAGTTCACCTCGATCGGGCGGCTAGTGGCTGGCACGCCAACCGCTATGTGGTTGTCAGGCACGTCGCGAATCACAACGGCACCTGCGCCAATAATACAGTTCGACCCAATCGAAATACCTTGGATGACCGTTGCCCCGGCACCGATGTGAGTGTTGTTGCCGACGGTCACATTGCCCGAAAGCGTTGCGCCGACCGAAATGTGGCAGCTCGAACCAATCACGTTGTGGTGCTCAACGATGGCCCCGGTGTTCACGATCGTGTCGTCATCGATGCGGGCATCGGTGTTGATGATTGCGCCATTTAGAACCTGAACGCCCTCGAGCAAGACCGCAGATGGGCTAACCACCGCAGTCTCGGCCTCGATCTGCAAAAAGTTGAAGCCGGCCTTTTTGAACTTTTCAAACACGGATGACCGTAATGCCAAAGGGCCAGCCGAACCCAAGCCGTTTACGAGCAAGTGGGTCTGTGGGTCGAGTTCATAGAGAGACGAGTCGTCGCCGTAGTAACGAACCGGCTCATCATTGTGATCGGTGTCGAGAAGCGAACCCTCGGCAGTTGGTGCAACAAACGCGTGAAGCTCAAAACCGGCAAGCGAAAGCACCTCTTGCAGCACCCTGGCGTGACCGCCAGAGCCCAGCATGATGAGCATCGGGTTGGCAGGTTTAGTCAACGTATTCGCCAATCTCATAAGACTTTGCAGCCGCGGTGCCAACAACCTCATAGAAGTCGAAAGAGGTGCGGCCAGCGCCCGGGCGACGGCACTCGAGGTCGTCCTCGGTAATCACGTGACCGGCCGAAATTGGGCGCTTTGCGACCAGAGAGCGACGAACCGCGGCACGGTTTGAAACCTCGATTGGCTGGCATTCTTTGACCGGCTTGCCAAGGGCAACGGTGGTGAGGCGGATCTGGTCGACCATGGCCTTTAGCTCGGCTGGGTCAAGCGAAGCTTCGTGGTCTGGACCCTCGAGCGACTTGTCGAGGGTGAAGTGCTTTTCAATCACGGTTGCGCCCATGGCAACGGCAACGGTCGAAGCAAGGATGCCCGCAGAGTGGTCGCTGTAACCGGTTGGCAAACCAAAGCGGTCGCGAATCACATTGATGGCCTGCAGGTTCAGAATGTCTAGCTCGGCCGGATATTGAGTGGTGCAGTGCAAGATGGTGCACTTGTCACGCATGATGTCGGCAACGCGTGGGTCGGCCCAGGTGGCGTCGAGCACGTCGGCGGTTGGCTTGGCACCTGCGGCAACCAGGTTGTTTGAGCGAGCAAAACCGAAGGCGATGAACTTGAGCGACTTTTCGATTTCTTCAAGGTTGGCCATACCGGTCGACAAAATGACCGGCAGGTTTGAAAGCCCGGCCTCAACCAACATTGGCGCAAAGGTTAGGTCGCCAGAGGCAACCTTGACCAGCGGAATGTGTAGTTCTTCGATCAAGAAACGAAGTTCGTCTAAGTCGAAACCGGTCGACAAAAAGCCGATGCCGATCTTCTTGCAGTGGTCACGAATCTCGGTAAATTCTTCGTGACTAAGCTCGAGGCCCTTCAGCAGATCCCACTGTGAGCGGGTGTCGCCGTCGCCCTTCTTTTGGTATTCGGCAAGCTGCGCATCTTTGCGGGCTAGCTTGTCGGCAGAGAAGGTCTGAAACTTCACGATGTCGGCGCCAACCTTTTTGGCCAGGTCGCACATTTCGAGCGCACGGGCCAACGAACCGTTGTGGTTCACACCGGCTTCGGCAATGATCAAAACTTTTTCGGCCACGATTTCTCCAATCAACGCCTAAGAGGCGCTAAAAAACTTCTTCTTGGGTGGGGTTGCAATCTGGTGT
>JBEEPX010000063.1:0-9702 GCA_041190885.1 Actinomycetota bacterium
TGAACCACATAATCGCCGGCCTTGAGGCTGAGCGGGTCGACGGCTTGACCGCGCTTGGCCGCAAGTTTGCGCACCTGAGGGTTCACATAGGCCGAATTCTTGCCATAAAACTCTGCTTCGGTCATCACAATTAGTTTGCTGGCCGGCGCCGTGAATCCCTTGCGCATCGCACCCTGCAAAACTTCAGCTTCGATTTTGGCTGCCACCAACTGCTCGCCTAGGCGCTCAACCGTGCCATTGCCCTCGGCAACGAGAATTACCTTTTGACCATTCTTGGTTTGATCCTCGAGCCACTCGATTGGGGTGGTTTCGGTGCCTTTCAGGCTCGGCACCTCGTGCATCTCGAGGTTCACGAGGGTGTCATCGTCAGATCCAAATTGGCTCACCGTGAATAGCGCCCGACCGGCGAGGGCATCTTTGAACTGCGACAGTTCGACAAATCCACCGGCGCTCAAATCAATTGGCGCGTTCGCACCCTCGGTGGCAGCATCCCAGGCGGCGTGCAAAAACTCTTCGTTGGTTTCAAGGAGACTCGCAGCGCGTGCGGCAGATTTTTCTGGCGAAAGCAGAGTCACAAGGGCATTCTTAGGCAGATAATCGGTGAACGGCACCATTGCGTCAACCAAAACCGGGGCAAGCGACTCCATGCCATCAACCGGGATGCCTTCGGCGATCTTGGCCAACATCGTCGAGATGTTTGGAAACTCGTGAACCATTTCGCGCGCTCGGCCGGCAACGCTCGGCGTGATGATGATTTCGCGAGCGGGGTAAATTTCGATGCGATCGATCTTCTTTGGCTTGCCATCGACATCATTGATTGAGCGCTGGTCGGCAACCGAAAACTCTCGAATTTCTTCGAGTTCATCGCCAAAAAATTCGAGGCGCATCGCGTGCTCTGATGTGGTTGCGAAGATATCGAGAATGCCACCGCGAACGGCAAATTCGCCTCGCTTGGTGACCATATCGACTCGGTGATAAGCCATCTCAACGAGCTTGAGCGAGAGCTCGAAAAGTAAGTAGTCGCTGCCGCGATTCAGAGTCAGCGGAGGGTGGTTGGCAAGGCCGGCAATGGCGGGTTGAAGAACAGCGCGCACCGAAGCCATAACGAAAACCGGGTGATCTAACTTGCCGCCTAGAGCCTCGATCTCGTTGAGTCGATGCAGAACCCTGAGTCTTCTGCCAACTGTTTCTGGGCTTGGGCTAAGGCGTTCGTGAGGCAGCGTCTCCCAAGACGGAAATTCAAGAATCTCCGCATGCTCAACCATAGAGCGAAGCGAGGCTGCTAAATCTTCAGACTCTCGCCCTGTGCTGACGACGACCAACTGAACTCGAGACAGGTTAGCGGCATGTCTAAACTGGTCAAGAACCGCGACAACTGAGGCGTGAGCACCCTGCGGAGCGATGAGGTCAAGCCTCGAAGATTTGATTTTTGCCTGAACGGCGGCGAAGGGATACCCTTCGGAAACGAGCGCGACAAGGCGCGACAAGGCCTTGAGATTTTGATCGCTCACAAGGTAAGTCTAAGTTGCGAGCGGCGGGGCTTATTCCGCTGCGGGTGCGTTTACTCGAGTTTGGGCAAGAACCACACCGAGCTCAACGACGGCCTCAACGGCATCCGCAGCAAGTTCGAGCGTCACCGGCAAACCCTTGCGTTCGGCAGACGAAAAGTCTTTGAGCACAAAGTCGGCGGTGTCCATGCGACCAGGTGGCCGACCGATGCCGATGCGCACTCTAGTGAATTCGTTTGAGCCACAGGCAGCGATGATGTCGCGCAAGCCGTTGTGACCGCCGTGACCGCCACCGTGCTTGAGGCGAATGGTTTCGGCTGGAATGTCTAGCTCGTCATGCAACACAATCACATTTTCGATTGCGATGCCATAGAACTTCATCAGCGAAGAAACCGGGCCACCGCTGGTGTTCATGTATGAACCCGGTTTGGCGAGAATAAGTTTTGCTCCCCCGTAGCCCAGCCGAGCCTCGGCAACGGCCGCGTTCGACTTATGGCTTTTGAAGGTTGCGCTCAATCGGTCGGCTAAAACCGACAGCGCCATTTGGCCGACATTGTGCCGATTAGCAGAATAGTCGGGCCCGGGGTTACCGAGCCCGACTACTAGAAATGTCGAGTTAGACAGTTGACTACTCTGCTGCTGGAGCAGCAAGCTCTGCTGCGTGACCCGCTGCAGTTGCAACGACAGAAGCGATTAGCTCGTCGTCAGCTAGCTCTAGCTTTGCGCCTGCAGGGATAACTAGGTCCTTAGCAAGAACGTGGAAGCCAGCGCCCTGCTTGTCGAACACTGCCTCAACGAAGTCAGGGATGCTGGTTGCAGCAACCTCTAGCTTGACGGTCTTGTGCTCTAGGTCGATGACGGTGCCTGAAAGCGACTCGCCAACTACGTGAACTGGAACCTCAACGTGAACGCGCTCGCCCTTTACAAGCTCGACTAGGTCGATGTGCTCGATGATCTGGGTGATTGGGTCCTTAGAAGCGCTCTTTACTAGAACTGACTCTTCCTTGCCGTTGATGGTTAGGTCGATAACAGCGTTCTTGTGGCGAAGGATTAGCTTCACCTCGTGTGCTGGAAGGGTTACGTGGCGAGGCTCTGAGCCGTGACCGTAGATAACCGCTGGAGTGCGGCCGGCTGCGCGGAACTTGCGTGCCGCACCCTTACCGAAAGATTCGCGGACTTCTCCGACTAGCTTTGCTGCAGTGTTCATTTGAATTTCCATTCGAGTTTGAAGTTTTTTGACGCAAAAAAATGCCTCTAAAACTGATTTTTGTAATCAACTCAAGCGCTGAACGCGAGGATAAGTGGCCGGTGAACCGGCTAAATGCCCCGTCGATAACGGCTCCGTATGGAGCCCTCGCCGTTGTCTGGTTAAAGTCTATCGGGCTGCCACCCATGTGACAACCCGATCAGACTTTGAAGCTTGAGACTATGCGTGCCCTGGGAACAACTTGTTCACCGAGTCATCGCCAAAGACAGCCTGGATTGCCGCAGCGATCAGCGGAGCAATCGACAGAACGGTTAGGTTGTCGAACTGCTTTTCTGGAGTGATCGGAAGAGTGTTGGTCACGATGACCTCGTCTACGACACCACTCGAAAGGCGCTCGACGGCTGGCTCAGAGAACACAGCGTGGGTTGCGGCAACGATTACGCGTGCTGCGCCGTTGGCCTTTAGAGCCTTGGCTGCGGCCACGATGGTGCCAGCGGTGTCGATCATGTCGTCGACTAGAAGACAGGTGCGACCCTTCACGTCACCAACGAGCTCGTGGGCCTCGACCTGGTTTGGACGGTCTGGGTCGCGACGCTTGTGAATGATTGCCAGCGGTGCACCTAGGCGCTCGGCCCAAATGTCGGCAACGCGCACGCGACCAGAGTCTGGCGAAACAACGGTTAGGTCTTCACCCTTGAACTTTTCGGCAACGTGGTCGGCAAGCATCGGCAGCGCCCAAAGGTGGTCAACCGGACCATCAAAGAATCCCTGAATCTGCGGGGTGTGCAAGTCAACCGACATCAAGCGGTTAGCACCGGCAACCTTGAAAAGATCGGTCATCAATCGAGCCGAGATTGGCTCGCGCCCCTTGTGCTTCTTGTCTTGACGAGCGTAAGGAAAGAACGGTGCAACCACGGTGATGCGCTTTGCGCTGGCGCGCTTCATGGCGTCAACCATGAGCAACTGCTCCATAACCCAGTTGTTGATACCCGAGGCGTGTGACTGAATCACAAACGCGTCGACACCTCGCACTGACTCTTCGTATCGAACGAAGGTCTCGCCGTTGGCAAAGTCGTATGCGGTGGTTGGCAGCAGCTTGGTGCCGAGTAGCGAGGCAACCTCTTCGGCAAGAGCCTGGTGGGCGCGACCACTCACAATAACCAGACGCTTGCTGTTGTTGGTTGTGATTTCCATGGTTGGCTCCAGCTCTATTTTGTAGTTAGTTAGTTCTTGGCTTTTTGGGCCGCGTCGGCAGCAGCACTGCCAGGTCGTTTTGCAATTACCCAGTCGGCGAGGTTGCGCTGAGGTGCAACATTCATCGCAAGATCACCGGCTTCGACATCTTTTCGAACCACTGTTCCGGCGGCGGTGTAGGCGCCATCTCCAATGGTAATTGGTGCAACAAAAACGTTGTGTGAGCCGGTGCGAACGTGCGAACCAATCACGCTGGCGTGCTTCTTGACGCCGTCATAGTTAGCAAAGATTGTTCCGGCGCCGATGTTCGAGCCTTCACCGATGGTCGCATCGCCAACATAGCTCAGGTGTGGCACCTTGCTGCCAGCGCCGATCTTGGCGTTCTTGGTTTCAACGAAGGTGCCGATTTTGCCGTCGGCACCAAGGTCGGTTCCTGGTCGCAAGTATGCGAACGGGCCAACGGTTGCGCCATCGCCAATTTTTGAACCGGTCGCGTGGGCTTTAACCACGGATGCGTTCTCGCCGACGATGGTATCGACCATGAAAACCTCTGGGCCAATCGTTGAACCAGCGCCGATTGAGGTGATGCCCTTTAGGTGGGTTCCCGGCAAAAGCGTGACATCGGTTCCGAGTTCAACCGTGATGTCGATCCAGGTTGAAGCTGGGTCTTGAATGGTTACGCCGGCCACCTGCCAAGCCTCGCAGATGCGGGCATTTAGTTCAGCGGCAACCTCGCTAAGTTGAACGCGGTCGTTGATGCCGGCAACAAGCCAGTTGTCGCTAACGGCCAGCGCCTGAACCTTAAGCTTTTGGTGCAGCAGCTCGGCTGCGGCATCGGTTAGGTATTTTTCGCCCTGGGCGTTGTGTGAACCGACCTTGGCAAGCGCGCTGCGAAGTTGAACGGCATCAAACACATAAACGCCCGCGTTGACTTCGCGAATTTCAAGCTGTTCGGAATCGGCGTCGCGGTCTTCGATGATTTCAATGAACTTGCCGTCGTTGCTGCGAATGATGCGACCATAGCCGGCAGGGTCTTCGACGATCGCGGTCAAAATGGTCGCGGAATAGCCACCGGCCAGGTGTGCGTCGAGAAGCGATTCAAGGGTTGCAACATCGAGCAGCGGAACATCGCCGCTGGTAACGATTACCGCACCGTTGAAATCTGCAGGTAGCGAATCCAATGCGCACTCCACAGCTCGCCCGGTGCCCGGAACATCATCTTGCTCGGCAATGGTAACGCCCGGATAGAAAGCGCGGATGTACTCAGAAATCAGTTCTTTTTTGTAGCGAATGACCGGGATGACGTGTGCGGCACCGAGAGAACTTGCGGTGGCTAGTGCGTGACCGAGAAGTGGCAAACCAGCGATCTCGTGCATGACCTTTGGCTTGGCAGACTTCATGCGAGTGCCTTCGCCGGCAGCCAAAACGACGACTGCTAGGTGCTTTTCGCTCATTCCGCTCCTAATTTGTGTTGCTCCCCCACCAGGACTCGAACCTAGAACGTCGCATCCAAAGAGCGAAGTGTTGCCATTACACCATAGGGGACCACAGCCAACGCCGAGGCGTTATCTGCACCCCCAAGTCTGCCAGATATTTCGACCTAATTCGCTCCCAAAAGCTCCGAAATTTCAAGCCATTCGAGTTCAAGGTCGTCGCGTTTGTCGTTTAGCTCGCTTTGAGCCTTCACAAACTCTGCCAAACCCGCATAATCGCTCTGGTCGTGCGCTGCCATCTGCTGGTGCAGCTTGGCTTCATCCGAGGCGAGCTTTTCAAGAGCGCGTTCGATGCGAGCAAGATTCTTTTCGGCATCGCGAAGAGCCGCACCACTCAATTTAGACACGGATGCCTGGCCCTGCCCTGCGCTTGAACCGGCCGCATAACGACTCGATTCGGCCTGGCCGGCCTTGGCGTTCAAACTGTGCTTGCGAAGTTCTAGGTATTGGTCGACGCCGCCGGGAAGGTGGCGCAGCGAACCGTCGCCGAGAAGGGCAAACTGCTGATCGGTTACGCGCTCGAGCAAGTAGCGGTCGTGGCTGACCACAATCAGCGTGCCCGGCCAGCCGTCGAGTAGGTCTTCCATGGCAGCCAAGATGTCGGTGTCGAGGTCGTTGGTTGGCTCGTCGAGAATCAAAACGTTTGGCTCGCCGAAGAGCAGGCGCAAGAACTGAAGGCGGCGACGTTGGCCACCCGAAAGGTCGCGAATCGGAGTTTGCAACTGCGCCTGGGTAAAGCCGAGTTGTTCGACCAGCTGACCGATACCAACTTCTTTTTTGTCGACCACGAAGAACGATTTCTCGCGAGCGATCAAGCTGAAAATGCGCTCATCGGCAAACTCGTCGAGCTCGCGAACTTCTTGGCTCAGGGTAGCGATGTTGACCGTCTTGCCGCGTTTGATTTTGCCGGCGGTCGGCTCAATGTTGCCCTGAATCAAGCGCAGCAGGGTGGTCTTGCCAGCGCCGTTTACTCCGACTAGACCAACGCGATCGCCGGGGCCAAGTCGCCAGGTCACATCGTGCAAAAGCTCGCGACCGTCGATCGAATAGTTCAGATTCTCGATATCCAAAACATCTTTGCCAAGGCGGGCGGTAGCCAACTTCGAAAGAGCAACGCGGTCACGCGGCTCGGGCTCATTAGCGATCAGCTCGGCCGCGGCATCCATGCGGAATTTAGGTTTCGAGGTTCGAGCCGGCGCACCGCGGCGCAGCCAAGCGAGCTCTTTGCGCATCAGATTCTGGCGACGAGCCTCGCTGGCCGCGGCACTGCGATCGCGCTCATTGCGCTGCAACACATAGGCCGCGTAGCCACCTTCGAACGGCTCGATCACGCCATCGTGAACCTCCCAGGTGAGGTTGCAAACTTCGTCTAGAAACCAGCGGTCGTGGGTAACCACAATTAGGCCACCGCCGGTTGCTGCCCATCGAGTCTTGAGGTGATTCGCAAGCCAGGCAACGCCCTCAATGTCGAGGTGGTTGGTTGGCTCATCGAGCATCACAATGTCGAGGTCTTGCACCAACAATTTGGCAAGGGCAACTCGACGACGTTGACCGCCCGAAAGCGCCCCAACCTGCTGCTGCCAGTCGAGGTCGTTTAGCAAGCCGCCAATCACGTCGCGCACCTTGGCGTTGCCGGCCCATTCGTGTTCTGGCATGTCGCCAACTACGGCCTGCCCGATGGTTTGCCCCGGGTCAATCACGTCGGCTTGGTCGAGCAGCCCAAAGGTCATGTTGTTGCGGTGAGTGATTCGCCCACCATCTGGCTGCATGCGCTTGGCAAGCAGCTTTAGCAGCGTCGACTTGCCATCACCGTTGCGGCCGACGATTCCGATTCGGTCACCCTCGTTTACGCCTACGGTAATCTCGTCGAAGACCTTTTTGGTCGGAAATTCGAGCGTGACCGATTCAGCGCCGAGCAGGTGAGCCATTAGTTTGCCGCCAACGTTGCGCCGGCTGCTGGCCCAGTTGCCGCAATTGCTTCTAGACCCTGAAAAGCCAGGATGTTTGCAATGCGCTCGGCCGACTCTTCGTCTTCGGCGAGCAGTGCAACGGTTGGTCCAGAACCCGAAACCATGCCAGCCAGAGCGCCAGCGGCAATTCCGGCCGCGATGGTGTCGGCAAGTTCGGGCATCAAATCGAGGGCTGCCTCTTGTAAGTCGTTCTTGATTGCCTTGGCCACCCGCGAGACATCGCCAGATTGAATTGCCGAAATGAATTCGGCGGGAACGGCAGCTTCATTGACCTTCGTCGGATCTTCTCCGCGGGCGGCACGCAACTCATCCAAGCGCTTGTAGACAGCAGGTGTGCTTAGACCTCGATCTGCAACCACCAAAACCCAGTGCAACGGTGCGACCTGGTCAACCAAGGTGAGCTTTTCACCTCGACCAAGGCCAATCGCGGTCTCGCCCATTAGGGAAAAGGGAACATCGGCGCCGAGCTCAACGGCGGCTTCGGTCATCTGCGCCATCGATAGCCCGCTTGCCCAGAGTTCGTTTGCCGCGACCATTGCCGCGGCCGCGTCGGCCGAGCCGCCACCCATACCGCCGGCAACCGGCACGTTCTTGTAGATCGCAAGCTCAGAAACGGCTGCTGCCTCTGGCAATCCGGCCAGTTTGGCAACCAGCTTTACGGCACGAACGACGAGGTTGTCTTCGCCGGTTGGCACCGAGGCGATTTGCTCTTCAGACAGGGCACCAGAAACCGAAACGTTCCATTTAGAAGACGGCGCAACCGACACTGCCTCGCGAAGATCTAGCGCCTGATAGACGCTGGCCACCGAGTGAAAGCCATCTGGCAAAAGTGGGCCGACTGCAAAAAACAGATTGATTTTGCCGGGCGCTGAGGCGGTCGCTTGATCAAGCATTCTTGGCCTTTGCGATGGCAACGAACTGGTGAACGTCGAGCTCTTCGCCTCTGGCCTGCGGGCTAATGCCTGCGGCAATCAAAATGCGCTCGGCCTCGGCTGGCGAACCGGCCCAATCGGCTAACGCCTGGCGCAAAGTCTTGCGGCGCTGACCGAAGGCGGCATCGGCAGCGGCAAAGGTAGCAAGACGCAGTTCTTCGTCACCCAAGGCAACTTCGCGCTTGGCAAAAAAGACCAGGGCCGAGTCAACGTTAGGCACCGGCCAAAAAATGTTTCGGCCCACATTGCCGGCCAAATACGAATCGGCATACCAAGCCAACTTGACGCTTGGAATGCCATAGATTTTTGAGCCCGGTGTTGCCGCCAGGCGATGAGCTACCTCGGCCTGCACGAGCACTAGACCTTTTTGAATACTCGAGAACTGCTCTAAAAAGTGCAGCAAGACCGGAACCGAGATGTTGTATGGCAGGTTGGCAACCAATGCGCTCGGTTCAGCCGGCAATTCGGTAACCTTCAGCGCGTCGTTTCGAACCAACTTGAAGTCGGTGCCAGGCGCGCGAGTTTCAATGGTGCTCTCAAGTTCGGCAGCCATCTTTGGATCGATCTCGACAGCGATAACCTTGTTGGCAACCTCTAGAAGCCCCAGGGTTAGCGAACCGAGACCCGGACCAATCTCAACCACGGTCTCTGTGCCATCGAGTTTTGCCGCGGCAACAATTCGACGAATGGTGTTTGGGTCGGTTACAAAGTTCTGGCCGAGTTTTTTAGTCGGAGTTACATCGAGTCTGCTCGCGAGAGCGCGAACGTCGACGGCACCGAGCAGGCTTACTTCGTGAGCCATCAGAAACCTTCGCTCCATGAGCCATAAACCGCTTCGGTGTTCGCCGCCAGTTGCGTGCAAAGTTCGTTCAAATCTTCGCCACGAACCTCGGCCATGAATCGAGCGGTGATTGGCACCAGGTATGGCGCATTTGGGCGACCGCGGAATGGCTCTGGAGCCAAGAAGGGCGCATCGGTTTCGATCAAGATCAGGTCTTTGCGCGCCATCGCAAGCGAATCGCGAAGGTGCTGGTTTCGCTTGATGGTGATGTTGCCGGCAAACGACATGTACCAGCCGTTGTCGTTGCAAATTTGGGCCAGGTCGGTCTCGCCCGAGTAGCAGTGAAACACGACCTTTTCGGGTGCGCCAACTCGAAGCAAAGTTTCGACAACATCATCGTGAGCGTCACGGTCGTGAATCATCAACGCAATGTGGTTTTCTTTTGCAATTCGAATGTGTTCTTCGAAACTGTGGCGCTGAAGAGCGATGCTGTCGTCACCCTCGGTCCTAAAAAAGTCGAGCCCGGTCTCGCCGATTGCTCGCACCCTAGGCTGCTTCGCCAGTTCGGCAATCTGCGCGATTGCGGCATCCAAGGCAGCCTTTGATTCATAAAGTGG
>JBEEPX010000064.1:0-7395 GCA_041190885.1 Actinomycetota bacterium
CTCGTTGATGGTTTGACGTCTAGGTGCGACTACCAAGACCCGCTTGTCTTGAGCCACCAAACCGGCAAGAACGTTGATGACGGTCTGCACATAGCCACAGCCCGGCAGAGTCTCAACGGCAAAGCTCTGGCCTGCAACTGCCCTGGCCACAATGCGCATTTGCGTTGCGTCGGCCTCGGCCACCAAAAGAAGCTCTGGGATGTCGATTTCTGGCAGCCCATTAGACTCTGGGCCAGCCAATTCAGAAATAAGTTTGGTCTCGCGCTCTTCAAAGTCGCGCATCATTTCTGTCGGGGTCGTGGCGAAGTTCGAAATAACCAAGATGCGCTTGAGGCTGAGGTTTGCTTTAGCCGCAGTTTGATTGGCCAAATTGTTCAGCACCGTCAACGGAATCAGGTCTGAAGATTCGTTCTGGCGGGCCACCAACTCGGCTTCGTTGAGAGTGATTTGGTAACTCGCACGCAAAGCGTCAACCAATGCCGGGTTCACAAATGGTTGCCCGGCTAGCTCAAATTCGTAGTCTTCGCCTCGGCGATTCATCGATACCGGCCAGAGCAAAATCGGCATGTTTAGGTCGAAGCCGTCGGCCTCAAAGTTTGCCAAACCGCCGGCGAGATAAAGGGATTCGATGCCGAAGTGGTTGCTTAGGCGATCAGCCTTGGCCTTGATTCGGCGGCTAGCCGAAAGAGCACGCGAGAAAGCTAGCGGGTCGCGCACCAGGTTAGACAAAAGGGTCTGTCGACCGGTCACAAATTGTGAAAAGCCGCCCGGGTGGCTTCTTTCAAGGTCAATCTGACCAAAGGTGTTTGGTTCAAAATTGATCAATGGGTTGGTCACGCCAGCCGCCAGAATTTCTTCTCGCCAAGCGCGCCAATCGATGCGCTGCTGTGGCATCTGCTGACCTTCGTTTTCAACCATGTTTAGAGCCTAACTTTCGCCGGGCTGGTTGTGGTTTTGCCTCGCCCTACGAACCCTCTGCGGGCTCACTAAACTTGAAGGTTCAAGCCCTCGTAGCTCAGTGGATAGAGCAGTGGTTTCCTAAACCATGTGCGGAAGTTCGATTCTTCTCGGGGGCACAAATTTACGGTGCGAGCTATGCCGCTTGAGCCATTCCCAGATATGGGTCCCAGGCCGGCTCAACCCGCTCGGCACCTCTGAGACTCCAGACAGTGCCGGTTGGCATTCTCGGCGTGACTCTAAGTTCCCAACCAATTTCGTGAAGGGTCTTGTCGCCCTTCTTGTTGTTGCACTTGAAGCAACAGGCAACCAGGTTCTCCCAGGTGTCTTTTCCGCCGCGCGATCTCGGCTGCACGTGATCGATGGTGTTTGCCGGGTTTGTGCAATAGGCACAGCGGTGTCCATCTCGGCGCAGCACACCTCGACGCGAGACCGGCACCATTCGACTTCCTGGGATGCGCACATAGCGCGCGAGCAAAATAACGGTTGGCAATTCGAAGTCACGATTGGCAGTGTGGATCAGCTTTTCGCCCGAACCCGCCAGGACTGTGGCTTTTTGATTTAGTACGAGCACCAGGGCTCGTTTGAACGAAACCACAGCCAGTGGTTCGTATCCGGCGTTCAACACCAGTGTGTGCATTCGTCTTCCTTTCAAAACCCCAAATGGCTTTTGGGGTTTCGGCATAGGTACGGCCTGTTGTCAGGCTATGACCGAATAGCAAAAACGCCCCGCATCAACGGGGCGTGTTTTGGTGAAGATTTGATTAAGAACTAATTGGTCTTCAAGCGCACAAAGTGAATGTTGCTCGTGAAAATCGGCGCCAACTTGACCGTGTCGCCAGGACGAGGCGAGTGGTAGAAATTGCCATTGCCCGCATAAATTCCGTCGTGACTCAAGTCGTCAAAGACAACCAAGTCGCCCGGCATTGCATCCTCGGCCTTGATGAAAATGCCCATGCGGTTCTGACCGTGCACGCTGTGAGGCAGAGCTACACCGAACTGGGCAAATACATAGGCCACGTATCCCGAGCAGTCAAAGCCTCCCGGCGTCGAGCCACCGAAAACATAAGGCGTGCCAACATACTTGGCCGCAACCTTCAGAATTGTCGCGCCGTCAAGCTTGCTGTATGGCGGGTTAGCCAAATATTCTTCGGCGGTTGGACCCGAGAAGGTTCGGTATCGGTTCAAAGTTTCTTGACGTGCAATTTCGTCGGCATCGGCGTTCTTGTAGTCACCACGCGAGAACTTCACGGTGTTAACCGCGGCAACCGTGAGGTTTTGAGTGTCGCTGGCAGCGGCCAAGGCCTGGGCATCCGTGGTGGTGAATCTCGACATGGCGGCGATATCGGGGTTGTAGGCATAGGCCGGCAAAGCAAATGTGGCTAGCATGCCCGAGGCAACAGACATGGTGATGGTGTTTCTCACACCGCGGCGAGCATAGAAAGGCACTCGGCGGGTGGCACGCACCAAGAAGTTTGATTTATTTGGATCGGTCAAGTCGATTGGCTGTGCTGCCGCAATCTCGCGGTCTAGCTTTGCCTGTTTCTTTTCGGCACGGCGAGCAGCGCGCGATAGACGGGCTTTTTCAGCCTCGCGAATCGAACGTCGTGACCGCAACTCGAAAGAGTCAAGAACGTTGATCTCTACGTTTGCGCGGTGTCTGCCTGTGCCTTTGGTGGCCAAAACTAAACCTCTTGCTCGCCAGGGTTGGTGGTTTGCATCACCTCAAGTTTACCCGAGGTTTGCTGATAAGTCTCTGTTAAGCCTCTACAAAGAGGTGCATCGCAAGGTCTGGCTCGAGACGCAAACCGTCCGCGCTGCCATGCTTTGCAATCAAAACCGTGGTCCCTTCGAAATCTACGGTGACCTTTGCGCCGGGCAGAATGCCCAGTTCCTTCAGCTGGCCAAGAAGCTCTACGTCGAGCTGCATCGGTTCGCCGATGCGACGAAGAACGAATTCACTTTGACTTGCGATGGCCTTTGGCAGGTCGACAATGCTCACCACACCGTCTTTGAAAGTCGGGTTGGTCTTGTAGCCAAGCTCGTCAAGGCCCGGAATCGGGTTTCCGTAAGGAGAGAAATCTGGCGATTCAATCAACTCGAGGATCTTCTTTTCAACATGCTCGCTGATGACGTGCTCCCAGCGACAGGCTTCCTCGTGAACCAGTTCCCATTCGAGACCAATCACGTCGGCAAGCAAACGCTCTGCCAATCGGTGCTTTCTCATGACTGACACAGCCTCGTGGCGACCCTGATTGGTCAACTCAAGGTGTCGTTCCCCGGTAACGATAACCAAGCCGTCGCGTTCCATTCGAGCAACGGTCTGAGAAACGGTTGGCCCGGATTGGTCGAGTCGCTCGGCAATGCGAGCGCGCATCGGCACTTGGCCCTCTTCTTCGAGTTCCAAGATGGTCCGAAGATACATCTCTGTTGTGTCGATTAGATCGGTCATTAGCACCTCCACTGATCCTGAATAAAGATTACCCGACAAGCAAACTGGCCCTGATTCGGCTGGCTAAACTTGAAGCATGCCTGAAATCATCATTCCTGAACAGTTTTTGCCTGCCGATGGTCGCTTTGGATGCGGCCCATCTCGAGTTCGACCAGCGCAAATAAGTGCATTCGCAACCGAGGGCGCAAAGCTCATGGGAACCTCGCACCGCCAGGCACCTGTCAAAAACTTGGTGAAGCGCGTGCAAGAGGGCTTGATGGATTTGTTCCACAACCCAGCAGGCTACGAAATCGTAATCGGCAACGGCGGCTCGACCGCGTTTTGGGATGCAGCGGCATTCTCGATGGTTGAAAAGAAGGCCCAAAACCTGGTTCACGGCGAATTTGGCGCCAAGTTTGCCAGCGCTCTAACCAACCCTTGGCTGGAGAAGCCGACCGTGATCAACGGAACCCCTGGTTCGCGCCTCGAGCTTCAGGCCGAAGCCGGCGTCGACTCATACGCCTACGCCCAGAACGAAACTTCGACCGGTGTGGTCACACCCGTCAAGCGTGTTGCCGGTTCAGATTCAAACGCAATTTTCTTCACGGATGCGACCTCGGCAGCCGGTGGCATCGATTTCGATCCACTAGAGACCGACGTCTACTATTTCGCACCGCAGAAAAACTTTGCGTCTGACGGCGGCCTTTGGTTTGCACTCATGTCGCCAGCGGCAATCGAAAGAACCGAGCGAATCGCGGCAACCGACCGCTACATCCCAGAGTTCCTGAGCGTGAAAACCGCGATCGACAACTCGCGACTAAACCAGACCTTGAACACTCCAGCCATCTCGACGCTATTCCTGTTGGCCGAGCAGATTGACTGGATGAACTCAAACGGCGGACTTTCTTGGGCTGACTCTCGCACCAAGGCGGCATCTGACCAACTTTACAACTGGGCCGACAACTCCTCATTTGCCACCCCGTTTGTGACTAACCCTGAGCACCGCTCACAGGTTGTTGTGACCATTGACTTTGATGACAACATCGATGCCGCTGCGATCGCTAAGGCGCTTCGCGCAAATGGAATTGTCGACACCGAGCCGTATCGCAAGCTTGGTCGCAACCAACTTCGAGTCGCTACCTTCACCGCAACCGAACTTGCAGACGTGCAGGCGCTAACCGGCGCAATCGACTATGTGGTTGGACAACTGGCCTAGGCTAAGGCCATGAGGTTTTACGTAAAAGACAGCGAGCGTAAGCCTGACCCACAACCGGTCAAGACGAATGCTCGCCTTGCTATTTCGGTTGGCTTAGTTCTTTGGGTTCTTGCCCTTGCCGCGTGCATCTTTTTTAGCGGCTCGCTTGCGGCGGCCGAAAAATCTTGGTGGCTTTCGACCTGTTTGTTTGGCATCGCCCTCGGCGTCTTCGCCTTCTTCAAGGTCGGCAAGCACTGATTCGTCTTCGGCGACTTCAGCGTCAACCTGACTAATTTCATCGGCTGAGGCTTCTGCCTCGTCGGCATCAACCTCGTCAAGTACTGCTTCATCAGACTCGTCTAGATCTTCATCTTCGTCGTCTTCGTCGTCAGCATCTTCGGCCTCGGCTGCATCGAGAGCCGCCTGTGCTTCAAGTTCAGCCTGCAGAGCTTTGTAATCAGCGAGGCGCTCAGACCAAGGCACCCAGTCTGGTGCAACCAGTGAGTCTGGTCCTGGCATCAAAAGCACTTCTGAAATTGTTGCGGCGGCCGAATCAGCCTGCTCGAAAACGGTAATCGACCAACGCCATCCGACATAGCCCTTGAGCTTGGCTTCGAATAGGAAAGTAGTTACGCCGTCACCCTCGTCGATTGTGTCGACGATGGAGCCAACACCATTGCGAGGCGCAGCCTCAACGGCAGCGGCATAGGCAGTTTCTTGAAGAGTGGCCACGTTTTGCTTAGGCATCTAGTTCATCGGCGAGCTTGCGAAGCAAGGTGGCAATTTTCTTGCCGTGCGATGACTCTGGGTATTTGCCGCGCTTCAGGCTTCCGCCAAGGGTGTCAAGCAGACGAATAAGGTCTTCGACGATTACCGACATTTCGTCGGCAGGCTTGCGACCCATCTTGGCTAGGCTGACCGGAGCATCGAGAACGCGAAGTGAGAGCGCCTGAGCGCCACGCTTGCCATCGACGATGCCGAACTCGACTCGCGAGCCTGGCTTGATTGAAGAGGTTCCCGCAGGAAGCGCACTCACGTGCAGGAATACTTCACTGCCGTCGTCAGACGCAATGAAACCAAAACCTTTTTCTTCATCGAAGAATTTGACTTTGCCGGTTGGCATGGAAACCTCTTTCGTTAACCCAAACGTTTATTTTACAAGGCAGATTGGTTCTTTGACAGCGGTATCCTAGAAGGATGGCTAAACAAAGCGATTCAAAGGGTAAACCGGCACCCAAGGCCGGTATCGAGCGCGTTGAAAACATCCTCGCCTACATGGCTGCAGGCCTGATCGGCACTTCGGTCTTGGCAATGATTGCGGTTTTCATTATCTCTGCGATACCAAGCTCAAGCCCAAAGGTTGGTGAGCTCAAGCTCCCGGCCATCCTGGTTTTTTACCCTCAGTTTGGTCTAGCGGCAGGCGCGGCGGCGATCATCGCACTAGTTGTCGTTAGTGCGCGCAGACGAGCCAAGCAAAACAGAGCCAACTAGTTCGGCGATAAAAAACCGATGAGCGAAATTCTTAGAGTCGCAGCTGCGCTTAGGCGAAGCTCTGATGAAGAACTTCGTGATGTGATTGCGCAGCGCATGGTGTCGTCATCGACAATGCGCGATTTCTTTGACCTTGCCGATGCACTCACCAAACCGAGCGCTGTTTCAAGCACGGTTGCGGGTCTTTCGAGAACGCAGGCAATAGCACTTCAGGCCATCGCCGATGGCGAAGAACCGAACTTTGAAGCCGCAAGCGAACTTGCAAAATTGATGCTTGTCGAAAATAAAAAAGTAGACGGCGAAGCGGCCTTCATCGCCTTCGAATCAACTCTGACGGCACTGATTGCCTTCAAACGGCCGGCGACCACCGAACTAATGATGGCCGAGCCGACCAGCAGCCAGCACGAAGTTGATCGCGATGCCAGCGTCGCTATTTTTGAAACCATGCAGGCCCTAACCGAACTTGTTTTTGATATCGAACAGCGCTTCGTGCGCGAAGTCGGCAAAAAGAACGTTGGCCTTCCAGATATAAAGCGACTGGCAACCCACCTGCGAAAGCCAAACGAGTATGCCAAGGCGATCTATGAGCTCGCCAATCTCAGCCAACTGATCACGTTGGCCAAAGGCAGGTGGCAGCTCGGGCGAATGGCCGATTCCTGGATCGATTGGTCACCTACGCAACGATTCGAACACCTTGCTAAAACCTGGCGAACAATCCTGGGCGAACCATCTGCCAACGAATTGATTTTGGGCATCGGTCAACGGGCGGGCACAATCTCACTTCGCGAGCACCTTGCCTCGACCTACCCGTTCGCCGACAGCGCGGTTAGCTCCCGAATCGCTAAAGTTGCCGAAATCGCCGAACTTGTTGGCATTTCAGCCAATGGCTTGTTGAGCTCGTGGGCGAGCGACGTGCTGCACTCCCGCTTCGATCTAGCGCCGCAAAAGGTTGCCAAACTTCTTCCAATTCCTCAGGCGCGACTGATTTGCCAGGCTGACCTTTCGTTGATTGCACCAGGTCCGTTGCCCACCGAAATCGAAATCACGCTTCGCAAATTTGCCGACACCGAGCAAATCGGCATGGCTTCGACCTACCGGCTGTCTGCACTGAGCATCAGTCACGGTCTAGAAACCGGGCTGACCGAAACCGAGATTCGTTCGCTGCTCGAAACCCTCTCGGGCAAGGCCCTGCCGCAACCAATCGACTATCTGATTCGCGAATCAGTGACTCGCTTTGGCCGCTTGACCATCGCCGAATTAACCTCGGATGGCGAACCCTCCAGCCTGCGCAGCCACCTAAAGTCATCTGACCCCATTCTGC
>JBEEPX010000065.1:0-5943 GCA_041190885.1 Actinomycetota bacterium
GTGTTGGTGTGTTCTCGGCTTCGTTGATTGAGGCCGCTGGCCTGGGCAACCGCGTTGCGATCTTGAAGTTGGCCGGTTGGGAGCACCTGACCCCGCTAATCGAGGGCGGCTACGCCGGCGCATTCGACACCGTCGACCAAATGGTTGCCGGCTTCGAGTCGCTGCCTGCCCCTGGCGATCCATACTTCTTCTATGGCAAGAGCATTCCGCTCGAAGAGCTGCTCGCTACCCGCTAAAAACCTGGGTTCTAGCTCGGGTCGGGGTCAGCTTTAGTGACCTTTGACCTCGTGCTTGACGGTCGCAAAATAGGCGCCAATTAGAACCATCGGGAACCCAATAAGCATGCCGGTGGTGACCGGTTCGCCAAGCAAAACAACACCCAGGATGATCGCGACCGCCATGTTCACATAGGTGATCATGGTTGCGCGACCAGAGCCGATTTCTTTGAAGAGCGCAAAGAAAACCACGAAGGCAAACGCAGAACAAATTACGCCAAGGCCAACCAGCGACAACCAAGATTCGATGCTCGGTTGCGCGGCGATTTCGCCAGGCAGTGCGCTCAGCGCCGGCACGGCATACACGATTGCAACCATCACCATCGACAGAGCAATCACGCCAATGGTCGGCACATTTTTCATTTTCGCGGCCGCGATGGCAGGCGCAATTGCATAGCCAACCGACGCCAAAATAATCATGCCAACGTGCGGCAACGAGACGCCATGAGTGAAGCTGTCGATGCCAACTAGCAAGAAAACGCCAACGAAACCAACCAGCAAACCGCCGATGGTCTTTGGGTGGGCCACCGATTTGTCGCCCTGAAAGAAATAGGCGATCAGCAGGCCAAAGAACGGAACGGTCGCAATCAAAAGGCCGGCAAGGCCCGAGTTGATCTGGCGCTCGGCCTCGGTTAGTAGCCACCACGGGCCAACCATTTCGATCACGGCAAAGGCCAGCACCCACGGCCAGGCCTTCAAAGCCGGGATGAGTGACTTGCGGTGAATAGCCAGCGGCACCAGAACGATTGCTCCAACCAGAACGCGGCTGAACACAATTGTTGGGGTCGAGAAGTCTTCAACTGCGATTCGAATGAACAGGTATGGAACACCCCAGGCAAGGCCCGCGGCAATAAACAGTAGAAGACCCTTGCGCGACATAAGTGCCAGCCTATATGCTAGCGTAAGTAAAGCCCCACTAGACAAAATCAGGTGGGCATAAATCTTTGACCCGTAAGGTTGGCAACACTATGTCTAAAACTGCAATCACCTCTGCTCCTATCGCGCCTGTTTTGGCCGACCGCTGGAGCCCACGTTCATTCGACGAAACCTACGAAATTTCGAACCACGACCTTCGTTCAATTCTTGAGGCCGGCCGTTGGGCGCCAAGCGCCAACAACGTTCAGCCTTGGCGTTTTTCGGTTGGTCGCCGCGGCGACAAGGTTTTCGCCGCTATCGCCGAAAACCTAAAGAGCTGGAACGCTGCTTGGGCACCAAACGCCTCGGCAATCATCGTGGTTTCAGGAGTCGTAAAGAACGCTGCCGGCGAAGAGAACTCGTGGGCAACTTTTGACTCGGGCATCTCGACCGCACACATGCTGGTGCAGGCGACCGAACTTGGTCTTCACGCCCACGTTATGGCCGGTGTTGAGTTTCAGGCGTTGGCTGAGGCGCTTGGTCACGGCGATCACCTAAAGGGTTTGGTTGCAATTGCCGTTGGCAAGGTTGCCCCTGCCGACAAGCTTCAGGGCCCACTATTCGAGCGCGAGGTTGCTACCCGCGTTCGCCTAGAGCTCGACGAAATCGTCATCGACGGCAACATCTAAGAAATGATTTAGGCCCCGCTGGGGTTGTCAATCGGGGGTCGATCATTCGACCCCCGATTTTCTTTTTCGATTTTCCCTTCGCCCTCAATCTGTTGCCCGACCTAACTTAGGCTTGAACATATGACTCCCATCGTTCACCTGGCGATTTCTGACGAGATCTCTGACTGGTACCAGCACGTTGGCCCTTGGCTTTTCTATGGAATCGTTTGGGCTCTAGTTTTTGCTGGCACCGGCTTGTTCATTGGTGCGTTTGTGCCCTTCATCACCGGTGATTCGCTGGTTTTTGCAGCCGGTTTGGTTGCTGCCGGGGTTGGCAGCCAGGTCAACATCTGGGTTATGGCAATTGGCGTGGGCATTGCGGCTTGGCTTGGCGATCAGGTTGGTTACACCTTGGGCCGTCACTATGGCCGCCCCTATCTTGAGCGCCGAAAAGGTGAGTGGTTGCGCAGTGCAATCGCCAAGTCAGAAAAGTTCTACCAGTCTTGGGGTTGGTGGGCGGTTGTCATCGCACGTTTCATGCCTTGGGCTCGCGTTTTTGTTCCGGCAATCGCTGGCATCGCCCGCATGAACTACTACAAATTCTTCAGCGCTAACGCGGTCGGCGCTCTCGCTTGGGGCACCGGCCTCACCATCACCGGCTACTACGCGGCCAGCATCCCAGCCGTCAAAAATGCGTCGTATGCAATCGCCATTTTCTTCATCACCGCTTCGCTAATCGCGGGCATTCGCACCTGGGTCAAAAACCGCCGCACTGCCTAATCGACTGACTGGCTAATTGCCCGACTCGGCTGCAACTTGCCGTCGGGCCGCGTTAGTTGGTGAGAGTGATGTCAGCGAGTTCGGAAGATTTTTCGCGAGCATAAAACTCGAGCTCTTGAGCCGACCAGCGAGCCCAGAATTCATCGTTGCCTTCGCGCTCGAGCCAGCGTGAGTGACGAACATCCTCGTCAACTTCGAGCCAAACCTTGATGTTGGCGATCTCGGCGGCAGCTCGGCCTAGAGAACCGCAACCTTCGATGATTAGGGGAGTACCGCCGCGGAATTCGCGCCATTGACCGGCGCGCGCATTGCTCGCCCAATCAAACTCTTGCCAACTGGCGCCCTCTTTGCGAGCCAACGGGTTCAAAACGAATCGAAGCAGATAGTCGGCGCCGGCCTGCAGGCCATCCCAGCCTTCATACAGGTCATCCATGTGAATCACGCGGGGCAGCGATTCGCCAACCTTGAAAAGTTTGCGCTGCAGTGCATCGGCCAGGGTTGATTTGCCAGAACCGGCCCGGCCATCAATCAACACAATCGGGGTTGGAGTGCCTTCTTCGATCAGTTCAAGAATCTGGTCGGCGAGAGAGTCGACGGTTGAATCGGCTTGAGGAAGATCTTGGGATTCATGCATGCTGGCAGTGGTCTTTAGGACAGCGACCCTAGATGTGGTAAATCACTTCTGGGTGCTTGTCGAAGCGATACCCGCTGCCTCGAACGGTTCGAATGATGTCTTCGTAACCCGAAATCTTGGCGCGCAAGCGGCGAATGTGAACATCGATGGTTCGGTCGTTCGGCACTTCGCCATCGGCTTCGTTCCAGATCACATCGATGATTTCTTTGCGGCTGATCGTGGCACCCTCGTGTTCGATCAAGTAGTTCAAAAGCTCAAACTCTTTGTAGGTCAGGTCGGCGGCTTCACCATTGGCGGTCACCTTGCGGCGGCTGCTGTCGATGACCAAACCGCGAGTGTCTTCGACTTCTTCGCGGGCCTTGTTCAGGCGGTCCATGGCGCGCGGGTCACGAAGTGCGGTGCGAACCACATCGATTGGGCGACCACCCAACCCCTTAGGCGCAAGTGCTACAGCGGCATAGGTTTCTTCGGCGGCCGACGGAATCAAATCTGCGACGGTTTTGCGAAGTGCCATGACTAGCTCAGAGAGAGTCACGCCAGCGGCGGCAGCCGTGGCCTCGTCAACACCAACATAGAGCGCAAAGCCTCGGGCTTCGGTCTCTGGTGCATTCTCTGCAGCATTAGGGATAGTCATAACTCTCAATTATCTAGCAAGGCGCAAGCGAATGAGCTTTTGTTTCGAAGTGCTAAGTCGGCGCAAGTGCGACGGCCCGGGTTCAAATCGGCTCGGGAACGCTTGAATCTACTGAGCGATGCCGTAGAGGCGATCGCCGGCGTCGCCCAAACCAGGCACGATGTAGCCGTGCTCGTTGAGCTTTTCGTCTAAGGCGCCAAGAACGATTGCAACGTTCTTGCCCTTGATCTCGGCCTTGCTTTCGATGTGAGCCTCGACCGCTGCCAAGCCCTCTGGTGCGCCAAGCAAACATACGCAGGTAACTTCGGTTGCACCGCGCTCGAACACGTAGTCAATCGAGTCAATCAGTGTGCCGCCGGTGGCCAACATCGGGTCGATGATGTAAACCTGACGACCGGTTAGGTCATCGGGCAGGCGGTTGGCATAGGTGTAAGGCTGAAGTGTTTCTTCGTCACGCTTGATGCCCAAAAAGCCCACTTCGGCGGTTGGCAACAACTTGACCATGCCCTCGAGCATGCCAAGACCGGCACGCAAAACCGGAATCACGATTGGTCGCGGGTGGCTTAGTCGCACGCCTTCGGCCTTAGTGACCGGAGTCTCGACGAGAACCTTTTCGACGCGAACATCGCGGGTTGCCTCATAGGCAAGCAGGGTGACCAACTCTTCGACCAGCTGGCGGAACACCGGCGATGGGGTGTTTTTGTCACGCAAAACGGTGAGCTTGTGAGTGATCAGAGGGTGATCGGCAATGTGAACTCGCATAGGCTAAATCTAACCCAAACGCTCGTGTCAATCGACTGCCTATAGGAGGTGCCCGTGGACTACGAATCGCTGATGCAAATCGCGCTCGCCGAAGCCGCCAAGTCGGGCACCGATGTGCCGGTTGGCGCAATCATTCTTGACGACGAGCACCAGATCATCGCGATGGCTCACAACAACCGCGAGGCCACCCACGACCCAACCGGTCACGCTGAAATCATCGCGATTCGCGAGGCAACATCCAAGCTCTCAGACTGGCGCCTTGCCGGCTGCACCCTGGTGGTCACCCTCGAACCCTGTGTGATGTGTGCCGGCGCAATCGTTGCCGCTCGAATTCCCAAGGTTGTCTTTGGTGCCTGGGATGAACGCGTTGGCGCATCGGGCTCTTTGTATGACTTGCTTCGTGACTCACGACTCGGAAACCCGGTCGAAGTAATACCGGGAGTGCTCGAAGGCGAGTGCTCGGCGCAGCTTCGCGAATTCTTTCAGGCAAAGCGTTGAGCTATACAACGATCTTGTGGGACCTCGATGGAACCATCATCGATTCATCACCCGGCATTTATGCCTCTTTCATTCACACCTTCGAGACCGTTGGGTTGCCGGTGCCTTCGATCGCCCAGATGCGCGAATTCATTGGTCCACCGCTTCGCGACACTTTCGAGCGCATTGCCGATGGCGACCAGGATCTAACCAATCGACTGGTCGAGGTTTATCGCGAGGTTTATCTGCGCGGCGGGGGAGCCTTGAATGCAACCGCATTCCCAGGTGTGCTCGAATTGATCGCCGAAAGCAAGCGCCAAGGCAGATTCAATTCGATGGCAACATCCAAGGGTTTTAGCGGCGTCAAAATCATCGGCGATCAGCTTGGGTTTCTAGACCTGTTCGACGTGCTCGGCACCGCCTCGAACGATGGAACTCGTGTTGCCAAGGCCGACGTGATCACCTACGCGCTCGCCGAACTCGAACTGATCGACGCAGATCTTTCGCGAGTGGTTTTGGTGGGCGATCGCATTCACGATGTTGAGGGTGCGCGCCATCACGGCATCGATGTTGTCTTGGTCAAGTGGGGTGCCGGCGACCAACACGAATGGGCACAGGCCGACGCGGTTGTTGAAACCCCCGAAGAGCTTGCTGAGTTTCTTGGCCTTAGCGCTTGATGTCTGGCTCTAGATAAATCACGCGAGCAGCGGGCACAACCTCGCGCACTGCGGTCTCGGCAGCATCAATCACCAAGGCAACATCCTGGGCGGTTGAAGTGCCGTCGACACCAATTTTTGCGCCAAGCATTAGTTCGTCGGGGCCAAGGTAAAGGGTCTTCATGTGAATGACCGACTGCAC
>JBEEPX010000066.1:0-3463 GCA_041190885.1 Actinomycetota bacterium
TCTTCGGCGGTTCGAGTCGAGCTCAGCTCTTCTTTGGGTTCGATGCCGATCGATCGCACAATCGCGTTGCCAACTCGATTGAGCACAAAAATCATCCAACTGAAAAGCCATGTGAACGCAAGCTGAAAACCAACCACAAACTTATTGACCTGGAGTGGAATCGAAAGCGCCAACTTTTTGGGAACGAGCTCGCCGATCAGGGTAGAAACCACCGTGGCGATGAACATGCTGATAGCCAGACCAACGCCCTCGAGAAGGTTTTCGGCGACGCCCAGAGATTGCAGGGTCGGCTTCAAAAGGTGAGTGAGCGAAGGCTCAACCAAGAATCCTGTGAGCATCGTGGTCAAAGTGATGCCGAGCTGTGCACCAGAAAGGTGAGTGCTGGTCTTTTTTAGTGCACGGATGCTGTTGCTCAAGCCGCGTTCTCCGCGTTCGCGACGAGCTTCGAGATCGCTTCGCTCAAGGTTTACCAGCGAAAATTCGCTGGCTACGAACAAGCCTGTTCCAATGGTCAGAATCATGCCAAAAAACAGCATCAGCCACTCGTTCATCGTCCTATCAGCATAGCCTTCTTGGGGTAGGCTTGACCTGCACATCGAACGGACAATCATAAAGAGGTGGTTTCTCTGTCAGGCAACGGCGAGAACGCAAACGGTGACAACGCTTTCGGAGCTAACGATTGGTTAGTCGACGAAATGTACGCACAGTACAAGGCAAACCCTGACTCGGTAGACAAGGCCTGGTGGCCGATTCTCGAGAACTACAAGCCAACCGAGACCCCTCACGCAACTACCGGTCCAGTCACCATTCCGGTTCAGGCTGCTACCCCGGCTCAGCCAGCCGCCCCAATCACTCCCCCAGCCGCACCGGTCGCACCGGTTTCTCCAGTTGCTCCAGTTGCGGTCACCCCAAGCGAGCCGACCCAAATGGTTGCCAAGACCACCCGCGTCGAAGCCAAGCCACAGCCGATTCCGGCACAGGCACCGGTCACCGGCCTAATCGACACCATCGAGGCTGGCGAAGTCGAAGAAGACACCGTCAACATCCTCAAGGGCATGTCAAAGGCTTTGGCCACCAACATGGATGCCTCAATCGAGGTTCCGACCGCGACCTCGGTGCGCACGGTTCCAGCCAAGCTCTTGATTGACAACCGCATCGTGATCAACAGCCACCTTTCTCGCACTCGTGGCGGCAAGGTGTCGTTCACCCACCTAATTGGCTTCGCAATCATCCGTGCTCTCAAAGAGTTCCCAAGCCAGAACGTTTACTACGACGTAATCGATGGCAAGCCTGCTGCGGTTAGCCCGGCGAACATCAACTTTGGTCTCGCCATCGACATTCCAAAAGAAGACGGCACTCGTGCACTTTTGGTTCCAAACATCAAGCGCGCACAGCGCCTCAACTTCGCCGAATACCTCAGCGCATACGAAGAGTTGGTTAAGAAGGCTCGCGACAACAAGTTGACCGCTGGCGACTTTGCCGGTTCGACCATTTCGCTAACCAACCCGGGAGGCATTGGCACGGTTCACTCGGTTCCTCGCCTAATGAAGGGTCAGGGCTGCATCGTTGGTGCTGGAGCACTCGATTACCCAGCCGAGTTCCAGGGCATGTCTGAGTCTCAGCTTTCAAAGCTTGGTGTCAGCAAGACCATCACCCTGACCTCGACCTACGACCACCGCGTCATTCAGGGCGCTGGTTCGGGCGAGTTCCTAAAGAAGGTTCACGAGCTGCTTCTTGGAGCACGTGGTTTCTACGACGAAATCTTCGCCGATCTACGTATTCCTTACGAGCCAGTTCGC
Organism: Actinomycetota bacterium; assembly: GCA_041190885.1. Classification (GTDB taxonomy): domain Bacteria; phylum Actinomycetota; class Actinomycetes; order Actinomycetales; family Microbacteriaceae; genus Rhodoluna. The sequence goes on from JBEEPX010000066.1 coordinate 1,800, forward strand.
TGGGCAACCGACTTCGAGCGCGACATCGAAGACGACCGCGCCAAAGAGACCCGCATCCAAGAGATGATCAACGCCTACCGCGTTCGTGGTCACCTGATGGCCGATGTTGACCCGCTTGAATACAAGCAGCGTTCACACCCAGACCTAGACATTCGCACCCACGGCCTAAGCCTCTGGGACCTAGACCGCACCTACAAGACTGGTGGTTTTGGCGGCAAGCCAAAGATGCAGTTCCGCGACATCTACAAGATTCTGCGCGACAGCTACTGCCGCACCGTCGGTGTTGAGTTCATGCACATTCAAGACCCTGCGCAGCGCGCCTGGTTCCAAGAAAAGCTTGAGCGCCCATACTCAAAGCCAACCCGCGAAGAGCAGTTGCGCATTCTTGAGAAGCTAAACGAAGCCGAGGCCTTCGAGACGTTCTTGCAGACCAAGTTCGTTGGCCAGAAGCGATTTTCGCTTGAAGGTGGCGAATCAACCATCGCCGCACTTGACGAGATTCTTCAAGAGGCTGCCAACGCCGAACTACACGAAGTTGTTATCGGTATGGCACACCGCGGTCGCCTAAACGTTCTAACCAACGTTGCCGGCAAGACATATGGTCAGGTGTTCCGCGAATTCGAGGGCAACACCGATGTAAAGACCGTTCAGGGTTCTGGTGACGTCAAGTATCACCTCGGCACCGAGGGTACCTTTACCAACATGGAGGGCAAGCAGGTTCGCGTTTCACTGGCTGCAAACCCATCACACCTCGAGGCTGTGAACCCTGTTGTCGAGGGTATCGTTCGCGCAAAGCTCGACGCGGTTGACGCGATTCCAAACGATGTCTACCCAGTGCTTCCGGTCATTATTCACGGTGACGCGGCATTCGCTGGCCAGGGTGTTGTTCCTGAGGTCTTGAACATGTCGCAGCTGCGCGGCTACAAGACCGGTGGAACCATCAACATCGTGATCAACAACCAGGTTGGCTTCACCACCCCTCCGGGCGAATCACGTTCGACCGTTTACTCAACCGACATCGCCAAGGGCATCCAGGCACCGATCTTCCACGTGAACGGTGACGACCCAGAGGCCGTTGTTCGAGTTGCTCGTCTGGCTCTCGAGTTCCGCCAGGAATTCAAGAAGGACGTCGTTATCGACATCATCTGTTACCGCCGTCGCGGTCACAACGAAGGTGACGACCCATCGATGACCCAGCCACTGATGTACAACTTGATTGAGGCCAAGCGCTCAGTTCGCACCCTGTATCTAGAGTCACTTGTTGGCCGTGGCGACATCACCCGCGAAGAATTTGAAGCGGCTAACACCGGTTTCCAGAGCCGTCTCGAGAACGCTTTCGTTGAGGTTCACGAGGCCATGGTTGCGGCACCGGCATTGGTTCCGCGCCCGGTTGGCATCGGAACCACAGCCAGCGACCACACCGGAGTCGAGCATGCGACCGCGATTTCGCGCAACGTTGTCGAACTAATCGGTAACGCCCACAACAACCAGCCTCCTGGCTTCAACGTGCACCCTAAGCTTCAGCAGCTTTTGGCAAAGCGCGTCGAGATGAGCCGCGAGGGTGGCATCGACTGGGGCTTCGGTGAGCTTTTGGCTCTCGGTTCGCTTCTGCTTGAGGGCAAGACCGTTCGTATGGCTGGTCAAGACAGCCGCCGCGGCACCTT
>JBEEPX010000067.1:0-11535 GCA_041190885.1 Actinomycetota bacterium
AGTTCCCTCTAGGCACCCTGACCGCAGTCACGGGCGTGAGCGGTTCAGGCAAGTCATCTTTGGTTAACGACGTTCTCTATGAAGTTCTTGCCAACACGCTAAACGGGGCTAAGGGAGTTGCTGGAAAGCACACCCGCATCGAAGGTCTGGAACAACTCGACAAAGTAGTTCACGTAGACCAAAACCCAATTGGCCGCACGCCTCGTTCGAACCCGGCAACCTATACCGGTGTCTTCGACCACATTCGCAAGCTCTTTGCTGACACCCAAGAGTCAAAGGCCCGCGGCTATCAGCAGGGTCGTTTCTCGTTCAACGTCAAGGGTGGCCGTTGTGAGGCCTGCTCGGGCGACGGAACACTTCGAATCGAAATGAACTTCTTGCCCGATGTCTACGTTGCTTGCGAGGTCTGCCATGGTGAGCGCTACAACCGCGAAACTCTGCAGGTTAAGTACAAGGGCAAGAACATCGCAGAGGTGCTAGAAATGCCGATCGCCGAGGCTGCCGAGTTCTTTGCCCCAATCAGTTCGATTGCTCGATTCTTGGTGACACTGGTCGAGGTTGGTCTTGGCTACGTGCGTCTAGGTCAGAGTGCAACCACGCTGTCTGGTGGCGAGGCTCAGCGAGTCAAACTTGCCACCGAGCTTCAGAAGCGCTCGAACGGCCGCAGCATCTATGTGCTCGACGAACCGACCACCGGCCTGCACTTCGAAGATGTTCGAAAGCTGCTCTTGGTTCTGAACGGGCTAGTCGACAAGGGCAACACCGTTCTAGTTATTGAACACAACCTTGATGTGATCAAGTGCGCCGACTGGATCGTCGACATGGGTCCAGAGGGTGGCTCGCGAGGTGGCGAAGTCGTCGCAACCGGTACACCTGAGCAGGTAGCCAAGAACAAGAAGAGCTTCACCGGAGAGTTCCTGAAGGAAATGCTCGGCTAGTGGCAAACGACCTGTCGTTTCGCCCGAAAACCGGAGAGATCCCGACGAATCCGGGGGTCTACCGCTGGCTTGACGCTACCGGTCGAGTGCTTTACGTAGGTAAAGCCAAAAACTTGAGAGCTCGTCTCAGCAATTACTTTGGCCCACTCGAAAGCCTGCACGAACGCACCAGGCGCATGGTTACCTCTGCTGTTGATGTGCAGTGGACCATCGTCAAAACCGAGTATGAGGCCCTGCAACTCGAATTCACTTGGATTAAAGAGTTCGATCCACCGTTCAACGTTCGGTTCAAGGACGATAAGTCATACCCCTACCTAGCGGTTTCTACCGGAGATGCTTTTCCGAGGGTTTTCATTACCCGCAATCGCGAACTGAAGGGGGTCAAGTATTTCGGTCCTTACACGCAAGCCTGGGCTGTGCGCGAGACCCTAGACACCCTGCTCAAGGTTTATCCGGTTAGAAGCTGCTCTTCGGGTGTGTTTCAACGCGCCCAGTCATCAGGTCGCGCCTGCCTACTTGGTGACATTGGCAAGTGCGCTGCACCCTGTGTTGGTCGAGTCAGTTCAACGGAGCACAAGGCGATAGCAAAACAGTTCGTCGATTTCATGGGTGGCGGTGACACCGAGCACGTAGAGACTCTGCGCGCAAGAATGTTCGAGGCCTCGGAAACCCAGCAATACGAGTTGGCCGCCCGCCTGCGCGACAACGTCGAGGCGCTCGAGGCTGTTCTTGAAAAGAGCACCGTGGTCTTCAGTGACAACACGGATGCCGACCTTTTTGGCATCGCAGACGACGAACTGGCTGCGGCGGTTTCGCAATTCATCGTGCGCGGCGGTCGCATTAGAGGTGTGCGCGGCTGGGTTGTCGACAAGGAGTTAGAACGCGACCTTAGTGAACTGGTCGAGTATGTATTGCAGAACGTCTATTCACCGATCGATGGCACAGAGCCTCAAGAGGTGCCTCGCGAAGTGATTGTGCCGGCTTTGCCCGAAGATGCAAAGGAACTCGGCAAATGGCTGGGGGAGTTGCGAGGTTCGAAGGTCGATCTGCGAGTTGCTCAACGCGGCGACAAGGCGGCCCTAGCCGAGACTGCCCTTACCAACGCAAAACACGCACTGATGCTCTACAAGACCAGGCGCAGCGCCGACTTTACTGCTCGCGCCGATGCGCTTGCCGGCATTCAAAGGGCGCTAAACCTCGACGAGGCACCGCTTCGCATTGAGTGTTTCGACGTTTCGCACCTGGGTGGCACCGGGGTGGTGGCATCAATGGTCGTGTTCGAAGACGGCCTGCCCAAAAAAGATCACTATCGACGTTTCTCAATCGAAGAAACCACGGATGACACCGAGTCGATTTACCAGGTCATGTCGCGCCGATTGAAGTACCTGAAAGATCCAACTTCCGACGAAGAGCTGGTCGATCCAGGCAAATTCAGTTACCGCCCGTCGCTTTTGATTGTCGATGGAGGTTTGCCGCAGGTTAATGCCGCCCAGCGTGCAATCGACGACTCCGGTGTGTCAGGGCTCACTGTGGTAGGTCTTGCGAAACGACTCGAAGAAGTTTGGGTACCCGGCGATGAGTTTCCAATCATTCTTCCGCGCGCCACCGACGAGCTGTTTCTGCTGCAAAGAATTCGCGATGAAGCACACCGTTTTGCAATCACTTATCAACGCAAAAAGCGCTCGAGTAGCATCGCCAGCGTTTTGAGCGAGATTCCCGGTTTGGGCGAGAAGCGAATCAGTGCGCTGCTGCGCAGATTTGGGTCGGCAAAACGCCTCAAGGTCGCCTCGGTTGAAGAGATAGCGGAGGTCGCCGGAATCGGAAATTCACTCGCGGTTCAGATTGTCGAGGGATTAAAAAAGTAACGATTTGCAATCGGCGTGTCGCGAGGGGTTAGACTTCTACAAACCGCGTCACAGCAAGCAACACGCCGAGACGCGAGATTTCGAATTTGACCGGCAAAGGAGGGGCGAGTGTCTAGCGAAAAGAAGCACGAACTCCTTATCGTCACAGGCATGTCGGGGGCCGGCAGATCTACCGTTGGCAATGCACTTGAAGACCTCGGTTGGTATGTAGTAGATAACCTTCCGCCACAAATGCTTGGCCCGATTGCCGACCTTTTCACTCTTGCCAAGACCCCGCTTCCACGTTTGGCCGTGGTGATCGATGTTCGCGGAGGCGAATTTTTCAGCGAACTGCAAGAGCACCTCGCGCAACTTCGCACCAGAAGCATCAACCTTCGTCTGCTCTTTCTTGAAGCCACCGATGCTGCACTTGTAAAGCGCTTCGAGTCGGTTCGCCGACCACACCCGTTACAGGGCAACGGCACCATCCTTGATGGAATTGGCGAAGAGCGAGTTCGCCTGCTGAGCCTTCGAGAGGCCGCGGATGTCGTAATTGACACCAGTGACCTAAACATTCATCAGCTTTCGAACAAGATCAGCGACGGATTCACACTCGAGCACTCGCAGCGACTGCAGATCACAGTTATGAGCTTTGGGTTCAAGTACGGTTTGCCATCTGATGCAGATCTAGTAGCCGACATGAGATTTTTGCCCAACCCGTTCTGGCAAGAAGCCCTTCGCCCGTTCACCGGCGAAGACCAGGCGGTCAGTGATTTTGTGCTTGGGCAGCCCGGGGCAGAGGAATTCATCACGAACTACCTTTCGGCGCTGAAACCGGTGCTGCGTGGATACGTTCAAGAAAACAAGCGATACGCGACGATCGCCGTCGGCTGCACCGGTGGCAAGCACCGCTCGGTTGCAACCGCCAAACGAATCGCAGCAGAGTTGGCAAAACTTCCAGATGTAGCCGTGAGCATCAAGCACCGCGATCTCGGCAAGGAATAGGGGATAAGACATGGCACTAACCGCAGACCTCAAGGATGAGCTCTCACGTTTAGAAATCAATAAGAACTCGGTTCGCATGGCCGAACTGGCGACAATTCTTCGCTTCTCGGGCGGATTACACCTGATTTCGGGAAGAGTTGCCGTCGAGGTTGAACTAGACACCGCTCAGCTTGCTCGACGCGTTCGCAAGGATCTGGTCGAGCTATTTGGCATCGAGTCGGAACTCGCGATCATTTCGCCCAGTGGAATTCGTCGCACCAGCCGTTATCAGGTGCGAGTAATCAAACAGGGCGACGTTCTAGCCCGTCAAACCGGTCTGCTAGACCAGCGTGGGCGCCCGGTTCGTGGCCTGCCAGCTCTATTGGTATCGGGTTCGATCCCCGAAGCCCAAGCAGTTTGGCGCGGAGCATTCTTGGCCCATGGTTCACTGACCGACCCGGGCCGCTCGGCCGCGCTCGAGATCACTGCGCCTGGCAATGAGGCAGCAATGGCCTTGGTTGGCGTGGCTCGTCGATTGGGGGTGCAGGCAAAGGCGCGCGAGGTTCGAGGCGTTTACCGAGTTGTCGTTCGCGAAGGCGAAGCCATCGCGACCATGCTCACCCAGATGGGCGCCCACACTCAGGTTTTGCGCTGGGAAGAGATGCGACTCCGTCGCGAGGTTCGGGCCACCGCAAACCGACTGGCTAATTTCGATGATGCCAACCTTCGTCGATCGGCTCAGGCCGCAGTTGCGGCCGGTGCCCGCGTAGAGAGAGCCCTCGAGATTCTTGGAACAGACATTCCCGAGCACCTGCGCTATGCCGGACAGCTGCGATTGCAGCACAAGCAAGCCAGCCTCGACGAACTAGGCCACTTGGCAGACCCAGTAATGACCAAAGACGCAATCGCCGGCAGAATCCGTCGCCTGCTGGCCATGGCCGACAAGAAGGCCGAGGAGCTTGGCATTCCAGCCACGGATGCCTTCTTGAGCGAAGATCTCGAAGACTAACTCGGAATAATCAACCCAAATTAGAACTTTTTAAAAGCAACCCCAAAATAGGAGCCCAAAATGAGCAAGTACGTTCTTCCGGAACTGACCTACGACTACGCAGCACTAGAGCCAAGCATCTCGGCTCGCATCATGGAGCTGCACCACTCGAAGCACCACGCGGCCTATGTCGCTGGCGCAAACACCACTCTTGACCTGCTCGAAGAGGCTCGCGCGAAGAACGATTTCACCTGGGTCAACAAACTTCAGAAGGACCTAGCCTTCCACCTTGCCGGCCACATCAACCACTCGATCTTCTGGAAGAACTTGGCTCCGGTAAACAGCGACCGCCCTCAGGGCGAGTTGGCTGCAGCAATCGACGAGTTCTTCGGCTCTTTTGAAGCATTCCAGGCGCACTTCAACGCCAGCGCTATGGGCATCCAGGGTTCTGGTTGGTCATTCTTGGCTTGGGATGTCTTGGGTCAGCAACTCATCATCGAGCAGCTTTATGACCAGCAGGGCAACATTGTTCCAACCAGCGTTCCGCTACTGATGCTCGACATGTGGGAGCACGCTTTCTACCTTGACTATGTCAACGTGAAGGGCGACTATGTGAAGGCGTTCTGGAACATCATCAACTGGTCAGATGTTCAGGCACGTTTCGAGGCGGCACGCACTCAAACCCGCGGTCTACTGCTAGTCTGATACTAGTTTTTCCACCCAACGGTGCGTGGCAAATAACCAATAAAAATCAACCACGCGCCGTTTGTGGCGCCTGAACCATTTGGAGAACCTAATGGCAATTCGCGTTGGAATCAACGGCTTCGGCCGCATCGGACGTAACTACCTACGTGCCGAGCTAGCAAAGGGCACCGACCTAGAGATCGTTGCAGTAAACGACCTAAGCGACCCAAAGTCACTTGCTCACCTTTTGAAGTATGACTCAGTAACCGGCCGTCTTCCTCAGGAAGTTTCGGTTGACGGACAGAACATCATCGTTGGCGGCAACGTCATCAAGGTTCTTGCCGAGCGCAACCCAGCCGACCTTCCTTGGGGCGAGCTAGGCGTTGACATCGTTATCGAGTCAACCGGTCGTTTCACCGACTCAGAGGCTGCAAAGGCTCACATCGCAGCTGGCGCAAAGAAGGTTCTGATCTCAGCACCTGCTACCGGCGACGTTGCAACCTTCGTAATCGGTGTCAACGAGCACACCTACGACCCAGCAAACCACCACATCATCTCGAACGCTTCTTGCACCACCAACTGCTTGGCTCCATTCGCCAAGGTCTTCAACGACAACTTTGGTATCGAGAACGGTCTGATGACCACCGTGCACGCTTACACCGCCGACCAGAACCTCCAGGATGGCCCTCACGGCGACCTACGTCGCGCTCGCGCTGCCGCTCTAAACATCGTTCCTTCATCGACCGGTGCAGCTAAGGCGATCGGCCTAGTTCTTCCAGAGCTAAAGGGCAAACTAGACGGTTACGCACTTCGCGTTCCAGTACCAACCGGTTCGATCACCGACCTAACCTTGGTCTCAAAGACCGATGTCACCGTTGAGCAGATCCAGGCTGCCTACAAGGCTGCTGCGGCATCTGGCCCAATGAAGGGCATCTTGAAGTACACCGAGGACGAGATCGTTTCTAGCGACATCGTCACCGACCCACACTCATCAATCGTTGACGCCGGCCTAATCAAGGTCATCGGTCGCACCGTAAAGATCTCATCTTGGTACGACAACGAGTGGGGTTACTCAAACCGTCTGGTTGAGCTAACCGAGCTAGTGGCTAGCAAGCTCTAAACAGCTAGTCAGCTCAAGAACAAACGAAAAGGCAAAAATTGCGCAAACTCTCCGACCTGCCAAACCTTGATGGAAAGCGGGTAGTAATCCGCTGCGACCTCAACGTTCCACTAGATGGAACTCGCATCACCGACGATGGTCGCATCGTTGCTTCCGTTCCAACCATCAAGTACCTGGTCGACAGCGGCGCCAAGGTAGTGGTTATCTCACACCTTGGTCGCCCAGAGGGTGCGCCTGATGCCAAATACTCGCTCGAGCCAGCTGCAAAGCGTCTCGGCGAACTTCTTGGTCAGCCTGTGTTCTTCGCTACCGACACCGTTGGTAGCGAAGCACAGGGTGCCGTGAAGGCACTTGCTCGCGGTGGGGTAGTGGTTCTCGAGAACCTGCGCTTCAACGCAGCAGAAACCAGCAAGGATGCGGCCGAGCGCGAGGCGTTTGCCGCCAAGCTTGCCGAATTCGGCGATTTCTTCGTTAGCGATGGCTTCGGTGTTGTGCACCGCAAGCAGGCATCCGTGTTCGAACTTGCCAAGGCCCTGCCAAGCGCTGTCGGTTTCTTGGTTGAGAAAGAACTTGAGGTCGCAGAGCGCCTAACCACCAACCCAGAGCGCCCTTACGCGGTTGTTCTTGGTGGCTCAAAGGTTTCAGACAAGCTTGGCGTTATTGACCACCTACTGCCGAGCGTAAACAAACTGCTCGTCGGTGGCGGAATGGTCTTCACCTTCTTGGCAGCGCAGGGTTACAAGGTGGGTTCAAGCCTGCTCGAGGTCGACCAGATCGACACCTGCAAAGAGTATTTGACTCGCGCCGCAGCTCTTGGCGTCGAGGTTATTTTGCCGACCGACATCGTGGTTGCTTCAAAGTTTGGGGCAGACGCCGAGGTTGCAATCACATCGGCTCACGAAATCGAGTCGAGCCCGTTTGGCGACAAGGGTCTTGGCCTAGACATCGGCCCAGAATCGGCCGCTCGTTTCGCCGCCGAAATCAAGGCTTCGAAGACCGTGTTCTGGAACGGCCCGATGGGTGTGTTCGAGATCGACAAGTTCGCCGGAGGAACCCGCGCCGTCGCGCAGGCGCTCACCGAAGTTAACGGCCTGAGCGTTGTTGGCGGTGGCGACTCTGCCGCAGCAGTTCGCATCCTTGGGTTCGAAGACAGCCAGTTCGGCCACATCTCGACCGGCGGTGGCGCGAGCCTCGAGTACCTAGAGGGCAAGAAACTGCCAGGGCTAGAAGTTCTTAACTAATTTTTCTCAACAAATAACTGGAGGGCCAAATGGCTAACCGCGTTCCACTAATCGCCGGCAACTGGAAGATGAACCTAGATCACCAGCAGGCAATCGCATTGGTGCAAAAGCTTTCTTGGACCCTGGCTGACGCCGGTCACGACTACAAGTCGGCTGAGGTGGTTGTCTTTCCTCCATTCACCGACCTTCGCACCGTTCAGACCCTGATCGACGCCGAGAAGCTTGAGCTGGGCTTGGGTGCTCAGGACCTTTCACAGCACGACTCTGGCGCCTACACCGGCGACATCTCTGGCGCGTTCCTTGCCAAGCTTGATGCCAAGTACGTTTTGATCGGTCACTCGGAGCGCCGCCAGTATCACGCAGAGGGCGATGATGTCGTTAAGGCTAAGACTGCCGCGGCATTCCGTCACGGTCTAGTACCTGTTATTTGCGTTGGTGAAACTCTAGAAGAACTTGAAACCGAGGGACAGAGCGCTGTTCCAGTGCGCCAGACTTTGGCTGCGCTTGCCGGTCACGACAAGCTAGGCGAATTTGTTATCGCCTATGAGCCAGTCTGGGCAATCGGCACCGGTAAGGTAGCAACCCCAGAAGAGGCAGCTGCGGTTTGTGGAAAGATTCGCGAAGCTCTCGCAGCAAAATTTGGTGCCGATTTGGCGCAGGCAACCCGAATTCTTTACGGCGGTTCGGTCAAGGCCGCAAACGTAGCCGGATTCCTTCGCAGCACCGAAGTTGACGGCGTGCTCGTTGGTGGAGCCAGCCTCGATGCCGAGGAGTTCAGCGGTATTGCTCGTTTCCAGAAGCACATCGCTCTATAATTTCAATACTGCTAATACCTAAGGATTTTTAATGGCCGCTCTATCGATTGCACTGTATGTGCTGCTTGCTATCACCAGCTTGCTACTGACTCTCTTGATTCTTTTGCACAAGAGTCGTGGCGGCGGCCTTTCAGACATGTTCGGTGGCGGCGTTAACACCACCCTTGGTTCATCGGGCGTTGCAGAGCGCAACCTAAACCGCATAACCATCATCCTTGGTGTCGTTTGGGCCGTGGTTATCATCACCCTGGGCTTGTTCACCCGCTTCAACCTTCTGGGCTAAAAATGACCAACGGGGGTTCAGCGATTCGCGGTTCTCGTGTTGGCGCAGGGCCAATGGGCGAGGCCGACCGCGGTTTCAAAGCCGAGCGTGTTCTTCGCGACTACTTTTGCGCAAACGGCCACGAAACCAACAAGCAGTTCTCGGCGCACCTCGAAGCCGAGGAAATCATGGTCGAGATCGACTGCCCCAACTGTGGCTCGCCAGCTGGACTAGACAAGAACAATCCACCGGTGATCGCTAAGCACGAGCCGTACAAGACCCACCTGGCATACGTGAAAGAGCGCAGAACCGACGAAGAAGCGGTTCAGCTACTAGACGAAGCAGTAAACGCCGTGCGCGAGCGTCACATCAAGGCCGCAGAAGCAGAAGCAGCTAAAAACAAATAGTTTTAGACAAAAAAAGAGACCCCATCGGGTCTCTTTTTGTTTAAGCGAAGGTCAGTGACCGATTCAGACGGTGACTAGCAACCCCAAACGCGATTACCAGCGGTTTGATCGACAAACCAAACGGTTTTCTGGGTGCCGTGAACGCGACCGACCGGCAACGCCTGCGGGTCATCGCCGAAGGCAACCTCAACCGCTTGCTGCTTATCTGCACCCGCAACAACGAACCAAACCTCATCGGCCGAATTGACGGCCTCATAGGTGAAGGTTAGGCGCTGGGGTGGCGGCTTGGGGGAGTCGTGCTCTGCAACGACCTGCAACCCAGCTGCGGGAGCGGATTTACCAGGGAACAGGCTGCAGATGTGTCCGTCGGGACCAACTCCACAAAAAACCACATCGAAGTGCGGGGCTACTTTGACGACATGAGCCGCAAAACTAGCTGCGGCCTGATCTAGGTCTAGGCCCTGGTCGGCGGCAGGAAACTCGTGAACCTTGGCCTCATCAAGAGTGATCTTGCTCAATAGCGCCTTGCGAGCCTGATTCGCGTTGCGATCATCACTGTCGGAAGCCACGAAACGTTCGTCGCCCCACCAAAAATTGACTTTGGTGTAGTCGATTGAATCGCGGTCGGGGTGCTCACCGAGGGCAGCAAGAGTTGCAATACCAACGGTTCCGCCGGTTAGGGCAATGTGCGCCTCTGGTTTCGACTGCAGAACCTGGTTCAGCTTTGCGATTAGTGCGGTTGCGGCGGCACGAGCCACCGAATCGGCATCTTTGAATCTATTAACCGTAGGTTGTGACATTAGTGGCCTTCGGTCAAAACCGGCTTGGCCGAGTGTGGTCCGAAGGTCTTGATGACTTTGCCGAACAGATCATCTGGGTCAAGGCGGCGAAGGTCTTCGCTTAGGCAATCGCGCAAGCTGCGACGAGGCAATGAAATCTCGCGAGTTGGCTGAGTTGGCTGAATTAGAGTCGCAACGTCAGGCACGTTTCGAACGATTTCGATGTCGCCCGACTTGCGAAGAATCTTTACACCACGGATGCCAGCAACTTGCTTGCCTCGATTGGTGCGAATCAACTTGACATCGACCTTTAACTTGAGCTGCAACCAGGCAGCCAAGAGGTCGGTGCTTGGTGAGTCGGTGGCGCCGGTCACTTCGATACCGGTTACTGGATCGTATGGCGGCTGGTCGAGAATGGCAGCAAGCTGAGCTCGCCATAGGGTCAAGCGGGTCCAGGCAAAATCGCTGTCACCCGGCTGATATGAACCAGCGAGCTGAACCAAGAATGCATGTGGATCTTTCTGGCTGGCTGCATCTGTGATGCGACGAGTAGCGATGTGCCCGATGGGTGAGTCGCCGACAACGGCAGGAGCCTCGTCAGGCCACCAAGCAACCACGGGGGCATCAGGAAGAAGCAAACCGGTCACGAGGCTCTCAGGGTCGCTCGCAGCCTCTCCGAAGGCGCGCAAAACTACAACCTCAGATGCTCCGGCATCGCCACCAACGCGAATCTGGGCGTCAAGCTTGGCTTCTGAAGCGGCGGCACCTTCATCATCGGCAACCACGATCACTCGACAAGGGTGTTCACGCGATGCCTCGTTGGCGGCCTTGATGGCTGGCTCAATGCCGGCAAAGTTGGTTTCGATGATCAGAGTCAGAACGCGACCGAGCGCAACAGCTCCACCTTCTTCGCGAATTTGAACCAAGGCCTTGGAGACCTTACTGATCGTTGTGTTAGGTAGATCTTTGATCACGGAATTCTCCACTCACGGCCATCACGGGCAAGCATTTCATTGGCTGAGGTCGGACCCCAGGTGCCCGGCTTGTATTGCTCAGGCTGACCCTGTGTGGCCCAGTATTCCTCGATCGGGTCGAGAATCTTCCACGAGAGTTCTACTTCTTCGTGGCGTGGGAACAACGGTGGGTCACCAAGCAAAACGTCGAGAATCAAACGCTCGTAGGCTTCTGGGCTGGCCTCGGTGAAGGCGTGGCCGTAACCGAAGTCCATGGTCACGTCTCGAACCTGCATGCCGACGCCCGGCACCTTTGAACCGAAACGGATGGTCACACCTTCGTCTGGCTGAACGCGAATCACCAAGGCGTTCTGACCCAGTGCGCTGGTCTGGCTCTCGGCAAAAAGCTGCTGTGGGGCGCGCTTGAAAACAACTGCGATTTCGGTCACTCTGCGGCCAAGGCGCTTGCCGGCACGAAGATAGAACGGCACTCCAGCCCAACGGCGGGTGTTGATGTCGA
>JBEEPX010000068.1:0-8298 GCA_041190885.1 Actinomycetota bacterium
CGGCAAATCTAAAGTGGGCCGATATGCTCTCGATCGCGCCGCTTTTCGGCATGTGTTTCACCGTTGCCCTTTTGATGAGCGAGCTCTCATTTGGCAACAACGATGACTGGCACGACACCGCTAACCTGAGCGTGTTCATCGGTTCAACCATCATGGCTCTCGTGGCGACGCTCACTTTGAACTTGCGAAAGAAGAGTTTTGCCAGACAAATTTAATTCGAGCGACTTCGTCGCTAAGAATGTGGATGAAGGCGGCCGGGCAACCGGGGCCGAATATGTTGCCCCCGGCGCAACCGAGACTCCCGAGCAAACCACCTGGGGCGTTGGCCCTTGGCAGGGCGAATGGCCGGCTGATGCCGGAACCCCGGATGAACCAAACCCTGACTCGCTGCTTGACCCCGAGCTGCTGCTAAACGGCGACACCCGAAACGTGCTCGACCAGTATCGCTACTGGAAGATGGAGGCAATCATTGCGTCGCTTGACCAGCGCCGCCACAAATATCACGTTGCTATCGAGAACTGGCAGCACGACCTAAACATCGGTTCGATCGTTCGAACAGCAAACGCATTCTTGGCCGCCGAGGTTCACATCATCGGCAATCGTCGTTGGAACCGGCGAGGTGCGATGGTGACCGACCGTTATCAGCATGTGCGCCACCACCCCACGGTCGAAGACTTTGTCGAGTGGTGCAAGACCGCGGGCGTTGATGGCGCATCGCTGCCGATCATCGCAATCGACAACGTTCCAGGTTGTAAAAAAATCGAAGAGTATGCGCTGCCAGAAAACTGCGTTTTGCTCTTCGGTCAGGAGGGGCCGGGCCTCAGCGAAGCCGCAATCGATGCCGCCGAGGTGGTTCTCGAAATCACTCAGTTCGGGTCAACCCGCTCAATTAATGCTTCGGCTGCCGCCGCAATAACCATGCACCAGTGGGTTATGCAGCACATCTTCAAGCGATAAACTTAGATGTACGCCATCGCGTACGAATCCAAGGTTTTGCAAGGGGTAATCATGCCTGCAGTTGTAATCATCGGTGCGCAGTGGGGCGACGAAGGTAAGGGTAAAGCAACCGACCTTTTGGCCGAACACATTGACTACGTAGTCAAGTTCAATGGCGGCAACAACGCTGGCCACACCGTGGTTATTGGCAACGAAAAGTATGCCCTGCACCTTCTTCCATCAGGCATTTTGACCCCAGGGGTCATCCCAGTTATTTCAAACGGTGTGGTTATTGACCTTGCCGTTTTGTTCGAAGAAATCGACGCGCTAAACGCTCGTGGAATCGACACCTCGAAGCTTCGCGTTTCGGCCAACGCTCACGTGATCACTCCTTACAACGTGACCATCGACAAGGTTTCAGAGCGCTTCTTGGGCAAGCGTGCCATCGGCACCACCGGCCGTGGCATTGGCCCAACCTATGCTGACAAGATCAACCGCGTTGGTATTCGCATTCAAGATTTGTTCGACGAAAGCATTCTTCGCCAGAAGGTCGAGGCAGCGCTGGTTGCCAAGAACAACCTGCTAACCAAGGTTTACAACCGCGCCGCAATCAAGGTCGACGAGACCGTTGCCGAGCTGCTCAGCTATGCCGAGCGCGTGCGCCCAATGGTTGCCGACACCGCACTTGAATTGCACGACGCAATCAACAACGGCCAGACCGTTTTGTTCGAGGGTGGCCAGGCCACCATGCTCGACGTTGACCACGGCACCTACCCGTTCGTGACCTCTTCAAACTCAACCGCGGGTGGCGCATCAACCGGTTCGGGCATTGGCCCAGGCCAGTTCAAGACCGTCATCGGCATCGTAAAGGCCTACACAACTCGCGTTGGCGCAGGCCCTTTCCCAACCGAATTGTTCGACGAAAACGGCGAGTTCCTTCGTGCGACCGGCCACGAGTTTGGCACCACCACTGGCCGCCCTCGTCGTTGTGGCTGGTATGACGCCCCGATTGCTCGCTACTCGGCGCGGATCAACGGTGTCACCGACTTTGTGCTCACCAAGCTCGATGTTCTAACCGGTCTAAAAGAGATTCCGGTTTGCGTTGCCTACGAGGTCGATGGCAAGCGTTTCGACGAGATGCCTGTCTCACAGAGCGACTTCCACCACGCAAAGCCGATCTATCAAAACTTCCCTGGATGGAGCGAAGACATCTCGGGTGCTCGCACCTTCGGCGATCTTCCAAAGACCGCCCAGGACTACGTTTTGGCTCTAGAGAAGATCAGCGGAGCACGCATCTCGGCTATCGGCGTTGGCCCTCAGCGCGATGCCATCGTGGTTCGCCACGACATGCTAGCCCCGAGCGTGGCGTAAGAAAACTTCGAAGCTATCGAAGTTTTCAAGACACGGTGGGCGCAGTGTCTTTTTACTTGAGTAATTACTTCCGCCGAATGCTCTGAGTCCAGGCGACTGCAGCCATGATGAGCACCGCGAAAACCCAGGTGCTTGGCGCAACGACTTCGCCGAACAACCAGATGCTGATGACCAGCGTGATGATCGGCTGCACCAGCTGAAGCTGCGATGTTTTGACCATGCCGATTCGGTCCATGGCGGCATACCAGACAAAGAAAACCAAGAACATCGATACCAGAGACACATAAAGAAAGCCGAACCAGGCGTTCCTGGTTGGCCATTCGGTGATCGGGTTCAACCACAGTTCAACACCCGCGCCGATGGCGTTTAGGGGTGTGCCAAGCAGAATCGCCCAAGCCAAAATCTGAATGCTGTGATGCTTACCGGTCAAGGTGCCGCCGGTCACCTGACCCCAACACCAAAGCACAACCGCAATCAGCATCAGGCCATACCAAAGCAGGTCGCCATGGCCCGGGTTGTCGGCACTGCGTGTGAGCGCAAAGCCAATCGCGGCCGCGGTGCCCATCGAAGAAGCAATCCAAAAAACGCGCCCCGGATGCTTGTGCCCGTAAAGCACCGAAAGGGCGGCGGTGATGATTGGCCCGAGGGCACCAAGAACACCAGCTTGGCCTGGAGTGATGTGCTCGAGCCCATACGAGGTGATGAGCGGAAACGCTATGACCACACCGATAGTGAGCCCAAGCACGCGAACCACATCTTGCTTTGGAGGCAAAAGCGGAGCCCCAGAAACGCGCAGCGCGATGAAGGCAACGATGGCTGCCGGAAAAACGCGGCCCAAGCTCATGGTGATCGGGCTGAAACTTTCGAGCCCAAATTTGAGCGCAATCAGGGTGAACGAAAGCATGAGCATGCCGGCCACGCCAAACAGGTAACCCACCAATTTTGATTGCTTCACCCCACAAGGCTAACCGAGTGCGGTGGGTCGAAACCGGCCCGAATGGGTGGTATCGCTGCGGTCGAATCGGCTCGAAAAGAGCCGCGAGCGGCTCGAGAAATCTCACAACTCACCCGATTTGGCACACGGTTGCCACCTCGAAAACCCTTATAAAACAAGGGGTGAACGCAACGTTACTAAACCGTTATTGCAATTTGTTGGCAACCGCTTGCCAAAAACGGCAACAAACCTCTAATCTAAATTTCGAGCTGGAAACAAACCTCCGCCAGGGGCCAGCGAAGTCAAAGCCACAACAGAACAAATTCCATGTAAACCACATGCCTCAAACCAATGAAGGAATGAAATGAACCTCTCAAAGAGAATCGGTGCCGGCCTAGTAGCCGTTGCACTCGCTGGTTCGGCACTTGCTGGCGCAACCCCTGCTCAGGCAGCCAACAAGACTGACCTTGTAATCGGCTCACTAATCGACATCAAGTCTTGGGACCCAAGCCAGGCCGACATCGGCCACTTGATTCCCTACTACCAGGCTGTTTATGACAACCTGATTCTTCGCACCCCAGATGGCAAGTACAAGCCAAACCTTGCAACCAAGTGGACCTGGAACTCGGCCAAGACCGAGCTAAGTCTCGACCTTCGCAAGGGCGTAAAGTTCACCGATGGTGAAGTGTTTGACGCAGCTGCTGCCAAGGCAAACCTAGACAACTTCATCAAGGGCAACGGCCCTCAGGTTGGCACTCTAAATGACTCAACCATTTCGGTTGTCGACGCCGACACCATCAAGGTGACTCTCAAGAAGGCAAACCCTGACCTTGAGTACTACCTATCAACCACCGACAGCTTCATGGCTAGCCCTAAGGCACTCGGCACCCCTGGTCTAAAGACCAAGCCGGTTGGCTCGGGCCCATACATCTTCGACTCTTCGTCGGTTGTTGGCTCACAGATCGTGGTCACCGCGAACCCTTCATACTGGGACAAGTCAAAAATCAAGTTCACCAAGATCACCTTCAAGATCATCACCGATGTAACCGCTCGCCTAAACGCGCTGCTATCTGGTCAGATCGACACCACTCTGCTCGATGTCAAGACCGCCGGCACCGCCAAGGGCAAGGGCTTTACCCAGATGAGCAACTATGTTGACTGGCAGGGTCTGTTGATGTTCGACCGCACCGGTTCAAAAAACAAGGCCCTCAAGGATGCCCGTGTTCGCCAGGCGATCGCCTACTCAATCGACCGCGCTGCACTGCTCAAGGCAGTTCAGGGTGGCTATGGCGAAATCACCAACCAGGTGCTTGCCAAGACCACCGGTGCATACGACGCAGCTCTAGACAAGACCTACCCGCTAGACAACAAGAAGGCCAAGGCGCTATTGCTTTCGGCTGGCTATTCAGATGGCGTCACCCTTGACCTACCATCATGGCCAGACCCAACCATGAACGCGCTTCTAAAAGACCAGCTTGCTAAGTCGGGTATCACAATCAACTGGGTTTCAGTGCCATTCGCCGACTACCGCAACCAGCTAAAGGCCGGCAAGTTCGCAGCGGGTATCTTCCAGTTGTTCCAGGGCACCCCATGGGTTGCAATCAACCAGATGGCAACCCCGGATGGCTCGTGGAACGTGATGAAGTCACGATCACCAGTGCTAGACAAGGCGATTGCAGCGATTGAGGCAGACCCAAGCGACAAGAACATCGTTGCTCAAGCCAAGGTCATCAACAGCTTCCTAACCAAAGAAGCCTGGTACATCCCGTTCTTCCGAATCCCACAGCTCTACTTCGTGAGCAAGCGAATCAAGACTGTGAACCAGGCGCAGAACGCAATCCCTTACCTATACAGCTTCGCGCCAACCGGAAAGTAATCCGGCTTAGGTAACTAGAAACTTTGGTGGGGGCCGAGATCATCCCTCTCGGCTCCCTCCAAAACCTAGACCCGCACCAGCAGCACCACCCAAACCCCAGCCCCACCAAACCCCAGCCCCACCCACTAAACGGAGCAACCAATGTTTGCATTTATCGCCAGAAGGCTTGGCTCAGGAGCCCTGCTGCTCTTGGTCATTTCGACCCTGGCCTACTTCTTGGTCTTTTTCTCGACCTCAAACGTGGCCATGAACATTCTGGGCGATGACGCAACCGCCGAAATGATTGCCCAAAAGAACGCAGAACTGGGCCTCGACCGCCCACTGCTAACCCGCTATTTTGAATGGCTAACCAACGCGCTTCAGGGCAACCTGGGCACCAGCTGGTTCACCAACGAGGCAATAATCGATGGCCTCGCCAACCGTCTTCCGATCACCATGACCCTCGTGCTCGGGGCAATCATCCTGGCTGCAATTTTGGCCACCGTGCTTGGCATGGCAGCTGCCGTAAAGGGCGGCGCTATCGACCGAGTCGTTCAGTTTTTGGCCGTGGCCGGTTTTGCCGTGCCAGGCTTTGTGGTCGCAATCTTCTTGGTGACCCTGTTTGCAATCAACCTTGCGCTGCTGCCAGCAACCGGATGGGTTGCTTTCACCGACAGCCCGGCCAACTGGGCGCTGTCGCTAATCTTGCCGGTTGCATCGCTGGTGCTTGCCACCGTTGCATCGGCGGCTCAGCAGATTCGCTCGGCAATCAAGTCGGTAATGGATCGCGACTGGGTTCGCACCCTGCGCAGCCGAGGCATCAAGCCAACCGAGATTCTGTTCAAGCACGTTCTTCGCTCGGCAGCCCCTGCCGGCCTTACCGTTCTAAGCCTTCAGTTCGTTGGCCTCTTGGGCGGCTCGGTCATCATCGAATCGATCTTTGCACTGCCGGGCATTGGCCAGATGGCAGTTCAAAGCACCAGCATTGGCGACACCCCGGTCGTTATGGGCGTTGTGGTCTTCACCGTAATCATCGTCATTCTGGTCAACCTTGCGGTCGACCTAATCAACGGATGGCTAAACCCTAAGGTGCGTGTAGCGTGAGCAACCAGCCAGCCCCAGCCGTAACCCACGGCGCCCCAATCGTGCGTCGCAGTCTTGCCTCAAGAATTCTGCGCAATCCACTTGGCCTAGTCTCGAGCGCAATCATCGCGCTGGTTGCCATCGCGGCCATCGCGGCACCACTGATTGCTCCACTCGACCCAGCTGCCACCGACGCCATGAACATCATGGCTGGCCCATCGGGTTCACACCTGCTTGGCACCGACAGCGCCGGTCGCGACATTCTTAGCCGCATCATCTTTGGTTCGCAGGCAACCCTGCTTTCGGCCCTGATTGTTGTGGTCACCTCGATCATCATCGGTGTGCCAACCGGTCTAATCGCCGGCTACTACGGCGGCCGTTTCGACAGCATCGCATCTTGGATCGCCAACATGTTGATGAGCTTGCCTTCGATCATCGTGCTGCTTGCAGTGCGCGCGGCGGTTGGCCCATCGATCGCAATTTCGATGTTTGTTTTCGGCATTTTGATCGCGCCGGGCTTCTTTAGACTCACCCGAACCGCGGTTATGTCGGTTCGCAACGAGCTCTATGTCGATGCCGCCAGAGTTTCGGGCCTGAGCGATTTCAGAATCATCACCAAGCACATCTTCACCGTGGTGCGCGCGCCGATCATTATTCAGTCGGCCATGATCTCGGGCATCGCGATCTCGATTCAGTCGGGCCTCGAGTTCTTGGGCCTCGGCGACACCACCCTGATCAGCTGGGGTGTGATGCTCAACGAGGGCTTCATGAACATCTTCATCAACCCGCTGTTGGTGCTTTGGCCCGGGCTCATCATTTCGCTAACCATCGGTTCGTTCGCCCTCTTCGGCAACGCGGTTCGCGACGCCCTCGAAGACGCACAAAAGATCAGCGCTAAAAAATCAAAGGCTGCAAAAGCCTCGGATGCCGCCAAGGCAACCGAGCACATCGCGCCGCTGACCGATGCCGAAAAGAAGGCCGCTGCCGGTCGCTTGCTTTCGGTTTCGCACCTGAGCGTTGGTTACCCGCAGGGTGACGGCTCGATCAAGAAGGTCGTTCAAGATGTCTCGTTCGAGCTCGACAAGGGCGAGGTTCTTGGCATCGTTGGTGAGTCTGGTTCGGGCAAGTCACAGACCGCGTTCTCGATTCTTGGACTGCTGCCAAGCAACGCACAAATCGTCAGCGGGCACATCATCTGTGCCGGTCAAGATTTGGTATCTCCAGAGCAGGTCTCGATTTCGCAAAAAGCAATGACCGCGTTCCGCGGAAAGAAGATTGCTTACATTCCGCAAGAGCCAATGAGCAACCTCGACCCTGCCTTCACCATTGGCTATCAGTTGGTTCGCCCAATGACCGTGGTGCTTGGCATCAGCAAAAAAGAGGCCAAGGCTCGTGCGCTAAAGCTGCTCGACGATGTTGGCATCAACAACCCAGAGCGCGTTTTCAAAAGCTATCCACACGAGGTTTCGGGAGGCATGGCTCAGCGCGTTTTGATTGCTGGCGCGATCTCTTGCGAACCTGACCTGCTGATCGCCGACGAACCAACCACGGCTCTCGATGTGACCGTTCAGGCCGAAGTTCTTGACCTGCTTCGCGACCTGCAAAAGCGTCTCGGAATGGGCATGGTTTTGGTGACCCACAACTTTGGTGTGGTTGCCGACCTAGCCGACCGCGTGGTCGTTATGCAATACGGCCGGGTTGTTGAGCAGGGCGAGGTGCGCGCAATTTTGGGCAACCCTCAAGAGCAATACACCCAGGTTCTGTTGAGCTCGATGCTTGAAGGCAAGACCCCAATGACCATGCTTACCGGCAACGCAAAGGAGAACTAGTCATGACCAACAACGTTCTGACCGTCGATCACCTAGACGTAACCTACCCTGGCAAGGGCTTTCGCAAGCAAGGCTTTAAGGCACTGCACGATGTGAACATTCACGTTGGCCAGGGCGAAACCCTCGGTCTAGTTGGCGAGTCGGGTTCGGGCAAAACCACTCTTGGCCGCGCAATTCTTGGCTTGGCACCCGTTACCGCCGGCAAGATCGAGTTCTTGGGCCAAGACATCAGTCACGCCACTCGCACCCAGCGCCGGTTGCTAAGCCGCGACCTTCAGGTGGTTTTTCAA
>JBEEPX010000069.1:0-8557 GCA_041190885.1 Actinomycetota bacterium
CCTGGACAAGGTCGAACTTGCTGAATTGCTTGGCGGTGGAGCTCAAGAAAACGCCGAGACCGCGCGCGATCTGTTCGCCGGCGAAACCAAGGGCAACCTGGGTGCAGTTCGAGACATCGTCGCGTTGAACGCGGCCGGAGGAGTCGTGGCCTACGAATTGGCTAAGGACGCTTCGCGAGCCGACGTTGATTTGAACCTTCGATTTGAAGATGCACTTGAACGAGTAACTCGAGCACTTGAGTCAGGTGCAGCCGCTCAAAAGCTTTCGGACTGGATCTCGGCCTCTCAACAGTAAACCCTCACAACAGGGAATGTGCTCTCGTCGCCAGATAAACATTACTTGACATAATGTTCATTATCGGCATTAGGGGTTTAGTTCAGGAAGTGGTGCCTGACGAAGTCAACCAACCCGTGTGGTCCAACGTTCTCGCCAGCATCAATTAGGTCAGCGACGTTCCACCAGCGAAACTCCAGCACGTCACGGCGTTCGTCTTCGGTCCAGTTGCTTGCGTCGAGCTCAAATTCGCTTACCTGCAACGCGAAAAAATAATCGACATAAGTGTGATGGTTTTCACCGTCGCCCCAGAACCATTTGCCGCCGGTTTGCCAGATTTGCTCACCCAGCTCAGCTGCCGTTACGCGCAGGCCGGTTTCCTCGCGCAATTCACGGATGGCAGCATCGACAGGTGTCTCACCTTCGTCAATTCCGCCGCCCGGTGTGATCCAGCGCGGTGGCAGGCCAACCTCGGGATCAAAATGGGTCAGCAGTAAAAACACCTGATTTTGCTCGTTGTGAAGCAAAATTCGGGCGGTTTCTCGGTGTTGTCCGGGTCGCATCTGATTTAGCTCTGATTTGAGTCGGTCACGTCTTGGCTAGGGTATTTCCTGCGTTTCACGGGCTTGGTTTTGTAGCCAAAAAAGACCAGCGAGGCCTGCATCAGGTAGCCAATTGTCAGTGCAAAAATCAGGGTTCCCTCGCGCACCTGCCCGCCCATTGTCCAGCCAATTCCCAGAACTATGATTTCGATGATGGTTCGAACTATCCAAACTTTCCAGCCGAGCAGCTTCTGCAGGCCAAGAATCAAGCCGTCTCGCGGCCCAGAGCCCAGGTGCGAGGTTATGTAGAGTCCGGTTGCAAAGGCCACGGTTGCCGTGCCCAGGCAGAACATTGCGAGATTCTGCCAATACTCGGTAAACACCGGAGTGAATGGTGTCCAAAAATCCATCCACAGGCCAATAAGAAGCGCATTCATGATGCTGCCAACTCCAGGCTTTACCTTAAGTGGAATCCAGCAAATAAGCACCAGAACGCTCACAATGATGCTGGCGATGCCGTAAGAAGTGTTGAGTTGGTAGGAAATCCCTTGAGCAAAGACATCCCAGGGCGGAACACCGATCTTGGCGTTCACAACCATCGAAAGTGCCATGCCGTAGATCATCAGGCCGATATTTAGGCGCACCAGTCGCTTCACCGACATAAAATCAAAGCCAAGACGCATTGAGCCAGCCTATCGGCTGGCATCTGGCATTGGGCCAGGCTGCGGCGACTTGAAGGGGTGACTTGAAGTGCAAGAATTTGCCTACCTCTCCCCTGCGCTTCCGCGTATTTTTGCCCATCGCGGTTTTGCTAAAAATAATGCCGAAAACACCCTAGAAGCCTTCAAGAGCGCACTTTTTGCCGGTGCAACCCACATCGAGAGCGATCTTCAGGCGACCCGCGACGGCGTTGCCGTGCTGTTTCACGATGACGATCTGTTGCGGGTGGCTGGTCTCCCCCTAAAGATCTCGCAACTAACCTCGAGCCAGCTCCAGGACCTAGTGCTCATTGATGGCGGCTTTATACCGACGCTCGAGCAGGCTCTAACGGCTTTTCCTGGCGCAAGATTCAACCTTGACTTTAAGGTTTGGGGCGTTGTCGAGCCAGCCACAGAAGTCATCAATCGTTTGCGGGCCAACAACCGAGTATTGGTGGCGTCGTTCAGCGAACGTCGGCGGGCTGCCGCGCTCAAACAACTAGAAGGCAAGGTGGCTTCCTCGGCGGGTTCGGCGAGGGTTCTTGGGCTGTACATCGCCTATCTACTCGGCTTCAAGGCACTAATCAAAAGATTGGCCAGGCCAGTTCAGTTGCTGCAACTCCCAGTGAAGGCCGGGGTAATGCGATTCGACAACCCCAGATTCATCGCTGCCATGGCTAAAGCCGGTCTCGAAGTTCACTTCTGGACCATCAACGAGCCGGCCGAGATGACTCGCCTGATTGGCCTCGGGGCGCACGGAATTGTGACCGATCGTGCCGACCTTGCTGTTAATACCCTGCGAATGCAGTGAGTTGGTCTGACGAAAACTTTCGTTTTACGGGATGATTGAGAGTTCTTGCCGAGTTAATACTCGACATAGCCCCAAAAGGGCGACCAATACAGGAGGAAAAATGGCCCAGCAGACCATGCGCGGAATGCGCTTAGGCACCCAGAGTCTCGAAAGCGAACGCGGCGTCAACTATTCGGCTCGCGTCACCCACAAATTTCAGTGTGCGAACAACCACATTTCAGAGATCGTTTTTGCTGCCGATGCCGAGATTCCTCAGACCTGGCAGTGCAAGAGCTGCCCTCAGCAGGGCACTCAGCTAGAAGATGGCAAGCAAATTACCCTTGACCTAGTCGAAGACAAGATTCCTCGTTCACACTGGGAGATGCTGCTTGAGCGTCGCACTCGCGAAGAGCTCGAAGAGATTTTGCAGGAGCGTCTTGACTACATTCGCGCACGTCGCGCAGGTGGACAAGCCGACCTATAAACCCAAGCGGCGGCTCATGCCCCACTTTGTGACCAGCCATAGCGCCTCGAGCACTATGGCTGTTGTCATTTTTGAAGCACCCTCGGTTCGCTCGACGAAGGTAATCGGTACCTCGACAATTGTGCCTCCGGCCTTTTGCGTGCGCCAGGCCATCTCAACCTGAAAACCATAACCTCGCGAAGCAACACCTTCGAGATTCAAACTCTTCAAAAATTCGGCATCGAACGCTCTAAAGCCCGCGGTCATGTCTTTGACTCGGCTTCCCAACATTACGTCGGCATAAAAAGTGCCGGTGCGCGAGATTGCCCTGCGATACCAAGGCCAGTTTTGCACCGCTCCCCCTTCGACCCAGCGCGATCCGATCACCAGGTCGGCTCGCCCAGCCTGCGCCAGCAACTTTTCCAAATCTTCCGCGCGATGGCTGCCATCGGCGTCCATCTCGACCAGGGTCTTGAAGCCACGTTCGAAGGCCCAGGCAAACCCAGCCAGATACGCTCCCCCGAGCCCATCCTTTTTGCTGCGGTGCAAGACCTGAACCTGAGCATCTTTTTCAGCAATTCGGTCGGCCAGCGCACCCGTGCCATCCGGGCTATTGTCATCAACCACAAGGATGTGCACCTGCGGCTGAGCCGAACGAACGCTCTCGATGCTGCGCTCTAGGTTGGCCAACTCGTTGTAGGTGGGCATGATCACCAAGACGCTCAAGCTTCACGTCTCTTTCGGGCGGCAGGCAAGGTTGCCAGCAGAATCAGAGCCAACGCAATCAAGTTGATGGCCAAGTCAACGTATCGACCGATGACGATGGCAGGGGTAAGGCTGGTTCGCAGCGGCACATCTTGAATCATGTAGCCCGACTCAAAGGTTGGCAGGCTGGCGAGCGTGCTGCCATCGGCGCCGTAAATGGCCGAAACGCCAACCGTAGAGATGTTGACTACCGATCTGCCGGTTTCAATCGCTCTAAGTTTGGCGAAAGCTGCCTGCTGGAAGGTCTCGTCGCTTCGACCAAAGTCGGCATTATTGGTCTGCGAAAGAATCACCTGGGCACCCTGCTGAACTAGGTCACGCGAAATGTCATCAATGGCTATTTCGAAGCAAATTAGCGCGCCAAGTTTTACGGCGCCAATCTCAAAGATGCCGTCTCGCTCACCAAAGGTGTAGCCCCTAGAGACCAGGCCAATCAAGTCGGGTGCGAGCTGATACCAGAAGTCACGGTCTGGCACATACTCGGCAAACGGCACGGGACGCTTCTTGTCGTACCAGTCGGTAGGGCCAAGCCCAGGAGTCCAGAGAATCGAGCTGTTGTAGAGATTGTCGCCACGGGCGGTGATTGTGCCGAAAATAAATGGAACGTGGTACTCGTCGTTGACGAGGTTTTGAATGTCCTGATAGGTTTTGGCATCCGAGAACGGGCTCAAATCGCTGGCGTTCTCTGGCCAAACCAGTACATCCAAGTCTTGGGATTTTGAATCTTTGAGCATCTCGGCGGTTGCATCTATGTGGTTTTGCAGTACCTCGCCGCGCTTGGTGTTGGCAAACAAACCAGCGTTGGCATTGCCCTGCACGGCTGCGATTCGGTAGCTGCCGGCTTCGGCAGCGGCGGATGGATTGATTGCCAGTGGCCCGATCAGAAACAGCACGATTGAGGCGCCCAGTGCCGCCTTGGCAATCTTGGTTTCACGATTCAAGAGCAGAAGCAAGGCAGCTATCGAAACAAAGGCGATGACGAAGGTAAGCCAACCGAGCCCGCCAACGAATACCCACTTGCTCAAATAACTATTCGACTGGGTTTGCGCCAGACGTGACCAAGGAAAACCGCCGTATGGCAAGGTGATCGACACCCATTCCCGAGCGGTCCAAATGCTTGCGAGTGCCGCTGCGATGATGAGGCTGCCAAACCGGCCGAAGTCGCGGGCATCTAGCCATCGCCAGACCACGCTCAAAGCCAACAGGCCAAGGGCAAAAATGATGGCTTCGAGAGTCGAGAGTGCCAACCACGGAACTGGTCCCAGGTAAAGCGTCAACCACTCGATCTGGCTTAGGTAGAACGCGAGCCCACCGGCGAAGCCGACAAACAACGCCGACCACGCCTTTAGGCCGCGAACCGAAAGGCTTAGTGCCGCTACCGAAACAAAGATGAGTGGCCAAAGGTCTTCGCGCGGCATTGCCAGGCTGGATGCAAAACCGCCGGCGACAGCAAGAGCGAGGCGTTTAACCATAGAAGGAATACGCAACGATTCCTCGCTTCACTTTGTCTACCGCCGTTTTGGCAGTCTCGGCGAGCTCTGGGCCAGAGGCCTGAGCAATTTGGTCGAGCACATCGATGATTTGCTTGGCCCAGCGAATGAAGTCGCCCGCCAATAGGTCGGCGCTTTCTAGCACCGCGTCTAGCCTGGCGCCGGTTGCCCAACGGTGAATCGGCAGGCAAAGGCTTAGGTCGAGTGGGCTCGTGCGACGTAGCTTGTGGTGTTCGGCCAGTTCTTCGAGATCTGACCATAGTTGTTGAGTCTCGACAATGACTTCACCAAAGTTGCCCTTAGGCAAGCGCGGTTCCCATTCCTCGTCGTCGCGTCTTGCTTCATAAACCAGTGCCGCCGCCATGGCCGCAAGGCCGGCGGGGTCAAGCTTTGCCCAGATGCCTTCGCGCAAGGCCTCGGCAATCAAAAGGTCTCGCTCGCCATAAATTCGGGCGAGAGTCTTTCCGCCATCGAGCACGTTGTAGTCAACAAGCTCATCGCCGTTGCGGTTTGGTTCGATGTATCTAAGGTCGACAAGCATTTCGCAAATGCGGTCGAAGGTCTTGGCCACCTGATTGGTGCGACCTTCGATCTGGCTCATCACGGCATCGAGTTCGCGGCGAAGTTTGAACCAGCGCTCACCCCATCTGGCATGTGCCTCGCGGTCATTACAGGCGTGGCAAGGATGCGCCCTAAGGTCGCGCTTGAGCTGATTGATTCGCTGTTCTTGAAGGTGGCGACCCTTGCTCTGGCGAATATCCTTGCCGCGTTCGGCGCGAATTCGGCCGGCAGAAAGCGCGCGTTCGATGTCAGTAATTTCACGGCGCATCGAGGCATACTCGACAAAATTGCCGCGGTGGCACTTCATCGATTCTTCGTAGCCCTCGAGCGAAACCTGCTTTTCACGGATGCCCTTGGCAAGGCCAACTACCGCGCGGTCGGCCTGAAACTGGGCAAAAGATGTCTCCAGAACCTCGCGGGCGCGTTCGCGACCGAAGGCTTCGATTAGGTTGACCGCCATGTTGTAGGTCGGTCTGAACGGGCTGATCAGCGGGTAGGTGCGCTTGCTTGCCAGACCAGCCACGCTGTTTGGCTCCATGTTGGCGCTCCACTGAATCACCGAGTGACCCTGGGTGTCGATACCGCGTCGGCCAGCGCGTCCGGTTAGCTGGGTGTACTCCCCCGGAGTCAGATTTACTCGACCCTCACCGTTGTATTTGTCTAGGCGCTCAAGCACCACGGTTCGGGCCGGCATGTTGATGCCAAGCGCCAGGGTTTCGGTGGCAAAGACGGCTTTGACCAGTTTGCGCAAGAAGAGCTCTTCAACAACCTCTTTGAAGGCTGGCAGCATGCCGGCGTGGTGCGCGGCAACGCCTCTCTCTAGCCCACTGAGCCATTCAAAGTAGCCAAGTGTGTCTAGATCTTCCTCGGCGATGTTGTAGCACTTCTCTTCGACCAAGCGGCGAATCTCTTGCTTTTCCTCGGTGGTGGTGAGGCGCACGCCGTAGCTGTGGCAGGCCTTGACCGCCGCCTCGCAACCAGCGCGAGAGAAAATGAAAAAGATCGCAGGCAGCAGGTCTTCGTCTTCTAGTAATTCGACGATCTCGGGTTTGCTGATTCGCTCGATTCGGTTCTGCTGTCGACGGTCATCTCGATAGCCGCTTCGCCCGCGGGGCTTGTGCAGTGGCTCACGCAGCTTCGAGATGTGGCGTTGAGCCAAATCCTGATTTACCCGAGTGCCCTTCTCGCTTTCGTCAAAGAGGTCGAGAAGTTCGTTTCCGAAAAGAACGTGTTGGTTCAATGGCACCGGGCGCACTTCAGAAACGATGATGTCGGTCTCGCCGCGCACTTCATCGAGCCACGCACCGAACTCTTCGGCGTTTGACACGGTGGCGCTAAGTGAAACTATTTTTACGTCCTTGGGCAGGTGAAGAATAACTTCTTCCCAAACCGCTCCCCTGAATCGGTCGGCAAGGTAGTGCACTTCATCCATGACCACATAACCCAGGCTGATCAGCGCGTTTGAGTTCGCGTAGATCATGTTGCGAAGCACCTCGGTGGTCATCACAACAATTTGGGCGTCGGAATTTTGATTGTTGTCGCCGGTGAGAATGCCTACGCGCTCTTGCCCGTAACGCTTAACCAGTTCGGCGTATTTCTGGTTGCTCAGAGCCTTAATCGGCGTGGTGTAGAAAACCTTTAGGTCTTTTTCGATCGCAAGGTGAATCGCAAACTCGCCGACGATGGTTTTTCCGGCACCGGTTGGCGCGGCGACCAAAACGCTCTTGCCTTTGGCCAAACTGCGGCAGGCGCGCTCCTGAAAGTCATCCATCGGAAACTTCAGAAGCTTCACGAAGCTGTCTACTGAATGTGAGGCGGGGTTCTTTTTAGCCTTCGCGTAACGCTCTGCGGGGCTCAGAACGGCATCAGTCATTTTTATGCTTCGTTCTGATTGTTGATACTGGCTTCGATTTGGTCGTCGATCTCTGCTACCTTGCGTTCACGTCTCTTGTCGTTCAGTGCGGTTATGCCCGCCGCCGCGAAATAGAGAACGATGAGCGGAACCATCACCAAGAACATCGACATTGGGTCGGCGGTTGGTGTGGCAAGGGCTGCGACCACTGCAATGATGAAGATTGCGATTCGCCAAGACTTAACGATGCTCTTAGCCGTGATTAGCCCGGCGAAGTTCAGCAAGACCAAGACCACCGGTAGGACAAAGGCAATGCCAAACACGAGCAGGATTCTGATCGTGAACAGGATGTATTCGCTGGCGTTGATTACGTTGGCGCTTCCCTGCGGAGTAAACCCAATCAGGGTCTCGACAAAGCTTGGCAGAGAAATCCAGGCAAGCCAGCAGCCGAGAGCAAATAGCGGAACCGCGCTAAATACGAAACCGAGGGTGAATCGACGTTCGCGTTTCTTTAGGCCCGGTGTGATGAATGCCCAAAGATTGAAAAGCCAGAACGGGCTGGAGAGCAGCAGGCCAATAAAGATCGAAACCTGCAGGCGAAGGTCGAATGCCGAAACCACGGTTCCAAAGTTGATGGTCGCGTTCACGCCCTTTTTCGAGGCGATGTCGATAACCGGTGCCTGAAGAATTTGAAAAACCGGGTCAAACAAAAACCAGCCGCCCACGGTTGCGGCAAAAATGAAAATGGCAGACCAAAAAAGCCTATTTCTCAGTTCTTTGAGATGCCCGCCGAGGCTCATCTTGCTCTCGGGGTTGCGCTTGGCAGCCACGGTTATGCCCTTGGCAAATTACTGGTCGGCAGGCTTGTCGCCCTCGCCGGCTTCGGCCGGCTTCTTCTTGTCGTCGGTCTTCATTTCGCTCTTGAAGATGCGAAGCGACTGAGCCAGGCTCTTTGCCAAGCCAGGCAGCTTAGGGCCACCCCAAAGCAACAAAACAATCACAAGGATGATGATCCATTCCCAGCCATTTAGTCGCATTAGTGGAACCTGCTTTCTTCGGGTTTAAACGCTTTCAAAGACGCTATAAGCCTACGCTGTCTTGCCTGTCGTTTCTTTGCCTTGG
>JBEEPX010000070.1:0-47159 GCA_041190885.1 Actinomycetota bacterium
GCTCGCTGGCACTGGTGACAACCGCTCCATTGAACTTGGTAACAACGTCGCCAACCTTGAGGCCGCCCTTTTCGGCTGCGCCGCCCGGGGTGAGCTCTTTGACCTCGGCACCGACCGAGAAACTTGCCGAGTTGTCAGAGTTGGCTGCATCGGCGACCGCTGCGCCTAGCAAACCGTGGCTTGCGCTGCCGGTCTTGATGATCTCATCGGCGACTCGCTTGGCAACGTTTGCCGGAATGGCAAAGCCGACTCCGATGCTGCCCGATGCGCCGGCCGAACCAGCCGAAGCAATTGCCACATTGATGCCAATCAGCTGACCGCTCTGGTTGACCAGTGCGCCACCCGAGTTGCCCGGGTTGATTGCCGCGTCGGTCTGAATCACGCGAAGGTTGATTGCGTTGCCAGAGCCGCTAAAGAACTGAAGGCCACCGCCACCGTTGTCAGAATTTTCTGGGGCGGCCGATGAGGCAACCTGGATGGTGCGATTCAGAGCAGAAACGATGCCCTGGGTGACCGTGTTTGAAAGACCAAGTGGTGCGCCGAGCGCGACCACTTCATCGCCAACGTTGAGCTTGTTCGAGTCTGCAAAGGCAATCGGAATCATTGCAACCGGGCTGTCGACTTTGATCACGGCTAGATCGTTGGTGGCATCGATGCCGACCACCGATGCCGAGTAAATGTGGCCGTCGAAGGTTTTGACTTCAATCTTCACCGAGGCTTCTGAGCCATCCAGTGTGACGACGTGTGCGTTGGTTAGAACGTAACCGTCGGCGCTCAAGACGACGCCCGAGCCGTTGCCAGCACCCGATGAACCAGAGACGTTGATGGTGACAACCGATGGCGAAGCCGTTGCTGCGGCAGCCGTAACCCAGGTGACGTTTGCGGTGTTGTTGACCACGACCGGCGCAGGCTTAGAAATGTAGGTGTACAGACCGATGCCAACGCCAGCACCGGCAGCGGCACCGACCAGCGCACCGACCGAGATGGCCGCACCGATGGTCAAGAACGTGGTTTTCTTTGCGAGTCGCTGCTTTAGCGAAAGCTTTGGCTTGGCCGGGTAAACGGCAGCCGGAACGTCGAATAGAAATTGGCGGTTGTAGTCGCTCAAGGTTTGCCTTTCAATTGCTTTTCTTGACTCCAGATTTGCACGCAAGCCTGATTAGTTTATGAAAGGAATCTGAGAGAAATCTGAATATCGCTATCCGCTTAGACAACCGATTGCGCCGGCATTTCCGAGGCAATTTCGGGCCACCAGAAAGACCACTTTTTTGGGCGGGCTGACTGGCGCCGCAGTCGGGGGAGCAACTGTTCCCGAGCCCGAAACTAAAACCTGAACCGCTGCAGACATGTCGATCGAACCTTGAGTAACCCAACCGTCGCCGGCAACAAATCGGTAGGCGACCGAATAGCTAACCGAGGCGGTTGCGGTTTTGTTGCCCGAAGTTGCGAAGGAATGGCTCACGGTCGCACCACTGGCCTCGGCACCATCGCTAAACGACCAACTCACCGATGACGGAGTAAAACTCACCTCTGCCGCACGACCAAGAATGGTTCCGGTTCGGAAGTGGGTGAATGGATCGGCCGAAAAGGTGGCTGCTTGCCCAACTCTGAGACTCGAATCAGACACACTCGCCGACATCGCAGCTGGCGTGAATGAAACCGAACCTGTATCTACAGTCGTGACGCCCGGGGTGGTGACCACGGTCACGATCGTTGCCAATGTTGGGCCCGGCGCAGTTGGCACCGGTGCAGGTTTTCTTGGCGTTGGGGTCGGCGTTGGCTTAGGCGCAGGCTTGACGGGAATCGGCACCACCACCTTTGGTGGCGGCGGCACATACCGGTCGACCATGATGATTTTTAGCACAACGGGCGGTTTGATTTGCACCACGGGTTGAACCTTGGCGATTGGTTTGGAGACAACCGGAGCCGGCTTGGGCACCGGTTTTGGGGCGACTGGCTTTGGAGTCGGTTTGGGCACAACGGGCTTGACCTGCGCAACCGGGATCGGCTGAATTGTGGTGACCACGACGGCGCTGCGGGCGGGCTGAACCTCAACCGCCTTGCCGCAGAGCGTGACCACATTGCCACTGATCTCAAAACCCGACGAGAACGAGCCCTCGCCCGAGGTTTGACAGGCGGCGAAGCTTGGCACCGGCGCAAAGCAAATTAGGCAGGACACCAAAGCCAGCCCGAGAAGCCCATTCATCCAGCGTGAAAACATGGCTCGAGATTAGGGCGAAGCCGAAATCTCTGCCGAGGTTATGCACATGCCCGGTTAAAGCAAAAGTTCGACCTCTTTCGAGATCGAACTTTTGTTTCTAGTTGCGGGGGCAGGATTTGAACCTACGACCTCCGGGTTATGAGCCCGGCGAGCTACCGAACTGCTCCACCCCGCGGCGAAGTTCCAAGTGTAGCACGCCTTTGAGGTGGTTGCTAATCTGCCTACTTGAGCGCAGCCAGGGCAGCTGAGATTGCAGCCGTCAAAGCCTTTTCAGCCTTTCCATAAGCGGTCCAGTCTCCGGCGGCAAGCGCCTTCTCTTTGTCGCTGATGGCGGTTCGGGCCTGCTGAAGTGCCTTGGTCAGAGCCGCATTGTCGCCACCGGTCGGGTTGCTCGGCGTACCAGGTTCGGTAGGTGTGACCACCGTTCCGCCGCCGTCACCGGCAGCAGCACCCGAGTCACCACCGAACAAGACATCGAGGGCTTGACTGAGGGTGTCTTCGAAGGCGATCTTGTCGCCGAAGGCAACCAGAACCTTCTTGAGCAGCGGGAAGCTGGTTTCGCCGGTCGACTGAATGTAAACCGGTTGCACGTAAAGCAAGCCGCCACCGACTGGCAAGGTGAGCAAGTTGCCATTGAGCACCTTGGTAGAACCCTGTCTCAAAATGTTGAGCAGGCGGGAAACCTCGGAGTCGGCGTTGAACGAGGCCTGCACCTGACCTGGGCCCGGAACAATCGTGCTCGAAGGAAGGCTCAGCAGCCTCAACTTTCCGTACTCCCCCGAAATCTTGCCTGCGGTTGAACCGGCATCCGAGTCGGCGACAAAGTAACCCTTCAACACGTTTCGAGTCGATTCACCGGTCGAACGAGGGATGAAGCTCGAGTAAATCGAGAATGCCGGACGAGTGGTACCCGGAACCTGCATGGTCAAGAAGTACGGTGGCTGCTCGGTGCCGGTTGCACCAGAAACCTGACCCACCGGGTCGTTCGGGGTCATCCAAGCGTCTTCTTGTGAATAGAACGCGCCAGCCTCGGTGACGTGGTACTGGCCAAGAATGGCCCGCTGCATCTTGAACAAATCAGCTGGGTAACGAACATGGCTCAGCAGGTCGCCCGACATCTCAGAGACTGGGAGAATGCTGTTTGGGTAAACCTTTGACCAGGTCTTTAGGATCGGGTCTTTGTCATCCCAGGCGTAGAGCTTCACTTCGCCGCTGTAAGCGTCGACCGTTGCTTTTACCGAGTTGCGGATGTAGTTGATTGAGCCACGCACCAAGGGATCGGTGGTGTTGCTGTCGGCAACCGAAACACTTAGGTTCTCGGCACGAGAGTATGGGTAGTTTGCCGAGGTGGTGTAACCGTCGACAATCCAAACCACGCGACCATCGACCACGGCTGGATAGCTGTCGCTATCGAGGGTTAGGTATGGCGCAACCGCCGCGACGCGCTCGCGAGGGGTGCGGTTGTAGAGAATCTGCGATTCGTTGGTGATCGCGTCAGACAACAAAATCTGCTCGCTCTGGAACTTCAGGGCGTAGGCCAGACGAGCGAAGATGTTGTCTAGCTTTGGACCACCGTTGCCCTTGAAGGTCGTGTAGGTCTGGTCGGCTTCGCCATCTCCAGCCGGGTAGTCCATCTCGCGAGGTTCGGCGCCAGCAGGTGCGCCAACGATCGAGTAGGTTGGTGACTTTTCACCAAAGTAAACCCGGGGCTCGTACTTGCCAAGCAAGCCGTTGGTCGGGATTCCCTTTTGCAAGAAGACTGGCTGACCTTCGGTCGAACCCTGGTTTCCATAGGCCGCTACGACACCGTAACCGTGGGTGTAGACGATGGTGCTGTTGTACCAAGACTGCGAATCGCCAAGACCCGACTGGTCGAGCTCACGAACGGCGATGACGGTGTCTTGAATCTTGCCGTCGATCTCATAGCGGTCAACATCCAGGTGCGACTCGAAGTTGTAGTACTGCTTGTACTGCTCGAGCTGCTTGAACGATGCGCTCACGAGGGCTGGGTCAATGATGCGAATGTTCGCGGTGGTTTCGGCGTCGCTGCGCAACGCGCCAGGTGCGGCATCCGTGGTTGCCTTGTAATCGACGACCTCGACCTTGTCTAGGCCATAGGCCTTGCGGGTGGCTTCGATGTTGCGGTCGATGTATTCGGCCTCGAGGGTGCGCTCATTTGGGCCCACCTGGAAGTTCTGAACCACCCATGGGTAAACGCCGCCGAGAACGATCGAGCTGATCACCATTAGAGCGGTTCCCAGGATTGCCAGACGCCACTTGCCGATCACGGCCGAAACCAAGAAAAGCGCCGCTACTACGGCCGAAATCATGGCCAAAATCTGAAAACCGGGGATGGTCGCGTTGACGTCGGCGTAGGTTGCACCGGTGTAGAGACCGGACGAGCTGGTCATGGTGCGGTACTGGTCTAGCCAGAGGCTTGCACCCTGAATGGCAAGGTATAGCGCCGCAGTGATTGCGAGCTGCACTCTGGCTGCCTTGGTCAACTTTGACTCGCGGCCAGAAACTCGGATGCCACCGAAGATTAGGTGAACCGCGGCGGCAAGCAGACCGGAAAGCAGAACCGCGGCCGAGAGTAG
Source organism: Actinomycetota bacterium (assembly GCA_041190885.1). Lineage (GTDB taxonomy): Bacteria > Actinomycetota > Actinomycetes > Actinomycetales > Microbacteriaceae > Rhodoluna. The sequence goes on from JBEEPX010000070.1 coordinate 4,819, forward strand.
GCCGACTAGACCACCCAGGAACGGAAGATCAAACAGATAGAACGAGATGTCGAGACCGAACTGCGCATCAACTTCGCCGGTGTAGGTGCGGTTCAGCCAAGCTAGAACCATCTCCCACTGACTGCTTGCCGCAAAGCCGGCAAAGACACCGAGCAGGGTTGGCACACCGATCAAGATCAGCTTGCGAAGCTGGTCGAGAATCGCACGATAGGCGCCAAACGGGTCGCGACCATCGGGGAACTTTAGATAGATTGGGCGGTTTTTGAACGCCAAGTAAACCCCGAGGCCAGTGATGGCGCCGAAGGCCAGGGCCGCGGCCGCGAACAGGCCTGCCTGAGCATAAATGCGGGTGGTGAAGACTTCTTCAAAGCCGAGCTGCCCATACCAGAGCAGGTCGGTGTAGACGCCAGAAGCGCTGAGCAGCAGAACCGCGAGCACGACGATGATCGAGAGTGCGATGCGGGCTGGGGTCGGGCGCTTTGGTGCACGCAAGTTTGTTGCAGTGGTCACGAATGTGCTCCTTGAAGTTGCCTAGTTACTTGGTCTTGCAGGTTGGAAGCTTGCTCAAATCTGCACCGGCGCTTACTTTGCTAAGCACGTTCAGCGCATCGGTGAGCTTTGCCACAGAGAAAACCTTTAAATCACCGGGGATGTTCCCGACAACCTCATCGCAATTTTCTGCGGGGGCTAGAAAATACTTAGCGCCTTGGTCATAGGCGCCGTAAAGCTTTTGACGAATGCCGCCAATCGGGCCAACCACACCCGACGCGGTGATGGTTCCGGTGCCGGCGACATACTTGCCACCGTTTAGATAACCCGGGGTCAACTTGTCGATGATGCCGAGGGCAAACATCATGCCGCCGCTTGGGCCACCGACATCGCTCAGCTGCAAATTGACCTTGATCGGAAAGTCATATTTGTAACCAACCAGGATGCCGAGGCGATAGGCGCCCGTTGCATCTTTGACCGGTGAAATTTCTTCGATCAGAACCTTTGAACCGCGCTTTACCTCGACCTTGAGCGGCGTCTTGCCGTCGTACGTGTCGACTACCGAGCGAAGTTTTTCGATTTCGGCAACCGCGATGCCATTGACCGACGTGATGAAATCGGCCGCAACCAATTTATTGCTCGACGCCCCACCCTTGGTGACTTCGCTGATGTAGATGTGGCTCGGAATCTGGTAGCCCTGAGTGGTTAGCGCTGCAGCGATGGCGTCTTGCTGAGACTCCTCCATCATTGCGCTCGACTCGGCCTCGTATTGCTCTTGAGTCTGCTCAGGTGGAAACGCCTCGTCGAGGGGAATGATGATTTTTGCAGGGTCGAGATAAGCCGCGGCAAGCTCGAACCAGTTCGGGGTTTCTTCGCGGTTGCCAACCAAGCTCACGGTAAGTAGGTCTAGATTGCCCGCGGTCTTGTAGCTCTGTGCACCCTCGATCGAGATGACCTGCTTGCCATCTGACTCGCCGAGCACATTGAAGGTCGGGCCAGGTTGTTCAATTACGTATGGGGTTGGCAGGTAGGCGCCAACCAGTAAGCCTGCAGAGAACAGCGCCATCAGGCTCCAACCGAAAAAACGTCGATTGCGCCCGCGTTGACGGCGATTTTGCCATTCTTGGTCGTCGAAAAAGCTCAACAACTACCTCACTCTGATTCGTTGAGGTTAAGCCTAGGTGAGTTAGCGTTATTGAGGAGGCGAAATGAGCGAGAACCAGGGTAACGGCGGCGGAATGAGCCCCGAAGATTTTGAGGCGTTCTTGCGAGATTTTCTGGCGGGCCAAAACGGCATGGATGCCGACAAACTTGCCGAGGTTGCTGGCCTGCCAAGCGACCCAGCCGCTCTAGCCAAAATGATCGAGCAGATCAAGGCCGCAATCGGCGGGCTAGCCGGTCAAGAGGGGTCCGGAGTCAACTGGGAACTGGCGACCAAACAGGCTCGTGAAATTGCCAAAAAGGATGCTCGACCGATTTCGGAAGCGACTCGAAAAGCAATCGCCGACGCGGTCTCGATCGGTTCGCTGTGGCTGAATGGCGCCACTCAAATTTCGGAGCTAACCAACGAACCGAAGTATCTTTCACGCGATATCTGGGTTGCTGATGCGGCGGTTTTGTTCGAGGCACTTGCCCAGCCAGTTGCCGATCGCATGAGCGAAGCGTTGTCGGAAAACATGAAGGCAAATGCCCCCGAAGAGCTCTCGGCACTGCTTGGTGATGCAAGCAGCCTGATGAAATCTGCCGGCGGGGCTCTGTTTGCCATGCAGCTGGGCCAGGCACTGGGCAAGCTTTCGGCCGAGGTGCTAACCGGCGGCGACATTGGCCTGCCGATTTTCAAAGACCAGCGCGCTGCCTTTGTGCCCCAAAATCTAGAGGCATTCGTTGGCGGTCTAGAGATCGAGCACGACCAGGCCTACATCTATCTGGCCGTGCGCGAAATGGCGCATGCTCGATTGTTCAAACACAGCAAGTGGCTGGCAGATGCCGTGGTTTCACAAATCACCGGCTATGCGGCAGGCATCTCGATTGATAACTCGCGAATCACCGAAATTGCCGAAGACTTTGACCCAAACAACACGGATGAACTAAAGCGCGCCCTCGAATCCGGAGCATTCATCGCTGCTCGAACCGAAGAACAGAATTTGGCCCTCGATCGAATCGAAACCACTCTGGCGCTCATTGAAGGCTGGGTCGACGTGGTGACCGAGGATGCAACTAAGCTGCTGCCGAAGGCTGCATCTTTGGCCGAGGCAATTAGGCGACGCAGGGCAACCGGTGGCCCAGCCGAACAGACTTTTGGCACCCTGCTGGGTCTAGAGCTGCGCCCACGCAAACTGCGCGAGGCCGCCGCTATGTGGCGCAAGATTGGCGACGCAGTTGGAGCCGAGAAGCGCGACGCGCTTTGGGATCACGTTGATCTGCTGCCGCGAGCTGCGGACATCGCTGACCCGAGCGCACTGCTTGCAAAATTGTCTAGCCCCGACCAAGAAGGCGACGACATCGACAAGGCACTGAGGGATTTGCTCGGCGAATAATCGCAGCCGCACTGGGGATAACTTAGGCGGTCATTTTTTGGTTCGGTGAAAATCGTGCCATGGTGCTTCGAATTAATCCCAACCAACCGGCGCTCTGGCGCGACCCGAAACGCATGCAGTTGGGAGTTGGCAACGACCAACTGGTTCTAAAGAACTTGAGCAAGGCTCAGGAACAACTCATTGGCCTGCTTTATCGAGGCATCGCCGATGAATCATTGCCAGAGATGAACCGCCACCTCGGATTGAGCGAACACGAGGCCAATGAGGTGCTTGATCAGGTGGGACCTTTATTACTGCGCCAACCGAACCAGAACCTGGTCGAGCCCGAGCTCTCGAGCGAATACATCGCCTCGGCTTTTTCAGAGATCATTCGAGCCAGTTTGGTGCACGGGGTCGACGGCCAACAGATTTTGTCGGCGCGCTCGAAACGAAGCGTGCACATCGAAGATCTTTCAAAGCCCGGTTTAGCGGTTGCGCTTGGCCTGGCCGCCGCCGGAGTTGGCCACATTGTCACCCACGACCAAGGTTTGGTGGGGCGTGCCGATCTTGGGCCAACCGGATACCCCAGCCAGCTCGGCGGTCAGCCTCGCATTGAGGCACTCAGAGCACTCCTGGCGGCATCGCCGAATCAAACCTACGTTTCGCTTGGTCAACGCCTTAGCGAACGGCACCTCGATTCGATTGACTGCGCCGTTCTGATTGGCCAACAGGTGATCGAACCGCGCAGATACGCGAGGTGGCTGAACCGAGATGTCGCCCACGTGGCAATCGGCTTCGACAACGATGGAACCTCGATTAGCCCACTCGTGGTTGCTGGGTTGAGCGCCTGCCTAATGTGCCTCGAACAGTTGCGCACCCAGCAAGATTCGAGCTGGCCTGTGATTGCCAGCCAGTTGGTTCAAACCACCAAGCGAACCGATGATGCCGCAAGCACGATGTTTGCCGCGGGATTGGTAATTCAGAAGATTTTGACTCGCCTCGATGGCTTTGGCGGGTTTGAATTGAGCCCAGATGAGCGGTCGGGTTATCGCCTAGAAACCAAAAGCGGATTGGTGACCGAATTCACCTGGCCGGTTTGGCCGGAGTGTGGCTGCCGCTCAGTGGCGGGGTTGCAAAGCGGCGAGGAATCTTGAGCCTTCGCGGTCTCGGCCGGCAAATCCCGTCGAGTCCCGCTTGGCCCAGCTGAGTGCGAGCGAGCGCTTGGCGCGAGTTAGCCCAACATAAAGCAGGCGACGTTCCTCGGCGATTTGGGCTGGCGTTTGGGCATAGCTGATTGGCAGATAGCCTTCGGTCAAACCGACAATGTGAACCGAATCCCACTCGAGACCCTTGGCCGCGTGAATGGTCGACAAAGTGACAGCCGCCTTGACGGGTTCATGCTGCGACCTCTGGCGTTCATCAAGTTCTTTGGCAAAGTCGGCAAGCGTTGCGCCCGCCGGCAATTCTTCGACAATTGCAAGCAGCGAGTTGAGCGACTCCCACTTATCTCGAGCAGCGCCTTGCTCCGCGGGTTGTTGGGTTTGCCAACCCAGGGTGCGAATCACATTCGTGACCGATTGATAAACGCTGTTGCCACTTGGCGAAACCAGTTCGGCGCGAATGCCTCGAATGGCATTTTGAATCTCGACTCGCTTGAAGAAACGCTCTCCCCCGCGAACCTGATAATCGACGCCCGCTTGCGCCAGTGCATTTTCGATGGCCTCAGACTGTCCGTTTACTCGATACAGAATTGCGATCTCGCTCGGTTTCTCTCCCTGGTCAATTCGACTCTTGATGTCGAAGGCGAGCGCCGAGCATTCATCCTGGATGGTTTCAAATTGGCGAATTCTTGGTGCGAGGCCGATTTCACCCTGGGATTGCAAGGGTTCGACGCTGTCGTTGTCGGCGGTGAGGCGATTGGCGAAGCTCACGATTTGCTGGGTTGACCGGTAGTTGCGGGTCAGGGTGATCACGTTTGCGTCGGGGAACCGATTCGAGAAATTGCGCAGGTATTCGCTGGTTGCGCCGGTGAACGAATAGATGGTTTGGTTTGGGTCGCCAACCACGCAAAGGTCTGATCGATTGCCAAGCCAGGCATCGAGAAGTGCGTGCTGAAGCGGCGAAATGTCTTGATATTCATCAACCGTGAAGAACCGATACTGCTGATGTACGTGGGCAAGAGCACGCGGCTCTGAGCGCAAGAGACCTAGGGTCAGCACTAGAACGTCTTCCCAGTCGACTCGCTGGGCTTTGATTTTGATGTCTTCGTAGGCCGTTTGAAGTTCAAGGTTCTTAGCCGGGCTCAAGCCAGCAACCTTGGGCCTTGATGTCACGATCTCGGCGTATTGCTCGAGGCTGAGCATCGAGTATTTGCGCCACTCGATCTCGGCGGCGACATCGCGCACCGAGCCGGCATCCAGGCGAAGCGAGAGCCCTTCGGCGGCCTGAGCGATTAGGCGCGCCTTGGATTCGATCACGCTAGGCGCAGGCACGCCCGCAAACTGCGGCCAGAAGAACTCGAGTTGGGCTAACGCTGCAGCGTGAAAGGTCTTAACCGAAACGGCACCGATGCCAAGCTGGCGAGCCCGAGCGCGAAGCTCACCGGCAGCGCGATTCGTGTAGGTGAGCGCTAAGACGCGATTAGCCGAGAACTCACCCTTGGCGATGCCGTAGGCAATGCGGTGCGTGACAGTTCGGGTTTTGCCAGTGCCCGCACCGGCGAGGATGCAGGTAGGGCCAATCAACGACTCGGCGGCCTGACGCTGCTCTGGGTCGAGATTCTCGAGGATGCCTTCGGGGTTCATTATGAGATGCGTTAGCCCTTGGTCTGCGCTTCAGACGCGGATTCGAGCGAACCGCCATACCAGTGTTCAATTAGCGAACGAGCGATAGTGATGCGCCCTGGAAGCAACATGTTTTTGGACTCGGCGGCTAGTTCTTCGCGGCTAAACCAGCGCAGTTTTTCGATCTCTTCGCCGTCGGGAACCAGGTCAATTTGAGGGCGCTTCGGGTCGATGGTTGCGCTGAAGCCCATCATGAGCGAGTAAGGGAAAGGCCAAGATTGACTGCCGAGGTACTGCGGATCGACCACGTGAACTCCGGCCTCCTCGTGCATCTCGCGAATGACTGCGGCGTTCAGCGACTCCCCCGGTTCGACGAATCCGGCCAGCACCGACCAGCGGTTGTCCTCCCAGATGCCCTGAGAGCCAAGAAGAATACGATCTTGCTGGTCGATTACCGCAACGATCACGGCTGGGTCGGTTCGAGGAAAAAGACTGTTGCCATCGCGGGCACAGACGCGCACCCAACCCGACTGCTGCACCTCGGTCGCCGAACCGCACTTTGAACAGTGCTGATGCGACTGATGCCAGTTTGCCAGCGCCAGCCCCTGAACATAGAGACCCGAATCGCGATCGCTCAAGCCGCCGCCGGTTCGGCGCAGCATGTGCCAAGCGCCCTGGTTTGGCTCAAGCGCCAGCGCCTGATCTTGATTCAGCGAAACCATGATGACCGCCGAGCCCGCGGGCTGATCAACCGCCGATTCAGTCGTGCGACCCAGATATGCCCAAAACTCGTAGCCGTCAATTTGGTCAAAAGTAAGCAGTTTTAGTGCCGGATTTGGGTGGTGCAACTCGCCCTGAAGTAGGACTTTTCCCTCGAACACGGGAAGCACCAAGGTGGTCGGTTCGGCAACGAGCTCATCTAGCAGATTCGGCCTAAGCCGGCTGAGGTAGTCGCGATCGACTGCCGACCTGGCAAGTGGCAGGTTCAGGGGTGCATTCATCGGAGCCTCTGTCTTGATTCGCGTGGCGGTGCAGGGTTCAGAGCCAGTCATTGTCTAACCTGAAACACATGGCCAAATCTCCCTTGATTTTAGCTGCGTTAGCTAAAGACGCTGTCCCTCATGTTGACTTCAAGCAGGTTAACAGCCTTTCGAGTGGCGCCGGCGGCGCATTTGATACCGCCCTTCTGACCGCCCTGGATGACAAGCACTACATCGTGAGAGTGGCCAACACTCAGGCAGCTGGCACCGAACAAGAGGTTGAGCTTCGTGCATTCAAGGCACTTGGCCCTGCACAACGTTCTTCGCTGCCATTCGCGGTTAGCACCGTGGTCGGCGAAACCAAAGATCTTAAGGGCCATCGCGCACTAATTCTTGAGTTCGTTTATGGCAACCCGATTGACATCGCATCGGTTGCACCTGACAGTGAATTTTCGATGAGCATCGGCAAAGCGATTGCCGCAATTCACAACCTAGATCTAGCGGTCGTAGCAGACGCGCACCTGCCTGAGTATGACCTTGCCGAGGTTACCCGCATGCGAGTTGCCGAGCTTGACCGAATGGCCGCAACCGGCAAGGTTCCTGCGGTTTTGCTCGAGCGCTGGGAATCGACCCTAGAAGACTCGAGCGTTTTTAGATTCACACCGACCGTGATTCACGGCGCACTCTCGGGCGATACCGTTCTGGGACAAGACCGAGAGGTTACCGGCGTTTTGGCCTGGAGCGGCCTGAAGATCAGTGACCCGGCAGAAGACTTTGCCTGGATCGCCGAATCAGGCAATTTTGAACTGCTCGACAGCGTCATCAAAACCTACAACGCTCACCGCAAGGTTGCCGATGCAACGCTGCGGCAGCGTGCAACGCTTTATAAGGAGCTCGAGGTCGGCCGCTGGCTGTTGCACGGCGTTAGCAAGAGCAATCAAGACATTATCGATGACGCCATCGGAATGTTGGCCGACCTTGCCGAAGATGTTTCGACCGGCGCCCTTGGCCGCCTAACCGCTGCAGCTATGGTTGCACCAGCCGTAGCGGTAATCGAATATTCGGAGATCACCGCTGAAGTTGCGAATGCCGACGTTCTCGAAGTTGTCGAGATTGCCGAGGTCGCAGATGCCTACGAAATCGAGGCTTCTATCGAGACGTCTATCGAAGCTTCAGATGAAGAATTCGAAGTCATTGACCTTTCTGAGCCAAAGCCAAGCGAGCCGATCGATGACAAGACTCGCCCAATTGAGCTTCCAGAAAAAACTGACAACGAGCTCTTTTAAACTTCTACCTCTTGGTTAGCCAAGGCGGCGGCCCAGAGTTCGAGCACCTCGCGCTCGGTAGGCACGGCCGTCGGGGCGACCTCGAGGTTATCTGCGACAAAGTAGAAACCAACCGAAATATCTTCTACTGGGATGCCCGAGAAGCGTGAGTAGGCGACGCGATAAAGGGCAAGCTGAAGAGTGCGTTCCACTAGATCCAGGTCGTCTACCGGCGCCCGCCCCGTCTTCCAGTCGATGATTTCGACACCTGTTTCGGTTTTGAAAACGGCATCCAGCTTGCAAATGAAGGTGTTCGAGCCAACGGTCAGTTGAATCTCGCGCTCGATCTCGACTGGCTCAAGACCTGCCCACCTTGAAGACTCAAAGTTCTGCTTGAGCTCTTCGAAGACTTGGTCTTCGTAGGTTTCATCGGCGTTATCTTCAGAAGTTTGCTGCTCGAGCGATGAGGCTAAGCCGAAACGCTGCTCGACCCAACCGTGAAAGAGTGTGCCGGTTCGAGTTTGCTTATAAGGCTTTTGGGGCATTGGCCTAGCAATTCGCGCTGCCATGCCCGCGGTGTCAGAGACGAAATCTTTAAAGCGCGATGCAGGGATGCGCACCGGCAACTGAACGAAAGATCGGTCGCTTAGTGCAGCATCTCGCTCGGCAAGCAGCAAGTTGATTTGTTGCTGAATCTGATCGCCAGCAGCCAAGCCCTCAAGGTTTTCTTGCACCAGATTGGTTCGGCTTTCGATGGCCTCTCTGGTTAGCTGAGCGGCCGTCTCAACAATCAATCGGTGCCGTTCACCGAATGGATCGAGCGGCCAAGTTTCGATGGCCTCTTGCTGCTGAAGCGGATTCTCGTCGAGCTGGTTTTCGGCGATCTCATGCTTCAGCAATTCGGCGGCGCTGAGCAGGAACCTCGATACCTCACGAGCATTCTTGTTTCCTGGCTTCCAGTATGAGCCGGTCAAAAGCAGCTCGTCCTTAGGACGAGTAACGGCGACATACATTAGGCGCAATTCCTCGTTTAGATGGTGCGCTTTTGCAGCCGCCTTGAATTCTTCTTGGCTGTCTCGAGCTTCTGGTTGGCTCTGCACATTTTTGTAATTCCACACGGGAAGGGAGTCTTTGTCGCCGCGAAGCGGATAAGGCAGACGGCCAAAACCCAGCCAACCTGCCCCTCGGCCATCGCCCGGAAAGTCACCCTCGACTAGGTTGGCGACAGCAACGTTGTTCCACTCGAGACCCTTGGCTGCGTGAATGGTTAATACCTGCACAACACCGCGCTCTGGGTTTGTGTTAGGAACCTCGAAGCGTTCGCGTTGATCGGCAAATTCGAGCCACTCTAAAAAGCCACCGAGATAAGGCTGGTGATTGCTGGCCGCATAATTCGAGACGATATTTGCAAAAGCGTTGAGGTGAGCCATCGGGTTTTTGCGACGTGGGTTGGCAGTTACTTCAATGTCTAGCCAAAGTTCTTGTTCAACCGCTCGAACAAAGTCGACCAGCGGCATGCCGGTGCGCCGGCGTAAATTGCGCAGCAAGGCGGCCGCGTCGCGCATGCGAACCAAACCAACTTCGCTAATGCCGGTGAAGTCGGTGTCTGTTTCGTCGAGCAGCAGGTCTAGGGCGTCAACAATCGAAACCGCGTCTTCGGGAGCCAGACTCTCGCGAATCTTCGCCCGAAGGTCATCATCTTTGGGTTTCGATTTGAGGTTTGCGTAGCGACTCAAACGTTCGAGGTCTTTCGCTGCGATGCGCCAACGCGGCCCAGCCAGCAATCGGATCAGCTGCGACCCCGCTTGCGGATAGTGAATTACCCGAAGCGCACTGACTAGGTCGACGACCTCTGGGGTTTCGAGCAATCCACCCAGGCCAACGACCTCAACCTCAAGACCCAGCGACTCCATCGCCTCGACGTATAGGTGCATTTGGCTGCGCTTGCGCATTAGAAGCGCTCCAGTTTGGTCGCCTGTCATTCGCGACTTGAACCAATTGGCAACGCCCCGGGCCTCTTGAACCATATCTTGTGAGAACTCGACCTGAACCGACCCCTCGCCCGAACCCTCACGCGGCTTGAGTTCGACAACTTTTAGGTCTCCGGCAAGGTGGTTAGCCAACTGCAGCACGAGTGCCGGGTTGCGCCAAGAAGTTGAAAGCGTGAAATTCGATGAACCCGGCTTTGCTTCGAAATCTTTATGGAACTCGGCGAGGTTTGATGAACTGGCCCCGCGCCAGCCATAGATGCTCTGGTTTGGGTCGCCGACAGCAAAGACGGATTTGCCAGCAAACAGGTTTTTTAGCAGTCGGGTCTGCAAAAACGAGGTGTCTTGATATTCGTCGAGCAAAACCTGACTGTAGGTCGCGCGCTCACGCTGACCGAGAGCTGGCACCTCGCGCACAGCTCTTTCGGCAAGCGAAACCTGATCGGAATAGTCGACATAGCCCTGCCGCTGCTTTTCCCGAGCGTAGGCCTCGGCGAGCTTGGCAACGACCGGAGTGCCCAACAGCGGTGTAATCAGTTTCTCCATGTAGCCGAATTGGGTGGTGTCTGTTCCGCCAGCCTTTTTGGGCAGGTTTGAGAGCGTGTCGATGATGTCTTGAATGACCGCTTCGACCTGACCCGCGTTAGCGATGTTGTCGTTCATGCTTTGGGCAAGAGCCAAAACTGCCTCGACCAAGGGGTTCAGATTTATGTCTAGGTCGGTTAGGCGCGAATCGATGTCGGCACCGTGCCTAACAATCACCTCGCGAGCCAATTGATAGGCGGCCGCCTCGGTTAGCAGAGCCGCCTCTGGTTCGTAGCCAATTGCCAGCGCAAAGTCACGAAACAGCCCGTTGGCGTAAGCGTTGTAGGTGGAAATTGTTGGTGCTGTGAAATCAAAATCGAGATCTTCAGGCCAGAGATCACTTGCCCTAAGTTTGAGCAGGCTTTCATAGATGCGCTTGGATAATTCCGCCGCTGCCTTGCGGGTAAAGGTGAGGCCCAAAATTTGTTCTGGGCGCGCGTAACCATTTGCAACCAACCAAAGCACTCGAACCGCCATGAGCTCGGTTTTGCCGCTGCCAGCACCGGCAACGACCAACGAAGGTGAGTCAATCGGTGCATCCTGCACCGCGGCCTCTTGTTCGGGGGTGAGCTCGAAGGGCTTGATGACTCGATAAACATCGTTTGCACTGAACCTGTGGTTAGCCAACGTAGGTCACCGCCTTGACCAGGTGAAGTTGGCAGGAGCCAAATTCGTTTTCGTTCTCACAGTGCGAACCGACCTGCGCCACAAAAACACGATCGGCCATGCCTTCGGTTGCGATGTGAATCATCTCTTCGAATCTGGCTCGAGACTGCTCGTTGCTAGCGAGAGATTCTTGAGATCGCTCAACCGGTTTGTCGCCCGAAATCAGCAACAGCTTGGCACCGGCAAGGGTTGCCTCGGTTGGCATTTCGGTTAGGTGATCGAAGGCGCCGTTTTCGAAAGCGAGTTGATACATGCCCAACTGGGCGTGCTCGGCGGCTTGATCTTTCGAGATATCTCGCGAGCCGGTTTTTAGATCGACAATCATGACCCGGCCATCTGGAAACAGTTCGAGCCGATCGACCTGACCGCTGACTGTGGCCTGGCCTGACTTGAATTGGAAACTCACTTCGCGGCCAATCACCTGAGCGCCATCGGCCTCGAACTTGCGAAGGTATTGAACCAGGTTGGAGACTATGCGCTTGGCCTTGCGTTCGCCCGCCTGCGCCAACCAGGCCGATTCAAAACTGAGCGTGTGCCACTTTGACTCAACCAGCGACCAGAGCTGCTCTTCGGTTTGAGTGCTGATGTCGGCGGATTCGAAAACGCTATGCACCAGGGTGCCGAGGTTGGCCGAAAAAGTTGAGTCGCTGCCACCGTGGGCATTTAGGAACCAGTGCAGCGGGCACTTCAGATAGTTTTCGAGTTGCGACGGGCGAAGGTAAATTGCCGCTTCTGGGTCGGTTAGGTCGGTCAGCGGTTCGATGGTTGAAAGAGGAAGCAGCCCGTGCCAGCTGGCGGGGTGAGCCCCGGCGATGCCGGCGGCAGCCAAGCGCGCGAGGCCCAATGCAGCCGACGCTTTGACCGATTGGTTGCCAGAGCCGGCCAAGGTGCGCCTGAGAGCACCGGATAACCCGCGCAGAGTGAGTGAGCCACCCTCGAAACCAACCGGCTCGGGCACCTGACCAAGCAGCAACCCAACAAACTGAGAGAGTTGTTTGTCTTCGGAGTCTGGCGCAGAGATCAGGAGTCTCTCGCTGGCAGCACCAACTGCCTTGTAAAGCATTCGAAGTTCGTCGGGTAGCTCGGAGCGACTCAGGTCGTTTGGGTTTTCGAGGCGCCCTGTGATCAAACCATCAAGAGCTGTTGCACCGAGCAGCGAACTGCGTGGGCGAAGGTTTGGCCAAACGCCCTCGATTAGCCCGGGAAGAGCAACCACCTTGAACCGGCGAGAAATGAGCCCGGATGGCGTGACCAGAGCCACGCTTTCGTGACTTTGATTGTTCAGTGCCAAGGTGTCTTCGGGAAGGCCGAGGGCCAGCTGGGAATCGACAAATGCGGCCGCATCGCCATTTGGATTGCGCTCGACGAAACGGTTGGCCGCGGCGAACAGAGCGACCACTGCGTCGAGGTTGCGATTTGCCTGCAAGGCAACCTCGCCGACGCCTTTGGCTAGTTCGCCCCATTGGCGCTCAAGGCCACTGCCCGACCAAATGTGCCAAAGCAGGTCTTCGATGCTCCTGCTCGAATCAGAACCTATTTGAAGCGCCTCAAAATAAAGCTTCAAGAAGCGATCGACTCGTTTGCCCTCTTGGCTCTTGAGCGTGACCACCGATCCTTCGGCGTCGAAAAGAGCCAGGATGAGTTCGTCGCTGTTGCGAGTGCCCTCGGCGGACAGCTCTTCGCGGCGAAGTGACCTTCGAAGTCGGCGCAAACCGAGCGAATCAAGGCCGCAGATGGGCGAGGTGAGCAGCTCGAGCGCCAAACCGATGTCGGGAGCCTGCGGCAAATAGATTTGCTTGGCGAAACGCAACAGCATGCGTGAAGCAAATTCGTCGCGAAGCGCACTCTGGGCACCCAGGATTTCGACGGGCACGGACTGGTGGGCCAAGGCCACCGAGTATTGCTCGAGGTTGCTGCGAGACCTTGCCACCACGGCCATTTGAGACCAATCGATGCCGTCGTAGAGGTGCAGCTCTCGAAGTCGGCGAGCAAGCCAAGCGGTCTCGGCTTGAGGCGAATTGAAAACCAGACCCTCGACGCTTGCGTCTGTGACTGCTGGGTCTTGAGGTCTGGCAACCCCCTTGCGTTGGCGACCGGCACGAGCCGTATCGATTTGGCGCGACACCTTGCCCAGCACCGAGGCGATAGAGCCCGAACGAACCGATTCAAGCGCTTCTAAAACGATGGTTTGGCTTGACGAGCCGCTTTGCTTAGCGACCGCATCGGCGAGGTTGGTCATGGCGCGAGGATCGGCGGCGCGGAAACCGAGAGTCGACGAATCGGGGTCGCCGACCAGAACCAAACCCGTGCCAGCAGAGCACAAAACCTTGAGCAGTGCCGCGGCGGCCGGAGTGAGCTCTTGGGCGTCGTCGACGATCACCAACTTGATGGAGCGGGAATCGGAAGCCTGCAAAATTAGAGTGGCCTCACGAAGCAGCATCGAGGCATCGAAGCGGCCTTCATACTCGGGTTTCGAGACGAAGTTTAGGTATTGCTCGTAAAGCTTTGAAGCGGCCTGCCACTCGGGCTTGCTGTGCAAGGCACCAAGTTGGGAAAGCCCATCGGGAGAGACACCATGCTCGAGGGCAACGGTGACTAGGTCGCGAAGTTCGGCGCGAAAACCATTTAGACCAAGCACCAACTGATTGATGTGCTTCGGAAAACCGAGGCCGTCAGTGCCACCCTCGACAGCGTGTGCCAGCACCTCGGCAAGAATGCGATCTTGCTCGCTGCCGCTGATTAGTTCGGGCAACTTTTGACCATTAGAGATGGCGCGCTGACGCAGCAAACCAAAGGCAAACGAAGTTAGCGTGCGAGCCATGGGGCCGGGCGTTGCCGTTTGAAGATCGATAGCGATTTGATCGCGAAGCGCATTTGCCGCCTCACGGTTGGCAGCCAAAACCAAGATTTGATCTGCTTGTAGACCTCGAGCCAAAGAGGATTGCACTAGCGCACGAACCGCTGTGGTTTTGCCAGATGCCGGAGAGCCAAGCACAACCGTAACGGCATCTGGAGAAAGTGCCTCAACCGCGGCCTGACCGGTGGATAGCTCGAATTCGCGTGCCGCCGGAGGCGCTGGCAACTTGAAACGAACCTTGGTCATGCAGCAAAACTACCCTGCCCCACTGACATTGATGTCGTAATCTAGAAATGAAAACGGAAGGCTTTCAATGGAGATCAGAATCGGCGTTCGACAGAGCGCACGCGAAATTAGTTTCGAATCCGCTCAATCGGCTAGTGAGGTTGAGGCTCTGGTTGCAGCTTGCCTCGATTCTGGAGCAAAGACCCTCAAGCTGACCGACAACAAGGGTCGCCTATTCATCGTTCCTAGCGACGCTCTCGCATACGTTGAAATCGGAGCTGAAGAGACTCGTCGAGTTGGGTTCATCGCCTAATGGACATGCTTTCGCTCTTGAACCTGCTGTTCATCGTTATCTATGCGGTCTTGCTTGGCTTGGTCGCGCCGTACGTTGGTCTAGCCAGCGAGCACTATGGCAGCTATGTGCCAACCGCCCTTGCCGTTGTTTCTGGGTCAGTTCTTTGGATGTTGGGCACCTGGTCTGGCTTGCACTACGACCAAGCCTGGATTTGGCTGATTGTGATGTTGGGAATGCCAGCCGCTATGTGGTTCGGATCGAAGTTGATCACCAAGAAGCGCGCTTAGGCGGTTAGGCCGAGGGCATCCATGCGAACCGTGTGGGCACCAATCAATTCGGTTATCAGCGGTTCGATCTTTGAATAAGAAGCAAGGTTTACTTCGCGCTCTTCGGCGGCCGAAAGTTTTTTGCTCTTGGCGATGCCAGCCAGTTTGCGGTTGTCGAATGCGGCACGAAGCTCGAGCAGCACATCACCCATTAGGCGTCGACCCCAAAGGGCAAGGCGCGAGCCAAGCTGAGGGTCTTTGGCCATCGACTCAGTCAATACGCGCTTGGCAAAGGCGTCAAACTTTTTGTCACTCAAAGCTTTTTCAACTTCGGCACGCAAGATTGGGTCAAGACCAACCGCAAGACGACGATAGAAGTCGTCGAGTAGACCCGAGACCAGATAGACCTTGATCACGCTCTCGTGCCAGTCGATTCCATTGGTGCGCGAGTGAAAAGTCTCGATGCGCTCCACGTATGGGTCCATGGCGTCGGTTGGGTCGATGCCCAGAGATGCGATTTTCTTTGAAATCGCGCGGTACTTTTCGAAACTCTTAGCGGCAGCTTCAGAGAGATCGGCTTTGTACTGGGTGTTTGGCGAGTACTTGAGCTCGTTGGTGAGAATCTCAAACTGGCTCAGCTGCAGATAGGCAAGCTGACCCAAAAACTCTCGTGGTTCTGGAGTGTATGGCTTCAGATTGACGGCTTGGGTGTTGCGCGCAACGCGCTCCTCGCGAGGCGGCAGCGAAAGCTTGCGGGCACCCGTCTTGAGTTTCTTGAACCAATCAAACACCCTTCTAGAATACCCACCTCCCTAGGGCTTAACACAAAGCGCGGTTAGACTTGTTGAGACTTAGGAGCACTATTGAATTTCGCCGAATTAGGCATCGATGAAGACATCGTTGAAGCCCTCGCCACTCGAGGCATCACCAGCCCATTTCCTATCCAGGAAGAGGCCATCCCGGTTGCACTAACCGGACAAGACGTTATTGGCCAGGCCAAAACCGGAACCGGTAAGACCCTTGGCTTTGGCTTGCCTTTGCTGCAGAGCCTTGGCAAGAACCCTGAGAAGGGCGCGAAGGCCCTCGTTGTTGTGCCAACCCGCGAGCTAGCCATCCAGGTTGCTGACGACCTAAAGATTGCATCGTCAAATCGTTCGACCATGGTTGCCGCCATTTACGGTGGCAAGGCCTATGAAGAGCAGGTTGCCGAAATCAACGCCGGCGCTCAAGTAATCGTGGGCACCCCTGGCCGTTTGATCGACCTTTCAAAGCAGAAGCTTCTCGACCTTGGCAACATCCGTTTCATGGTTCTAGACGAAGCCGACGAGATGCTCGACCTTGGCTTCTTGCCAGACGTTGAAAAGCTTTTCGCTTACACGCCAGATGGCCGCCAGACAATGTTGTTCTCGGCAACCATGCCGGGCACCATCGTGACGATGGCTCGCAAATACCAGAACCGTCCGGTGCACGTTCGCACCAACGACCCAGATGAGGGCCAGACCAAGGCAGACATCAAGCAGTTCGTCTACCGCGCTCACGCGCTAGACAAGGATGAAGTCGTTGGCCGCATTCTGCAGGCCGAAGGTCGCGGCAAGACCGTGATCTTTACCAAGACCAAGCGCTCGGCTTCGAAGGTTTCTGAAGAGCTCGTCGACCGCGGTTTCAACGCGACGGCACTGCACGGCGACATGACCCAAGAGGCTCGCGAAAAGTCGATGGCGGCATTCCGCTCGGGCAAGCGCGACATCTTGGTTGCCACCGAGGTTGCCGCTCGAGGCATCGATGTTGACGACGTGACCCACGTGATCAACTACACAATTCCCGAGGATGAAAAGGCCTACCTGCACCGCGTTGGCCGCACCGGTCGTGCCGGTCGCCTGGGCATCGCAGTTACCTTTGTTGACTGGGAAGACCTGACTCGCTGGGGTCACATCAACACCGCTCTAGACTTTGGTCAGCCTGAGCCGGTCGAAACCTATTCGAGCTCGAAGCACCTATTTGCCGACCTAAACATTGCCGAAGGCACCAAGGGTCGCATTGCCAAGACCAAGCGCCCAGAAGGCTGGAAGCCGGGCGATGACGAGAAGCCTCGTGGCGGTCGCGACGGTGGCCGTGCCAACTCTGGTCGCACCGGGAATCTTCGCAACAGCGGAGATTCTAATAATGGTGGCCGCAAGGATGGCGCGGGTCGCGGAGACAAGGATCGTCGTGTTGGCGGAAACCGCCCACACAAGGCAGCACCTGCCGAAGGTGGCGCAGCCAAGACCGAGACTCACGGTGGCGGCGAACACCCGAGACCGGCTCGCAACCGCACCAGAAACCGCACCCGCGGTGGTGCACCAACCGCTTAGTTCAAAAAGAAACCCCGGCCACTGGTCGGGGTTTTTTGCTGCCTTGCTTTTTAGAGCAGGGCCGGCGTACCAGTGCCGAGCTCGATGATTCGCTCGAGCATTTCGGGGCTAGTGACATTTTCGCCTAGTCGATTCGGCTTGCCGTGCACGCCATGATAGTCACTCGAGCCGGTGACGATCAGGTCGTGCTTCTGAGCAAGCGACAGCAACCATTCGCGGGCAACCTGAGGAACCTCACGGTGATAAACCTCAAAGCCGGCAAGGCCGCCGGCAATCAACTGATCAAAGTGTTCGTGGGGCAAGTCGCCTCGGTCGAGGTTGTCGCGAGCGCCACCGAGCGGGTGGGCAATGATCGGAACTCCCCCGGCTTGGCGAATCAAGTCGATGGCATCAAAAACATCGACGGTCTCGGTGGGAATGTAGTAACCACCGTGCTTCGAGAGAATCGTCTCGAAGGCCTCGGTGCGGTTTGAAACCACGCCGATCTCAACCAGCGCATCGGCGAGCGCAGGACGACCGATCGTCGCGCCTTCGTCGAGTTGCTCCAGAACCAGCTCCCAGGTGATGTCAAAGTCTTTGGCAAGCAGTTCCACCATCGCCATGGCGCGAGTCTGACGAGTCGAAACCGAGTCGCCCAAAATTTGCGCGAGCGCCTCGTGATTTGAGTCTGGCAAATAGGCAAGCATGTGCACGCTTATAAAGTGGCTGCGCTGGTTTCGGGTCACTTTCGCACGGGTGGTCACTTCGATTCCCGGCACAAAACCGAGCCCAACTCGACTTGCAGCCAAGGCCGCCTCGGCCCATCCCGAGGTGGTGTCGTGGTCGGTCAAAGCCAAAACATTCACGCCGGCAGCGGCAGCGTGCTCAAAAACCTCGGTCGGCGATTCTTTGCCGTCTGACCGAGTTGAGTGGCTGTGAAGATCGATGCGCATTTGTGTCTAAGGGTAATGGCAGAATGAAAACCATGAGCAACGACGCTAAGCCTGAACAGAAACTCGAGAACCGCGGCACCAACCGCTCTCGAACCCCGAACAGCCCAGAATTTCTGGCCTACATCGGTTCGAATTGGGCCGAGCCAAATTCTGATCTTCCGGCTTTGCACCCCGCTGCCCCTTATGCTGCCGCCCGCCGCAAGGCCGTGGCCGAGGCTTTCACCGATCACGTGATTCTGATTGCTGCCGGACCATCCCAGACTCGCTCAAATGACACCGAATACCGTTACCGCCCGCACGCGGCCTTTGCCCACCTGACCGGCTGGGGCTCAGACACCGTGCCCGACTCGGTTTTGGCAATCGACACCCGCGGCGGCAAAGTTCAAGAGACTTTGTTCTTCAGAGAAACTGCAGGGCGCGACAGCGAAGAGTTTTTTGCGAACCCCGCCATCGGCGAATTTTGGGTTGGTGCTCGCCCGGGCCTGGCTCAGGTTGCGGCACTGCTTGGCATGGCCACTCGCTCGATTCGTGAGTTCGATGATTTTGTTTCGGCAGCCGGCGACAAGGCGGTCGGCCTGACCGATGCCAAACTGGCGGAGTTTGTCTCTGAACTTCGCCTCGTCAAAGATGCATACGAGATTGCCGAAATGCGCAAAGCCGTTGCCGCTTCGATTCAAGGATTTGAAGAAGTTGCCAAGAGTCTCAAGGCAGCAACCAAGCACCCACGCGGCGAGCGCATCGTTGAGACCGCATTCTTTGCCAAGGCTCGAGCCGAAGGCAACGACCTTGGCTATGACACCATCGCTGCCGCGGGCTCACACGCCTGCACCCTGCACTGGATCGTGAACAACGGCCCGGTCAAAGACGGCGAGCTGATCTTGGTCGATGCCGGTGTTGAGGTTGACAGCCTTTACACGGCAGATATCACCCGCACCCTTCCGATTAACGGCAAGTTCACCGATGTGCAGCGCGACATCTATGAAGCGGTTCGCGAAGCCGCCGATGCGGTGTTTGCAGTTGCCAAGCCGGGCCTCAAATTTAGAGACCTCCACGCAACCGCCATGAAGGTCATTGCCGCGAAGACCGCACAGCTCGGCCTGTTGCCAGTTAGCGCCGATGAGTCGCTAGAACAAGACAAGCAGTTTCACCGCCGCTGGATGGTTCACGGCACCAGCCATCACTTGGGCATCGATGTTCACGACTGCGCGCAGGCACGTCGCGAGATGTACCTAGATTCAGAGCTCCAGCCGGGCATGATCTTCACGATTGAACCGGGGCTGTATTTTCAGCCGGATGACCTGCTGGTTCCAGAGGAACTTCGTGGCATCGGTGTGCGCATCGAAGACGACGTTTTGGTTACCGAAACTGGAGTCGAGAACCTGAGCGCAGCGCTGCCACGTTCGGCGGACGACATCGAAGCCTGGTTGGCGAAACTTAGTTAGCCAAGCCGGCTAGAGGGTTTTGCCCTTTAGTGTTCGTGAACAGGGATGCCCTTGGCCTGTTCGGCTAGGTCACCGGGCACCTGAACCTGGTATTTGCTGGCCACAACGCTCGAAGCCGAAATGAAACCGCGCTTGTTGCGAGCCAATGAGAAGCGAATCACGTTGAAAAGCATGCCGATACCGGCACCGATAAGCACTGCCGAAAAGGCCGATTCAACGCCGGTGAGCTGATCGGAATTGGCCGGCTCTGCCACCCCTGGGCCAAAAATTAGACCGATGATTAAGCCGAGCCAAGCACCGGTGGTTGCGCCACCCAGGGCAACCTTGGCATAGCTCAATTTAGCTCGAACGCGCTCTACGGTTCGAAGATCTGAACCCACGATTGCAACTGCTCCGGCAGGAAAATTGTGGGCGATTAGGTTCTCAACAAAAGCAACGGCAGCCTGGTAATCGCTGAAATCGGCAACCACCTCGCCCTGAGGCATTACGGCTGACTGGCTGCGGGCGTTGCGTCGATTGTTGTTCACCTAACTATTCTGGCACGCCTAGCCCTACTCGTCTAAGGTTGAAGGGTGAGCGCAACAAGAGTATTCGTCGCCAGATTGGCTGGCTGTGGCGTCTTTGACCCAGCGGGAGACCGCGTTGGAAAAGTCATCGACGTTCTTGTCGCATACCGTAAATCGGGCGCTCCAAAGGTGACCGGATTGCTGGTTGAAATCAGTGGCCGGCGCCGCGTTTTTGTGCCAATTAGCCGAGTCACCTCGATCAACCCCGGTCAAGTCATCACCACCGGGCTCATCGACCTTCGCCGCTTCACCCAGCGCGGTCAAGAGGTTCGCGTGATTGCCGAAATTTTGGGCCGCAAGGTTCGCCTGCTCGACGGCTCTGGCGAAGCCAGCATCGAAGACTTGGCCGTTGAGCAAAACAAGACCCGCGATTGGATCATCTCAGAGCTGTTCCTTCGTCGCCCAAAGACCTCGGCCTCGCCGTTTGCACGCGGTGCAACGCTTTTTGCAGCCTGGGAACAGGTGACCGAAGAAGACAAGGGCGAAGACGGTCAGAGCGCCCAGGCGCTGATTGCCACATACTCTGAAATGCGCCCTGCCGACCTTGCAAGTGCACTTCTTGACCTTCCAGACGAGCGCATGATCGAAGTAGCCGAAGAGCTTGACGACGAGCGTTTGGCAGACGTGCTTGAAGAGCTTCCAGAAGACGAGCAGATCGACATCATCGCAGAGCTCGACGACGAACGTGCCGCCGAGGTTCTTGACCTGATGGAGCCTGACGACGCGGCCGACCTTATGGCGAACCTGCCTGCGGAGCGAACCGAAGCGATTCTTGATCTGATGGATGAAGAAGAAGCCGACGACATTCGTATGTTGATGCAGTTCGACGAGTTCACCGCGGGTGGTTTGATGACCACCGAGCCAATCATCTGTGCTGCCGACGCAACCGTCGCCGAGGCCATGGCCTTGATTCGCCGCAAAGACGTTTCACCGGTTTTGGCGGCATCCGTGTTTGTGACTTTGCCTCCCTATGAGGTTGCCACCGGCCGCTATTTGGGAACCGTGCACTTTCAGAAGATGTTGCGTTACCCGCCACACGAGCGCCTTGGCTCGCTGCTCGACACTGAGCTCGAACCGGTTAAGGCCGACACCCACATCTCGGTGATTCACCGAACCTTTGCAAACTACAACCTGGTTGCGCTGCCGGTTGTCGACGACGAACACCACCTAATCGGTGTGGTCACAGTTGACGACGTGCTCGACCACCTTTTGCCCGACGACTGGCGAACCGAAGAGGAGGCACGCTAATGGCTAAAGACCGTCTAGACGCGCCTCTGCGTTCACGTCAGCGCTTGGTGCCGAAAGTTGCCTTCAACGCCGAGCAGTTTGGTCGCGCCTCTGAGTCGTTTGCTCGCGCAATGGGCACCGGCCAGTTCTTGATCTGGATGACACTGATTGTGGTTATCTGGCTGACCTGGAACACCTTGATGCCTGGCCCAAGCCAGTTTGACCCTCGCGCCACAAACTTCACCCTGCTGACTCTGATTCTTTCGATGCAGGCTTCGTATGCGGCGCCGCTGATTCTGTTGGCGCAGAACCGCCAGGATGACCGCGACCGCGTGCAGTTTGAACAAGACCGTCAGCGTGCCGAGCGCAACCTCGCAGACACCGAGTACCTGGCCCGCGAGGTTGTTGCCCTGCGCCTCGGCATGGAAGAGCTTGCGACCAAAGACTTCGTGCGCGACGAGCTTCGCGATCTGATGACCGAGCTGCTCGAAGAGCTTCGTGGCGAAAGCGCCAAGCCAACCAAAAAGACCAAATGAGTCAAGCCGCAATAAGCGCGCTGGCTAGGGTTATCGACCCCGAGCTTCGACTGCCAATTACCGAACTCGACATGGTCGAAATCGATGGCGACACCGTGACAGTAAAGCTCACCGTTGCAGGCTGCCCGGCAGCAAAGCGCATCGAGGCAGATGTGGTTGCGGCCGTTTCGTCGCTGGGAATGACCGTGAGCATGTCGGTGATGAATCAGGCTGAGCGAGACGCGCTGAAGGCAAAGCTGCGCGGTGGCAAACCGCCGCGAACCAATCCATTTGGCCAAGACACCCTGACCCGGGTCTATTTGGTGGGCTCTGGCAAGGGCGGCGTTGGCAAGTCTTCGGTGACTGCAAACCTCGCTGTGGCGCTTAGCCAGTCTGGCTATCGGGTTGGGCTGGTCGATGCCGACATCTTTGGGTTTTCGATTCCCGGTCAGCTTGGTCTGACCGACAAGCCGACTCGGGTTGACGAAATGATTTTGCCGCCGGTTACCGAAAGTGGCCTAAAGGTCATTTCGATCGGCATGTTTTTAGAAGACAACAAGCCGGTGGCCTGGCGCGGCCCAATGCTGCACCGAGCAATCGAGCAGTTCTTGTGTGATGTCTACTGGGGTGACCTCGACTTTTTGCTGGTCGACCTGCCACCCGGCACCGGCGATGTTGCGATCAGCCTCGGTCAGCTCTTGCCAACCGCCAAAACCATCGTGATCACTACCCCGCAGGTTGCCGCCGCCGAAGTTGCCGAACGTTCGGGTTCGGTTGGCCTGCAGACCGGTCAATCGGTGTTTGGGGTAATCGAAAACATGGCTTGGCTCGTGCAACCAGACGGCTCAAAGTTCGAATTATTCGGTTCGGGCGGTGGTCAGGCCGTTGCCGATCGCCTCACCACGGTGTCGGGCCAGCCGGTTCCGCTGCTCGGTCAAATTCCGCTGTCAATCGCCCTGCGCGTGGGTTCAGATGCAGGCGCTCCGATTGTGTCCACGGATGCCGCCGACCCTGCCGCCGCGGTCATCCTAGAAATCGCCAAAAAGATTGCTACCGACCGGATCGGTTTGGCTGGAAAAAAGCTGGGACTCTCGGTTATCTAGATCGGTTTGTCGCCGTAGGTGCTTAGAGTTATGGCATGAGCGAAACCAGCATTGCGGCACTGCTAAAGCACCTTCCTGAAACGGCAACCACCCACGCGGTGATCAACCCTAGCAACGGTAAAAAGATCTACGATCTGCCTCAGCTTGACCTCGAACAGGTTGCTGACACGGTTGCGATTGCGCGCACCGCAGCGCACAGCTGGTCACAGACCCCGATTTTTGAACGCAGCAAAATCATGCTTCGACTAACCGACCTGATGCTCGAAAACCAGGCCAAGTTGCTCGACCTTCTGCAACTCGAAACCGGCAAGACCAGGGCCCACGCCTTCGAAGAGTGCTCGGGCGCAATCTCGGCACCTCGCTACTTTGCCAAAATCGCTGGCAAAACTCTTGCTCGCCGCCGCACCAAGGCTGGTATTCCGGTGCTTACCAAAACTTTCGTAGACCACGTGCCGGTTGGTGTAGTTGGCGTGGTTACTCCGTGGAACTACCCTCTGGCCTTGACCATGCTCGACGTGGTTCCGGCGCTTGTTGCTGGCAACGCCGTGGTTCAAAAGGCCGACAATCAAACTGCACTCACCGTGTTGTTTGCCCGCAACCTGGCCATCGAGGCGGGTATTCCGGATGACCTTTGGCAGGTAGTGGTTGGCGATGGCGAGCTGGTTGGCAACGCACTGGTTGACCACGTTGACTATGTTGCCTTCACCGGCTCAACCGCCACTGGCCGCCGGGTAGCCCAGCGTGCCGCTGGCCGTTTGATCGGTTGCTCGCTCGAGCTTGGTGGCAAAAACCCAATGATCGTATTGCGGGGTGCCAATCTAAAGAAGGCCGCCGAAATGGCTGTGGCTGGTGCCTTTGGTTCGGCCGGTCAGCTTTGCGTTTCGATCGAGCGTGTTTATGTTCCAGACGAGTTGAAAGCCGACTTCATTGAGGCTCTTCGGGCAGCAACCGAGTCGCTCAAGGTTGGTCGCTCGAACGACTTTAGCTTCGACGTGGGTTCACTCACCAGCGCAGGCCAATTGGCGCGCGTATCTGGCTTCATCGACGATGCGATCGAAAACGGCGCCGTGCTTGTGGCTGGCGGTCACGCGCTGCCAGAACTGGGCCCTTACTTTTATGCACCGACCGTGGTTTCTGAGGTCAAGCAAATTGCCAAGATGGCAAGACAAGAGGTCTTTGGCCCGGTGCTCGATGTTGAGGGATACGAAGACATCGAAGAAGCCATCGAGCTGGCAAACGACACCGACTATGGCCTAAACGCCTCAATCGTCGGGCCTCAAAAAGAAGCGGTCAAGATTGCCGAGCAACTGCACGCCGGCAGCGTGAATGTAAACGAGGGCTTTAGAGCCAGCTTTGCCTCTATGGAGTCGCCAATGGGTGGCATGAAGACCTCGGGCATGGGACGCCGAAATGGTCCGGGTGGCTTGCTCAAATTCACCGAGGCAAAAACCATCGGTGTTGCCAGTGGTTTGTTGAAGCTTCCGATGCGCGGTAGCGATTACAACCGCATGGCACCGTTAATGAACACCCTGCAAAAGATTTTGAAGCGAATCGGCTAGGTAGCCTCGGCGTCAAACGGCGCCAACTCACCCAGCGCTAGCGGTGGCTGTGCCTGAGTCTTTGGCTTGTTTAGCGCGGTCGCGCTTGGCGCAGGCTCAACATCTTCGACCAGTGCCTCACGAATGATTCGACGCGGGTCGTACTGCCTTGGGTCGAGTTTCTTCCAGTCGAGCTCTTCGCCAATTTCGTTTTCGAGCTGCCCCTTGGCACCCTCGGCCATTCGACGAACCGACTTGACTAGGTTGGCGAACTGTTTGGCATAGGTGGGCAAACGATCCGGACCCAAAACGAATACGGCAATTAACCCCAGGATGAGGAGTTTTTCGCCGCTTAGTCCAAACACCCTTTCAGATTACCGCTTCGCTGACGGGCAAAGAGCACCTGTCGCTCTATGCTTTGAGCAAGGAGTGCCAATGGTAGACAAAATCAGCAGCTGGAAATTCAGCGAAGACTTCGTATCGGAGAGCGAGTCAATCGCACTCGCCCGCGGTCGCGCCGAGGAATTGGGCGTTGAGTGCATCACGCCGAGCGTTGGCGCTCACCTTGCCCTTTTGATTTCTGCCCTTGGCGCTAAGGCCATAGTCGAGGCAGGCACCGGCACCGGAGTTTCTGGGCTTTGGCTGCTGAGCGGCTCGACCAACGCAGTGTTGGCAACCATCGACAGCGAACCCGAGACCCAAGAGGCCGCCAGACATGCCTTCGCCGAAGCAAAGATTGCGGCAAATCGCACTCGCATCATCACCGGCAAGGCCAACGAGGTCATGTCGAACATGGCCGACGCGGCATACGACCTGGTTTTTCTAGACGCGGACCGCGAGAGCCTAGAGGCGCAGCTTCACGAGGCGTCTAGATTGCTTCGCCCGGGTGGAGTTGTGGCCATCGCCCACGCACTCTGGCGAGACCGAGTGCCAGACCCAGCCATGCGCGATGATGCCACTGCGGTTTATCGCGATGTCTTGAGATTCTTCAACAACAACGATGACTTCGTCGCGGTTCTTTCGCCGGTGGGCGATGGCTTGCTGATTGCCAGCAAGCGAGTGCACTAACCCAAACTTAAGCAAAAAGGCCGGTCATCACTGACCGGCCTTTTTTGATAATTCTGGTTACTGCTTTACAACTCCAGCTAGAACCTGGTGGAGGTTTTTCGCTTCTTCCTCGTTCACAGAAACTACAAGACGTCCGCCGCCTTCTAGAGGAACACGAAGAATGATTAGACCGCGTGGTTCGCGTTCCGCTTCCATTGGTCCGTCGCCGGTGCGTGGCTTCATTGCTGCCATTGAAAAACTCCTTGAATTGCTGGCTTCACTGCCGAACTTCTATTATCCCACGCGCAAATGAGCCAGAAACCGAATATTTGTTTAATAGTCGATTTTCGGTAAATCGAGATGAAACAGTGACTGAATTAGGCGGTTAGCCAAGATCTGAGGCCCGATTCGCAGGCATAGATCTGACTTACCGGAACGTTTTCGTCATCGGCGTGAGCCTTGCTCGGGTCACCCGGACCATAATTCACCGCTGGCACGCCCAAGTCGCTAAAGCGAGCCACGTCGGTCCAGCCATATTTAGGCTTTGCCGTAGTTCCGGTCGCCTCCACAAATCGAATGGCTTCTGGTCGATCTAGACCTGGTCTTGCGCCAGCCGCAGAGTCGGTAACGGTCAGGTCATAGCCGGCAAAAATCTCTCGAAGGTGAGCTTCGGCCTGCGCGACCGACTTGCTCGGAGCAAAGCGGTAGTTCACCGTAATCGTCGCTGCATCGGGAATCACGTTTGTCGCAATGCCACCCGAAATCAAAACGGCGTTCAGGCTTTCGCGATAGACCAGTCCGTCGACCTCTACCTCATCGGTTTTGTGATTTGCCAAAATGGTCAAAATCTCGGCGGTGGCGTGAATCGCGTTCTTACCCATCCATGGCCTTGCCGAGTGTGCCTTGACGCCATGAGTCTTGATTTCAATTCGCATGGTGCCGTTGCAGCCGCCCTCGACCTGAGCGCCGGTTGGCTCGCAGAGGACGGCAAAGCTGGCGTTCAAAAGCTCCGGATGATTTCTGGCCAAACGACCAAGGCCGTTCTTGCTGGCTTCAACCTCTTCGTGATCGTAGAAGATCCAGGTGACATCGGTGTTTGGTTCGGCAACCGTGGCAGCAAGTTTCAACTGCACGGCTACGCCGGCCTTCATGTCGACGGTTCCGCGACCCCAAAGCACCTGCTCGCGCTCCATGGGCAGAAATTTGACCGGCAGATTATCGGCAACCGGAACGGTGTCGATGTGGCCCGCAATGACCACTCTCGAAGCGCGACCAAGATTGGTGCGGGCAACAACCGCATCGCCGTCGCGCAAAACCTCGAGGTGAGCATAAGCACTCAGGGCAGCTTGAATCGCATCGGCAAGTTCGGTTTCATTGCCAGACACAGACTCGATGTCGCAGATCTGACGGGTCAGTTCAACAACATCGGCTTCGAGATTTAGGGTTACGGGCGCCATGTATC
This sequence comes from Actinomycetota bacterium, assembly GCA_041190885.1. GTDB lineage: Bacteria > Actinomycetota > Actinomycetes > Actinomycetales > Microbacteriaceae > Rhodoluna. The sequence continues at coordinate 31,917 of JBEEPX010000070.1, forward strand.
GAGCCTAACTTGTAACCTTATTCTCATGACTCAAGCAGGCTTTATCGATTCCAAAGCGTGGGGCCTAGGCCTTGCCACCATCTCAACCGACGGCACCGTGCTAGATGTTTGGTACCCAAACCCAGCTCTAGGCGAAGACGATGGTTCATCACTAGCCCCTGAGCACGCCGCCCTCGTTGGCGCCGATAACCGCCGCCGAGTCAAAATCGAAGCAATTCGCACCCAGATTGACCTGACCCAACCGGTTTCTGGCACCGCCGATGCCTACCTTCGCCTGCACTTGCTCTCGACTCTGTTGGTCAAGCCGAACAGCATCAACCTTGAGGGTTTGATTCCCAACCTTCCGATCGTTGCATTCACCAACGTCGGCCCAATTGCCCTTGATGACTTGGATGAACTGCGCCCGACGCTAACTCGTGCGGGCATCAGCGTTTATGCGATCGACAAGTTCCCTCGCCTGGTTGACTATGTGACCCCGCGCAAGGTTCGAATTGCCGATGCCTCGCGCGTTCGCCTGGGTGCTCACCTGAGCCCGGGCACCACGATCATGCACGAGGGTTTCGTGAACTTTAACGCGGGAACCCTTGGCTCATCGATGGTTGAGGGTCGAATCTCGCAGGGTGTTGTGGTTGGAGACGGCAGCGACATCGGTGGTGGCGCCTCAATCATGGGCACGCTTTCTGGTGGTGGCAAAGAGCGCGTAGTTATCGGCGCTCGTGCACTGCTCGGCGCTAACGCCGGCGTAGGAATTTCGATCGGAGACGACTCGGTCGTCGAAGCTGGCCTTTATGTGACCGCTGGCACCAAGGTAACCATCGTCGACGGTGGCGAGCCTCGCTCGGTGAAGGCATCAGAGCTTTCGGGAGTCGCCAATCTGCTGTTCCGTCGCAACTCGGTCAACGGTCGAGTTGAGGTTTTGCCACGCGAAGGCGTTGGCATCGTGCTCAACACTTTGTTGCACGGCTAAGCAAGCTTGAAACGCCTCCGAACTCTCGGGGGCGTTTTGCTTTATCCGGAAGAGGGTTTAGCCCCGAACCGAATCCCATCCAGACTCGGGAAGCGGCTGAGCGCCCAGCATTACCGGCGATGGCCCGGCCGGCACAACTAGACCGATCGGCTTGAAGGCGCGCGGCAAAACCGCATCCGAGGGGAACGTAGCCAAAAGCGAGTGGTCTTCGCCGCCACCTATCACCCAAATCTTGGCATCGAAGTCGATGGCCATGGCCGCTTCTTCGAGAACCGCTTCAAAGCCCTGCAGTTGCAGCGGGTCAAGCTGCAGGGTTACGCCAGAAGCTTTGGCGATGCGAGTTGCATCTTTGGCTAGCCCATCAGACAGGTCAAGCATCGCTGTCGCGCCAGCCTCTGCTGCTGCCACCCCGGCCTTGATTGGCGGGTTTGGGCGACGCTGCACATTGACCAGTTCGTCGTATGCCGAAATGGCATCGGTGTTGCCACTTTGCAGCAGGGTTAGACCAGCCGCCGCATGGCCCAGCGTGCCCGCCACGGCGACAATGTCGCCCACCTGCGCACCAGAGCGCAAAACCGGTTCGCGGCCCTCGAGCGAGCCGTGAGCGGCTACCGAAATGACGATTTGATTACTGGCCGCAAGGTCTCCCCCGACAACACCGCATCCGGGTGCCAAATTTTCGCAGGCTGCCCTTAGGCCGTCGGCAAATGCTTCGAGCCAGCTCACTGTCGTGTGCCCCGGAGCGGTCACGGCAACCACCAGAGAGGTCGGAACTGCGCCCATTGCGGCAACATCGGCGATGTTTGAGGCAACGGCCTTCCAGCCAAGGTCGTAGCCCGAAGACCATTGGAGTTTGAAGTCGTGGTCTTCGACAAGGGTGTCGGTTGTGACCACGAAACGACCATCTGGAGCGCTGATGACCGCCGAGTCATCGCCAGGGCCAACCAATGCACTGCTTGAGGCGTTGAGGCGCGAGATCGTGCGTTTTAGGCTCTCGTTTTCACCGATCGAGGCGATCGTTTCTGCAGTGTTCACGATTCAAAACTACCTTGTTCGCTCGGGTAGCCTTGAATCAATGAGATCTTCGAAATTGATTGCCCTGGTGACCGCTTCGGTTTTGGCTGCAGCGCTAGCCGGCTGCACCCCCACGGTGAACATCGAAGCCGCTCCCCTGGCCAACGACCCTGGCTGCGCCGAAATCATCGTGAGACTGCCAGAAACCATCGGCGAATCGCAAAAGCGAGTTACTAATGCTCAATCGACCGCAGCCTGGGGAAACCCCGCTGCCGTGTTGTTGCGCTGCGGGTTAGAGCCGGTTGAGGCAAGCGCGCTAACTTGCGTAACCGCGGGCGACATCGATTGGTTGGTCGACGATTCAGCCAAACCGATGTATCGCTTCATCACCTTTGGCACCAAACCGGCTACCGAGGTTGTTGTTGACTCAGAGCAAATGGCTGGAGTAACCGCTCTTGAGAGCCTTGCCGGTGCGGTTCAAAACGTGGCCGCCAGCAAGCGCTGCACGCCATAAAACCTGGCTTCTAACGCTTTGCGGTTAGCGCGAGCTGAATTAGTTCGTCGATCAAATCCGGGTATGCAATGCCCGATGCCTGCCATAGCGATGGGAACATCGACAGCGGGGTGAAGCCCGGCATGGTGTTGATCTCGTTTACAAAGAAACCGTCGGCGGTCAAGAAGAAATCGACTCGCGCCAAACCTTCGCAACCGAGCGCTTCGAATGCCTTGCGGGCAATCGACTGCATTTCGGCAAGTTCATCGGCGCTAAGTTCGGCCGGAATGATCAGATCGACCGAATCTTCATCCTGGTATTTGGCATCGAAGTCATAAAACTCGCGACCCTTGACCACAATTTCGCCAGCGACCGAAATGCGAACTCGACCGCTGCGCGAAGAAAGTGCGGCGCACTCGACCTCGCGACCAACTAGGCCTCGCTCGACAACCAATTTGTTGTCATTCTCGAAGGCAAGGGCGACTGCCGAGCCAAACTGGTCCATGTCTTTGACCTTCGACACGCCAACCGATGAGCCGGCACGAGCTGGCTTTACAAACAGCGGCAACGAGCCAAGCCCGCGAACCGCTTCGAGCGCAGACTCTGGGTCGTTCATCCAGTCTTGCTCTCGAATCACAACGTGCGGGGTCACGGGAACGCCGGCTGCCACAAAAAGGGCCTTAGTGAATTCTTTGTCCATGCCCGCAGCCGAAGCCAAAACGCCGTTGCCAACGTAAGGCACGCCGATTAGTTCGAGCAAGCCCTGCATGGTGCCGTCTTCGCCAAACGGGCCGTGAAGAACTGGGAAAACCACATCGGCTGCGCCTAGCGAGGCACGAGTGCCATCGAGGTTTACTCGAGTCACGTTGCGGCTACCATCCATGGCAAATTCGATTCGGGCACCCTGGTCTTGCACCGTGACTAGCTCACCTTTGCGAAGCGCCCACTTTTGGGCATCGTCGTCGGCCGGAACAAACAAACCGGTTTGGGTGATGCCGACAGGAATCAAGTCGTATTTGCTGCGGTCGATTGCGCCCATGACACCGGCGGCGGTTGCGCACGAGATTGAGTGCTCGCTTGAGCGACCACCGAACAGAAGAACGACTTTGAGCTTTGCCATTATTCGCCCTGCGGGCCGTCGGTTTCGTGGGTTAGGTGCGGAGCAATGTCGCGAGGGTTCATTTTACCCTGCAGCACCATCTGCACCTGCTCGACAATGGGCATCGAAACGCCCTTGGCCTCGGCTAGCTGAAGAATTGGAGCCACCGATGACAAACCCTCGGCGGTCTGAGACATGCGCTTTAGAACCTCGCGCAGCGTGTAGCCCTTGCCGAGCATTTCACCGGCCTGGTGGTTGCGTGAAAGCGGCGATTCTGATGTTGCGATGAGGTCGCCAAGTCCGGCAAGACCAACCAAGGTGGTCGGCTTTGCGCCGTAGGCAACGGCAAATCTTGAGATTTCGGCAAGCCCGCGGGTCATGATCGAGGCCTTGGTGTTTTCGCCGTAGCCCACACCGTTCACAATGCCGATTGCTACCGCAATGAGGTTCTTGAGGATGCCGCCGAACTCGGTTCCGATTACGTCTTTGTTGGTGAAGGTGGTGAAGTAGCTGTTGGTCGAAGCCTTGGCAACCGCGGCAGCTGTTGCACCGCTGCTGGATGCGGCAACCGAGGCCGCCGGCTGCTCGGCGGCGATTTCGAGCGATAGGTTCGGGCCAGAGACGACCGCGATTTGGTCTTGCGAGAACCCGGTTGCCTGAGAAATGACTTCGCTCATTCGAAGCCCGGTGTCTTTTTCGACACCCTTCATCAGGCTCACCAAGATGGCATCTTTAGGCAAAAGCGACGACCACTGCTCGAGGTTGCCACGCAGAGTTTGCGATGGCACTGCCAAGAACACGAGTGAAGCCCCTTCTAGAACCTCGCCGATGTCGGCCGAGGCACGAAGTGATTTAGGCAGGCGCACACCCGGAAGGTAGTCGCCGTTGCGCTGCGAATTGTTGATCTCTTCGACCACGTCCTCACGCCTGGCCCAGAGCATTACCTGGTTGTCTTCGTTATCAGAAAGGACTTTGGCAAATGTGGTTCCCCAGCTACCAGCGCCCATTACGGCAATCTTGGCCATGCTTACTTTCCTTCCTTTTTGTTGAAGTTTCCGGTCTCGGTCTGACCGGCTCGAATTGGGTCCCAAAGTTCGCGCGGCGCAATTTGACCGCGCAGGCCTTCGACCAGGTGAGTGATTTCGCTCATCACGATCTCGGTGGCCTCGTGAACCTCGGCCGAGGTTAGCTTCTTGCCCCTGAAACGGCTTAGGTCAATCTCGTCACCAACCACGATGTCGACCGGCTTCCAGAACCCTGGGCGAAACTTGCTGCCGTACTGCGGCAAAATCTGCTCACTGCCCCAGTGAGCAATCGGGTAAACCGGCACGTTGGTTTCGAGCGCCAAACGAACCGCACCGGTCTTGCCGCGCATCGGCCAAAGGTTTGGGTCGCGGGTCAGTGTGCCCTCTGGGAAAATCGCAATGGTGTGACCGGCATCCAAGAATGCGTGTGCAGCACGAAGTTGTTCATCGTTGCGCTGACCACCTCTATAAACCGGGATCTGGCCGGCTGCCCGCAGGCAAGTGCCGATAAACGGGACTTTGAAAAGGCTGCCCTTTGCCAAAAAGTGCGGCGCACGCCTGAGGATCACATAAACAAAGTAGGCCACCGCAAGCGCATCGACGTTGGTTACGTGGTTGGCAACCAAAACATAGGCTCCCTTTTTAGGCAGCTTTTCGACACCGGTTGCACGGGTTTTGAACAAGAGACGAACGAGCGGAATCAAGACCGAAGCAATCAGGGCCAACACGAAGTGATGTTCGCGCGGGTTGATCTTTGGCATCTTGAGGTATTCGCTCTTCGCTTTCTTGGCCATATGCGAATGCCTACTCAGAGAATGTGAAGTCGGCGCCAAGGTCTGTGAGCTTCTGCAAGAAGTGCTCATAACCTCGCGATATCAACTGAACGTTGGTGACATTCGAAGTGCCCTTCGCAGCCAGCGCGGCAACCATGTGGCTAAAGCCGCCACGAAGGTCGGGCACACGGATGTCTGCCGCATGAAGTTCAGTTGGTCCAGAGATGACCGCCGAGTGGTTGAAGTTTCGCTGACCAAAACGGCAGGCTGTGCCACCTAGACACTCTTTGTAAATCTGAATCTGGGCGCCCATTTGAACCAGCGCATCGGTAAAGCCGAAGCGGTTTTCATACACGGTTTCGTGAATGATCGAGAGACCCTTGGCCTGGGTTAACGCAACAACGAGCGGCTGCTGCCAGTCGGTCATAAAGCCAGGGTGCACATCGGTTTCGAGAACGACCGGCTTTAGATCGCCGCCCGGGTGATAAAAACGAATGCCGTCATCTTCGATTTCAAACGCGCCTCCAACCTTTCGGAACACATTCAAGAAGGTGGTCATGTCTTGCTGACGGGCTCCGCCAACGAAGATGTCGCCGTTGGTTGCCAAAGCCGCACAGGCCCAAGATGCAGCCTCGTTGCGGTCGAAAATTGCTCGGTGAGTGTAGCCCTTTAGCTCTTTGACACCCTCGATGCGAATCACGCGGTCGGTGTCGACCGATATGATTGCGCCCATCTTCTGCAAGATGGCAATTAGGTCCATGATCTCGGGCTCGATAGCCGCACCAGAAAGCTCGGTTAGGCCCTGGGCGCGAGTTGCGGTCAGCAGAACCTGCTCGGTTGCGCCAACCGATGGGTAAGGCAGCTTGATTTTTGCGCCGTGCAAACCCTTTGGTGCCGAAAGACGAGTGCCGTTCTCGAGCTCTTCGATTACCGCACCAAAATTGCGCAGCACCTCGAAGTGAAAGTCGATTGGTCGGTCGCCAATGTGGCAACCACCGAGACCCGGGATGAATGCTTCGCCCAAACGGTGAAGCAACGGGCCACAGAAAAGAATCGGAATTCGAGATGAGCCAGCGTGGGCATCGATGTCGGCCATGCGAGCCGATGAAACCTGAGTTGGGTCGAGGGTCATGACGCCCTCTTCGCTGTGCTGAATTGCTACGCCGTGAAGCTGAAGCAAACGCGAAACGATCTCGACGTCGCTAATGAACGGAACGTCTTTGAGAATGCTCGGAGTCTCGCCAAGAAGAGCGGCAACCATGGCCTTGGTGACCAGGTTTTTTGCACCCTTTACGTCAACTCGACCAACAAGTGGCTTGCCACCGTGAACGGTGATCTGACTCATGGGTCTCCTTAGTGCTTCGCCGGAAGAGTCTTAGGCATCCAGCTAGGACGCTTGGCTTCGAAATCTGAAATTGCTTGTTCGTCACGCAGGGTTAGCCCGATGTCATCGAGGCCTTCTAGCAGACGCCATTTAGTGTATTCGTCAATGCCGAAGTGAACCGAGAGGTCGCCAATCGTGGCGGTCTGCTCGACCAGGTTCACGGTGATCTGAGCGCCAGGGTTGGCCTCGAGAGCAGCCCAAAGCGCTTCGGTGTCGGCCTCGGTGATTTCACCGGCGATTAGACCTTGCTTGCCAGAGTTGCCTCTGAAGATGTCGGCAAACTTGCTCGACAAAACACACTTGAAGCCATAGTCGCGAAGCGCCCAGACGGCGTGCTCGCGGCTCGAACCAGTGCCAAAGTCTGGGCCAGCAACCAAAACCTGGGCATTCTTGTATGCCTCCTGGTTCAGCACGAACTCCGGGTCGTTGCGCCAGGCGGCGAACAGGGCATCCTCAAAGCCGGTCTTGCTGATGCGCTTCAGATAAACCGCTGGAATGATCTGGTCGGTGTCAACGTTGCTGCGTCGCAGCGGTGCGCCGACGCCGGTGAATACTTCGAACTTTTCCATTAGTTTGACTCCAAGTCGGCAGGCGCTGAAAGGGTTCCGCGAATTGCGGTGGCGGCGGCAACCAAAGGCGACACCAGGTGGGTTCTAGAACCCTTGCCCTGACGACCCTCGAAGTTGCGGTTTGAGGTTGAGGCAGAGCGCTCTCCCGGAGCCAACTGGTCTGGGTTCATGCCAAGACACATCGAACAACCTGCGAAGCGCCACTCGGCTCCGAAGTCTTTGAAGATCTTGTCGAGACCCTCGGCCTCGGCCTGCAAACGCACGCGAGCAGAACCAGGCACGACCATGAAGCGAACTCCATCGGCCTTCTTCTTGCCCTCGATTATTGCGGCGGCGGCACGAAGGTCTTCGATGCGGCTGTTGGTGCAAGAACCCAAGAACACGGTGTTCACCGCGATGTCCTTCATGCGGGTGCCCGGGGTTAGATCCATGTATTCAAGAGCACGGATGGCAGCTGCCTTGTCGTTCGGGTCGCTGAAGTCATCTGGGCTTGGAACGGTTTCGTTCAAGCTGATGCCCTGGCCAGGGTTGGTGCCCCAGGTCACAAATGGGTCGAGAGTGTTGGCATCTAGGAAGACCTCGGCGTCGAAGGTTGCACCCTCATCGGTTGGCAAAGTGTTCCAGTAGGCAACGGCAGCATCCCAGTCGGCGCCCTGCGGTGCGTGAGCGCGACCCTTTAGGTAGTCGTAGGTGGTCTGGTCAGGTGCAACCATGCCAGCGCGGGCGCCTGCCTCGATTGACATGTTGCAGATTGTCATTCGGGCTTCCATCGAAAGCGCGCGAATTGCACTGCCGCGGTATTCGAGCACATAGCCCTGGCCGCCACCGGTGCCAATCTTGGCAATTACGGCAAGGATGATGTCTTTGGCGGTAACGCCCGGGCGCAATGTGCCCTCAACGTTGATGGCCATGGTCTTGAATGCTTTGAGCGGCAGGGTCTGGGTAGCGAGCACGTGCTCGACCTCAGAGGTGCCGATGCCCATCGCCAAAGCGCCAAAGGCGCCGTGAGTAGAAGTGTGTGAGTCGCCGCAAACCACGGTGATGCCCGGCATGGTTAGACCAAGCTGCGGGCCAACCACGTGCACGATGCCCTGCTCTTTGTCGCCGAGCGAGTGAATGCGAACGCCGAATTCCTCGGCATTGGTGCGCAGCGCGTTGATCTGGGTGCGGCTGGTTACATCGGCAATTGGCTTGTCGATATCCCAGGTTGGGGTGTTGTGGTCTTCGGTGGCGATGGTCAGATCGAGGCGGCGAACCGGGCGACCGGCCAAGCGCAAGCCATCAAACGCCTGTGGGCTGGTGACCTCGTGAACCAGGTGAAGGTCGATGTAGAGCAGGTCTGGTGAACCATTTTCGCCCTTGGTAACCAAGTGGTCGTTCCAGACCTTTTCGGCAAGAGTCAACGGCTTATTTGTCATGCATGCACCTCAAAAAGATTGAACCTAAAGTTTACCCGTTTTATGGGCTCTGAGCCTGAGTTGCCAGATTGCCTCGGTCGGCTAGGCTGGCAAAATGAGCGATAACGGCATCGAGTTTCTGCAGCGCAAAACCATCAAGGTTCTAACCGCTGGGCAGGTGCTTTCGGGCTTTGGTTTGGGTTCAACTCTTTCGATTGGCTCGCTATTGGCCGCCGACCTATCGGGCTCGGCCGCTTGGGCGGGAGCCGCCGCCACCTTCAGCACCCTCGGTGCCGCGATTTGGGCAGTTCCTTTGGCTCGCTTGGCCTTTGCCAGGGGTCGTCGCGTTTCACTCGCCACCGGCGCAGGACTAGCCATTTTGGGCGCAACCCTGGTGATCACTGCCGCCAGCATTCACTTCTTTCCGCTGCTTTTGGTGGCGCTGTTCTTCTTGGGCGCAGGTTCGGCAACCGGCCTTCAGGCTCGATTCGCCGCGACCGACCTACCAACTACTAAATCTGCTGGTCGAGACCTTTCGGTCGTGGTTTGGGCAACCACGGTGGGTGCGGTAGTCGGACCAAACCTTTTTGGCCCAGGCGAAATCGTTGGCCACTGGCTCGGCCTACCGACCATGACCGGACCGTTTGTGTTCACCATCACGGCTCAGCTGCTGGCGACATCCGTGTTTTGGTTTGGTCTTCGCCCAGACCCGCTGCTGGTGGCGAAACAGCTGAACGCCCTCGACGGCAAAATCAAGCCGAAGGTTTCGTTTGGCAGCGCGTTCAGCACTTTGAAACAGCACCCGATTGCGGCCTTTGCCGTTGCCGCGATTGGCCTTAGCCACATGGTGATGGTTTCGGTAATGGCTATGACCCCGGTTCACATGCAGCACGAGATGGGCGCAAACCTTGTGATCGTGGGCTTCACAATCAGCCTTCACATTGCCGGCATGTATGCCTTCAGCCCAATTTTCGGCTGGCTAACCGACAAGCTCGGCAAGGTTCAAACCGTGCTGATTGGCCAGGGTATTTATGTGGCGGCCTTGATGGTCGCGGGCTTCGGCCAACACGATCGCACCTTGGTGACCATCGGCTTGTTCTTGCTTGGCCTCGGCTGGTCGGCTTCGACCGTTGCGGGCTCTGCCCTGTTGGCAACCAGCCTGCCGGTTGATCAAAAGACTAACGTTCAGGGCCTAAGCGACTCGCTGATGAACCTATCGGGTGCATTTGGTGGCGCCGTAGCCGGTTCGATCTTGACCGCCTTCACCTTTGGCGGAGTAAATGCTGCCGCATTCTTGCCGGTCACTTTGATTGTGATTTTTGCTGGCGTCTCACGCCTGAGAAACAAAACAGCTCGCGCTTAGGCGGCATCCCGGTTAAATAAAACTCCCCACCGAGACATGTCATCGATGGGGAGATTCGTGATCCCAAGGGGATTTGAACCCCTGCTGCCGCCGTGAGAGGGCGGTGTCCTAGGCCGCTAAACGATGGGACCGTTTTTTGCAACCTCTCGATTATGCCACATCTGAGTCGATGCCGCTAGTCGAGCTTAGACCGAGGGTCTGGTGCAATTGAGAGCGCCTAGTTGCAGAACATGCGCAATGCGCCTGGCACAACCTCGGCCTCGATTGGCGAACTGCCAACCGATTCACCGTCGGCAAAGGCTGGCATGTCGCCGGAACTGAGTTTGACCTTGCTGGCCCGAACAATTTCGACAGCCGGGTGGCCGATGTGGGCGCCGGTGTAGGCCTTTGGATAAACCTTGATTAGTTCGAGGCGGCTGATCTTGTGGACGATGAACAAGTCGATCAGGCCATCGTCAATCTGAGCGTCTGGCGCAACCAGCAGTCCTCCCCCGAAACCCTTGGTGTTGCAGGCAGCGCAGAGCATGGCATCGAAGCTGCGCGGGTGACCATCGATGACGGCATCAAAGTGAATCGACTTGAACGATGAGAGCTCGAGCAGCATTGCGATGGTGTATTTGGCCGGGCCCTTGGGCCACTTCATGCGGTTTGCGCGACGGGCCACGAGCGCATCGAAGCCGGCCGAAATGCTGCCGATGAACCAAAACGAACCCGCTGTGGTGTGAGCCTTGACGACATCGATGTTTCTTGGGTTGGCGAGTTTGGCAACAATCAGGTTGGCTGCAGCAACCGCATCGCCGACTGGCAGCCCAAGGGTGCGCGCCGCGTCGTTGCCCGTGCCCGAAGCAATCAGGCCAAGCGGCAGGTTGGTGCCCGCGCAAAGGTTGACACCCAGATGCATGATGCCGTCGCCACCAACAACCACCAGGCAATCAATTTGGTTCTTGAGAATGGCCGCCTGAGCGTTTGCCTTGGCCTCGATTAGTGAACTGCCCGAAAGATCTAGCACCTCAAGGCCAGCCTGTTCAAAAACTTTTTGAGCTTGCTCGCCTGCTGCAAGAGCCGAGCCGCCGCCCGCAGTCGGGTTGATGATCAGACCGAGATTCATGCCTAGCGACGCAGCAATCTGGCGTTATTGATCACAAACAGTGAGGCAAAGCAAGAGAGAACAACAGCGCCAACCGGCGGCAAAACAATTCCGATCGGGGCGAGCAATCCAGAGGCAAGCAAAATGCCTCCCACGTTGACACCAAAGGCCACACCGATGTTTTGAGCGGTCTTCTTTTTTGCTCTGACGGCCAACTTCACCATGTTGGTGACCGCAATCGGGTCTTGCCCGTTAACCAGGATGTCGTTTTCGGTTTGGAGGTCTTCGAGGGTCGCGTCAATAGCGATCGAAACATCGGCAGCTGCCAGCGCCAGGGCGTCTTCACGAGCGTTGCCCACCATAGCAACCTGAGATGAATCGGCTTGAAGCGACTCGATTGCCGCAGCTTTTTGGTGCGGCAAGACCTCGGCCAAAACCTCGGTCACCTCGAGTTCGTTCGCCAGCTTGCCGGCAACCCCGGTGGCATCGGCGGTCAAAATAGCCACGCGCTTGCGCAAAAGCTGCAGACCAAAGACAGCCTTCTTGGCAGTTGGTCGAACCACGTCGGCAATCTCGATGGTGCCCAAAAGCTCGCCCTCGCGAACCAAGAACAGCACGGTGTTGCCGTTCTGGTTTGCGGTGTCTGCACGAACCAGGTCGGTCACGTCGATTTCGATGTTGCGCGAGGTTAGCAACACCGGACCACCAAGAATGATTGTGGTGTTTTCGAGCAGACCGGTCACACCCTGCCCTGGGATGGTTCTGAAGTCGATGATGTTTGGCACATCTAGGCCACGGCGAGCAGCCTCGGCTACGATCGCCTTGCCAAGCGAGTGCTGCGAAGGGCCTTCAACGGCCGCGGCGATGGTGATCAGGTCCTCGGTTGAGTGCAGGCTCGAGCCATGAGCCAAAAGCGCCGATACGAAGGTGCGTTCATCCTTGGTGAGAGTGCCGCTCTTATCGAAAACCACAAGATCGATGTCGGCAAGCTGCTCAAACGCAGCGCGGCTCTTGACCAGGGTGCCAGCGCCTGCCAAGCGACCCAAGACCGTCTGGCTGATGATGCCGACCGCCAGCGAAAACGCGGCGGGGCTAACCACGAGCAAGACCGCGGTAAACCGCATCACATTGTCGGTGATCGAGGCACTGCCCACAATCAGGCTGATGCCGGTGACGGCCAAGGCAACGGCAACCGAGATGAAATAAATCGGGCCGGCAGAACGCTCGGCGCGAATCTGCATCAGAGTCTTTTGACCTTCGGCGCGCTCGAGCGCCTCTTGAACATGCTCTTCGAGCTTGCGACCCGAGAAAGGCAACTGAACCGCAGCCAAGAGTCGAGGTTCAAACCAAGCGCTCGCGCCAAGCACAACCGCCATAATGCCCAGCTGCCACCAGAAACCGGTCATGTCGCGGCTTGAGTTTTTGATAGCGCCCGAGAGGTTTTGAATGATTCCGAAGCCTACGAAAATCAGCAGGCCCGCGGTGCGCAGGTACCAAATGTTGAGCACTCGGGTTAGAAAGTGATCACTGACCTCGGTCGGGTCGACCTCGACCGCACGACGGCCCTTGGCCTTGTGGCTAGCCTCATCGCCGGGCAGGTCAATGGCCCCGGTGAATAGCTCTTCGATGTCGTCTAGCACCCTCAAATCTTAGCCGCCAGCGCATTCGCGCACATTGTTGGCAGAATGAAACCATGCAGATCACAAAGCTTGAGCACGCGTGTTTGATTCTCGAAGAATCGGGCGACAAGATCATTCTCGACCCGGGCGTTTATACCCGCCCAGTCGAAGGCCAAACCGGGGTGCTTGCCGTGGTGCTCACCCACATGCATGATGACCACTGCTTCGAAGAGCAGCTCGACCGAATCGCCGCTCTGAACCCAAACCTAAAGATTTATGGCACGGATGAAGTGTGCAAGCGCCTTGCCGAGTCGCGCCCAGCATTCGACACCACGGCCGTGCACCACGGTGATTTTTATAAAGTCGGCGCATTCACACTCGAGTTTTTTGGCGACATGCACGCCGAGATTCACCGATCGATTCCGCTGATTCAAAACTGCGGCGTGATGATCAACTCGAAGCTCTACTACCCAGGCGACAGCTTCACTCAGCCAGACGGCCCGGTCGAGCTGTTGGCCTGCCCGTCTTCGGCGCCCTGGCTAAAGATCAGCGAAGTCATGGATTTCGTGGCAGCCGTGAAGCCGAAGCGCTCGATGGCAACCCACAACGTGCACCTGAGCGATCTTGGGCACCAGATGAACAACGGCCGCATTCAGGCGGTAACCGAAGCCGGTGGAGGAACCTTTGAGTTCTTGAAGCCCGGCGAAACCACCACTGTCTAAGACCTTTGGCCTAGCGACTCAGGCCCGCAAAATCACCAGTTAAAGCGAAAACGGCCCGATAAATCGGACCGTTTTCAAAGCTGGGATACCAGGACTCGAACCTAGAACAAAGGAACCAGAAACCTTCGTGTTGCCAATTACACCATATCCCAATTTGGCAAGAGCCCGAGGGCTCGACTCTCAATCTTAGCCTTGTTAGGCGGTCTGAGCAAACGCCTTCAGGCGAGCGATGGTCTCGGCCTTGCCCAGAATTTCCATCGACTCAAATAGTGGCGGAGAGATGCGACGACCAGAGATGCCGGTGCGCAACGGACCAAATGCCAAGCGAGGCTTTAGCCCCATGCCGTCGATAAGTGCAGCCTGAAGAGCGGCCTGAACCGGTTCGGTTTTGAATTCTGAATCGGTAATGGGCTCGAGGGCAGCGATCGACGCGTTCAGAACCTCGGCAAGGTTCTCTGGCATGCCAGCCTTGGCGTCATCCTCGATCACAATCTGGTCTGCGGTGACGAACAAGAAGCCGAGAAGTGCCGGTGCCTCGCTGAGCACCTGAAGGCGCTCTTGAATTAGTGGTGCGGCGGCGGTCAAAATTGCCTCTTGCTCAGCGGTTAGCTGGGCGCCAACGATGCCGGCGCTCTGCAGGTATGGCATCAGGCGCGACTTGAACTCGTCGGCTGAAAGCAGGCGAATGTGTGAAGCGTTGATTGCCTCGGCCTTCTTGAGGTCAAAGCGAGCCGGGTTTGGATTCACGTTCTTCACATCGAAGGCAGCGGCAAGTTCATCCAAGGTGAAAATGTCTTGATCGGCGCTCAAGCCCCAGCCAAGCAGAGCAAGGTAGTTGAGCAAACCCTCTGGAATAAAGCCGCGGTCGCGGTGGTGGAACAGGTTCGACTCTGGGTCGCGCTTCGAAAGCTTCTTGTTTCCCTCACCCATCACGTATGGCAGGTGGCCAAACTGAGGAATGAATGAGGTGATGCCGGCTTCATACATGGCGTTGTAGAGCGCAATCTGGCGAGGGGTCGAAGACAACAGGTCTTCGCCGCGAAGCACATGGGTAACGCCCATTAGAGCGTCGTCAACCGGGTTGACCAGAGTGTAGAGCGGCTGGCCGTTTGGGCGAACCACAACGAAGTCTGGGAACGAACCGGCCGGGAAGGTGATGTCGCCACGAACCAGGTCGGTGAAGGTGATGTCTACCTCTGGCACGCGAAGGCGAAGCGCCGGGCTGCGGCCTTCGGCACGATAGGCGGCACGCTGTTCTTCGGTCAGGTTGCGCTCTGAGTTGTCATAGCCAAGCTGAACCGCGCGGCCGGCGGCCTTGTTGCGCTCGTCAATCTCTTCGCCGGTCAAATAGCTTTCATAGATGTGGCCAGATGCCTTGAGCTTCTCGATTACGTCGAGATAAATGTGGCTGCGCTCGCTCTGACGGTATGGCTCTGCTGGGCCACCCACGTTTACGCCTTCATCCCAGTTCAAACCGAGCCAACCGAGGGCGTCGAGAATCATGTCGAAAGATTCTTCGCTGTCGCGCTCTGCATCGGTGTCTTCAATGCGAAACAGAAACGAACCGCCGGTGTGACGGGCGTAGGCCCAGTTGAACAGTGCGGTTCGAATCAAACCAACGTGCGGGGTGCCGGTTGGCGAAGGGCAAAAACGCACCTTCACATCGGCGCCGGTTGCGGTTGAAAAAGGTGCGGTGATCACAGAAGACATAATGCTCAAGTCTAAACGACC
>JBEEPX010000071.1:0-4254 GCA_041190885.1 Actinomycetota bacterium
AACCTTGAGAATCAAAGGTTTTGTATCGGACAAACGACTCATCCAGGACAGCGACCTCGAAGCAATCAATTGCTGAGCGTGTTCGCCAGCATCGGCCATGGTCACAAGCGAAAAGTCTTCAAAATTCCACGAAATCACCAAACTGCCATCGTTCGAGTCCTCGATTTGGCTAGCTGCCACGGCAGGACCAACAACTCTCCACTTAGCGCTGCCGAGACTGCCCGCAGTTCCCTCTTCGGCAACAACCACATGGGTTCCAAGTTCGCTTAGGTCTCGCAAGCTATTGCTTGCTGCCCAACGAGGATCATCGAATGGCGAAATCAGCGACTGGAGCACTTTGCGTCCTTTGAGAACGCCACTCAGACCACCCACGTGGTCCAAGTCAAAGTGCGTGAGCACAAGTAGGTCGATTTGTTGGATGCCCAAATCGCTCAAACATGTATCAATCAACTTGGAATCTCGCCCGACATCGATGACCGCTATCTGACCAGCCGAGCGCAACACCAATGCATCGCCTTGACCAACATCGCATTGAACGACCTGCCAATCTTTGGGCGGCCAATGCCCGAAAATCCTTTGAATTGGGATCTGAGCCAATAGTGTGCTCGCCAAAAACGAGACAACCACCCCACCCGCTATTAACCTGGGCCACTTGCTCTGGATGCTTAGACTCGCTACCAGTGCCACGGCAAACAGAATCGCAGCACCGACGGCAACTGGGCCCGACAGCCAGTTGAGCGTATTCATTGGGAGCCCGGCAAAGAAATGAGCTAATTGGGCGATGCACCAAGTTCCTAAGCTCGCCAAGAAGGTGAGCGCTATAGACATCCACGGAAAAGCCCAAGCGACCGAACAAGCGAGGATTCCTAGAATCGTTACTGGGGCAACCAGAGGTTCCGCAAGCACGTTTGCCACCAGTGAATAGGTGGAAATTCCGGGCTGCAGTTGCAGTAACACCGGCAAACAAAACACCTGGGCGCCAGCCGAGACCGAAAGGGCGAGGGCCAGCGCCTTGGGCAATCGAGATTTGAGTCGCTGATAGATCGCTGGCGTCAACACCAAGATTCCGGCCGTGGCCAGAACTGAAAGCAAAAACCCATAATCGACGGATAGCCACGGATCAATGATCAGCAAGCAAAGCACCGCGAATCCCAGAGCGGCGGTCGGATGCGGTTTCCTGCCGGCAGCTAGGGCAATGATCACAGCGACTGACATGAATCCCGCCCTGATGACGCTCGGTTCGGGGCCAACGAGACTCACGTAAGCAACAATTGCGCCAGTCGTCGCTGCTGCTCTAGCGAATCTCCGAATTGGGAGTTTAGAGAGAAGAAACAGCACCACACCGGCAACGATTGCGCAGTTTGCGCCTGACACGGCCATCAGATGGGTGAGCGAAACGACTTTCATGTCTTCGGCGAGTGGAACCGGGGTTAATGACTTATCGCCGATAGCTAAGCCCAGAACTAAAGCCTTGGACTCCAAATCAATTGCCGAGGTCGCCTGCACAAAAGCGATTCTGACTGTTTCGAAGGGATTTGGCTGGGCTGAACGAATAAGAAGCGGCTCGCCAATGACGCTCGCCGAGAACGATTGCTTTTGTGTGCTTTGCCATTCGCTGAACTTGAGGCGGGCACGATATTGAGCTCCGGATTCAAGCTTCGTTTCACCTGAATACCGAACCTCAATCGGTGCGCTCCTTCCGTCCAAAGAGACACGAGAGTTCGCCGTTTGATTGATCTTTCCAAAGAATTCCGAGATCTTAGGGGCACCGACCACCGAAAACTCTGCCTCACGCGACGTGTCCGTTGACGCTAGCTCTTTGAGAACTGAAGGTCGGGCTGCTTGGGCCTGGGTGTAGAGCGAGAATCCAGCGAGAGCAACAGAGAAGATCAGCATAAAGATTACGCGCTTCATGAAAAACCGATGTTCAGCACCAGATACACCCAAACGGCCACCGCCAGCAACCAGACAATCAAAGAGTCACTAGTCCTTTGATTGATTCAAATAGCTTTTGACCGATGCCACTTACGCCAAGCAAGTCCTCTTTGGATTTGAATCCCCCGTTGGCAGTTCGCCAATCAATCAATCGGCCCGCAAGCGCTGGTCCCACTCCTGGTAATTCTTCGAGTTCAGCCTGAGTCGCGCGATTTAGGCTGATCAAACTCGAACTGGATCCCTGCGAGCCGCTAGGCTCCTCGCCGATCTTGAGCGCAAATAGTTGCTCGCCATCACTAAGCTCGCGCGCCAAATTGAGACTGGTTTGATCGGCATCGTCGAGAAAACCACCTGCGGCAAACACCGCGTCAACAACCCTTGAACCAACCTCGAGTTTGTAGATTCCTGGAACCTTGACGGCACCAACCACGTGCACAAAAAGTGCGGGTTGATCAACTTGTGTGGTCGCCGAAGAAGACGCAGAAGGCAAGCTAACTGTTCCAACAGTGGCGTTAGAGGTTGAAAGAGTAATGGCCCCGGCTGCCGACAGAACAATCACAAAAATAGCTGCGAAAAGTGGGCGCGATGACTTGCCGCTTGCCGAGACGGCATCTCTAAACTGCGCCTTTAACCAATCCACCCATGAAAGATACTTTCGGGCGGCGCCTAAAGCTTTGCCAGCAAGCTAACTGTGAATAACGACTAGCGGGTTGCTATGTTTACAAGTTTTGGCGCGCGCACGATTACGTTGGCAATCTGCTTGTCACCAATCGCCTTCTTTACTGCCTCTGAAGACAGCGCCAAGTCGCGAAGATCTTGCTCGCTGATATCCACCGAAACTTCGAACTTGTCACGAACCTTGCCGTCGACCTGCGCGATAGCCACCGTAGAGCTCTCGACCAATAGTGAAAGGTCTGCATCTGGCAAATGCGCCAAGGCCACACCCGGTTCATGACCTAGCTTCTGCCACATGTCTTCTGCAGTGTATGGCGCAAATAGCGACAGCGCTTTTGCAACAGTCTCGGCAGCTTCACGAACTGCAGCGTCGGCTGGCCCAGCCGGGCCATCGATTGCCTTGCGAAGCGCATTGACCAGCTCCATGATCTTGGCAACACCAACATTGAATTTGAACGATTCGATTAGCGGGCCAAAGTCACGCAAGAAACTGTGAGTTGCCTTGCGGAGTTCTGCATTTCCTGACACAGGGTCTGCGCCCTTGGCGCTGGTTACATCGTTTGCAGTTCGCCATGCGCGAGCCAAGAATTTCGCCGAACCGGCAGGTGAAACATCTGCCCAGTCGATGTCGTCCTCGGGTGGACCAGCAAACGACATGGTCAATCGAACCGCATCAACACCGTGTTCATCGAGCTGCTCAGACAGCGCCACCAGATTGCCGCGTGACTTCGACATGGCCGAACCACCCATCAAAACCATGCCTTGGTTGAGCAAACGCGTGAAAGGCTCTTCAAAATCGATGTAGTTATGGTCGTGAAGCACCTTGGTCACAAAGCGCGCGTAGAGCAGGTGCAAAATCGCGTGAGTTACGCCCCCGACATACTGGTCAACCGGCGCCCACGCCTTGGCCTCCTCAACCGGAAAAGCTACCTCGGTCGAGTTTGGCGAAAGGAAGCGAAGGAAGTACCAAGACGAGTCGACAAAGGTGTCCATGGTGTCGGTGTCGCGCTTGGCGGGCATGCCACAGTTCGGGCAGGCAACGTTTACCCACTCTTCTGCGCCACCCAAAGGCGAGGTTCCCTTTGGCTTGAGGTCTAGCCCCTCGGCCGAAGGCAGTTCGACAGGCAGCTGATCGGCCGGCACTGGCACTTCGCCACACATTTCACAGTGGATGATCGGAATTGGGGTTCCCCAGTAGCGCTGTCTAGAAATGAGCCAGTCGCGAAGACGGAAGTTCTTGGTTTTCTTGCCTTTACCCTCTGCCGAGAGCATTTCACTGATCTTTTCGATTGCTGCGGTTTTGGTTAGGCCATTTAGAGCGCCAGAGTTGATGACAACGCCTTCGCCCGTGGTTGGTGCGCCAGAAACGGCTGGGTCGATCGACTCGCCATTTTCATCCTTGATGTCGACAACTGCGCGAATTGGCAGACCGAATGCCTTGGCGAAATCGAAGTCGCGCTGGTCATGAGCCGGCACAGCCATGATGGCACCGTGACCGTAGTCGGCGAGAACGTAGTCTGCAGCCCAAATCGGCAAGCGTTCGCCGTTGACCGGGTTGATTGCAAAGCGGCCAAGCGGAACACCAGACTTAGGTCGATCGGTGGCAAGCCGTTCGATGTCGTTGGATTGTTTTACCTGGTCTAG
>JBEEPX010000072.1:0-5391 GCA_041190885.1 Actinomycetota bacterium
AACCACTTCAGGTGGCCGCCCATAAACACCCAGGTAATGAAGCCCAGGGTTGCGCCGAGTGAAAGAACATTCAAAATCACTGCCTTGATCGGCAACAGCACCGAGCCAGTGAATAAGAACAAGAACAAGAGTGTCCAGAGCACAATCCAGGTGATTACCAGCGGCAACGCATGTTCGATGCCTCGCTGCGAATCGGTGTAAACCGCGGCTGAGCCGCCGACCAAAACCTTGTGGCCGTTGGCCTTGAGCTCGCGAACCTCATCGGTCAAAACCACGCCATCGGGTGAGCGCGACTCGATGTCGTGAATCGCAACCACTCGCTGATACTTGCCCGATTCATAGGCCGAAAAGGCCGGGGCATAACCATCGTCGAGCTGGCCATCCGAGGCAATGCCGGCAGTACTTTGAACGCGCACAATGTTTGGCAGCGTCGAAAGCGAAATCACATACTCGGTGATGTCATCTTGAGTGGCGCCTTCGATGATGATCTCGATCGGCGAGCCCTCGCGGCCACTGAAGCGTTCACGAACCAGGTTGTTGGCAACCACAACCGGGCTGCTCTGCTGCAAGATTCGGTCGTCGACCTGACCAAACTGCACACCGTTGCCAAGGCTAACCAAGCCGCCCAAACCTGCCAGGGTGACCAGCAAAATTGGCAGCGGGCGCTTCATCACAAAGCGGGCCACTGCAGCCCAGGCTCCAGAGTCAGATGGCTTTGGTTCAGAGCGCTTGAACCTGATCGAGTTGACCTTGTCGCCAATCAAATTCAGCATTGCAGGCAGCGCAATCAAAGCGCCGGCCACTGCCAAAATAACCACCACAACGCCGCCGAGGGCAAACGACTTCAAGAAGTACTGAGGGAAGAACGCCATCGAGGCCAGCACGATTGCCACGGTAAGACCCGAGAACAGCACGGTTCGTCCGGCCGTTTCGACGGTTCGTCTAGCCGAATTCTCAACCGAGTTGCCGGCCGAGCGCTCTTCTCTGAAGCGGTTGACCATCAACAGCGCATAGTCGATGCCTAGGCCAAGGCCCAAGCCGGTGATCAGGTTCAGGGCAAAAATCGAGGTGTCGGTGAACTGCGTTGAAACCCAGATGAAAAAGAACGATCCGATGATTGCCAAGCCGCCAACCATTAGGGGCAGACCCGCGGCCACCAGCGAACCAAAAACAAATACCAACAGAATTACGGTGAGGGGAATCGCCACCGATTCGGCTGCGGCCAAGTCACTCTGAATGCTGCCGTTTATAGCTGCGTTTACCGCGGCATAGCCGGCAACGTAAACCTTGCCGGTTTTGTATTCGCCGGTAAATTTGTCAGAGATTACTTGGCCGATGGCAGCTTGCTTTGCGTTGTCATTTAGGTCGACAAAAACATAAACGGCTTTGCCGTCATCCGAGCGAAGTGAGGCGGGTGAACCCAGCGAGTAATAGCTCGTGACCGATTCAACGCCCTCAACCGATTCGAGGTCGGTGGTTAGGTTTTGAGCGGTCTCTTTGCTCGAGGCGGCGTCGGCTCCGGCCGCAAAATCGATTAGCAGCACAACCTCTGCGGTTGACTGGTCAAACTCTTCGCGAAGCAGCTCGACCACTCTGGCCGAATTGCTGCCCGGGTCGTCATAGCCACCCGACTTGAGCTCACCAAAAGACTGAAAACCCCAGAAGCTCGAGAGCAGAATAAGCGCGATAAAACCGAACAGCGACTTCTTGCTGTTGCGAACTAAAAACTTGCCCAGACGCTTCAATGTGACCCCTTGCTAGAAAAGCTTGGCAACGCTTGCCGTTGGCGTGCCGGCCATAAAGCGCAACACATCCTGGTCAACCATCACGTCACTCATTTTTATTGCACGCGTCAAATACAAACCGTCGAGCGATCGCACTCGGCTCAGTGCCACGTATGTTTGACCCGGGCTGAAGGCACCCCTGCCCATGTCAATCACAACTTCATCATAGGTTTGCCCCTGCGATTTGTGAACCGTGACCGCCCACGCCAGGCGCAGCGGAATCTGCTGGAACTCGGCAAGGGGCACCGCAATCAAAACCTCTTTGACCCTGCCGGTTTCTTCGTCGAACTGTTCGTCGATTTCGTAGCGAACCTTTTCCCAGGTCGAACGACCAACCTCGAGGCGTTCGCCATCGACCTCAACAATCACACCGCCCGAGCTCGGCAGCTCGAGCACGTGCCCGATTGTGCCGTTGACCCAGCGCTTGATTGGCCCGTTAGGGCCTTTTTTGGTGCTCGAATCGTCATTCTTAATAAACATGACCTGAGCGCCAACCTTTAGTTCAACCACCGGTTCTGCTGGCAGGGTGCGGCCGAAGGCCTTTTCGTCGGCTGCGCTAAACACGGCATCAAAGCGCTTTGCTGGGCTTTCGATTCTTGCCATGCGCGAGCGGTTCACGCTGTTCACCGATTCATTGATGGTTGCCAGGCGAATCACATCGTCGTGCGGCGGGAACCTGTTGCCGCAGGTGTTGATGTAATCGAGCATCTCTTGCGTGCAAGAGCCATCACGAATCGCGTTCAGGATGGTTTTGAAGTGCTCGTCGTGCTGTCTGAAAATCTCGCTGAGCTCATAGCGCTCGAGGCTGTCTTCGCGCCAAACGTGTGCGTCAAAGAACCAGTTGCTCTGATAGTTCTCGGCCATGTATGCGCGCTCGTCGTTGTTGCCCGGCACCGGAGCCAGCTGATACGGGTCGCCAAACATCACAACCTGGGCACCACCAAACGGCAGCTTGCGCTTGCCTCTGGCGATTCCCATCGCGCGGCTCATGGTGTCCATTAGGTCGGCGTTGACCATCGAGACCTCGTCGATGACCAGCATGTCGATTGCGGCCAGCACCTCGCGGGTGCGGCGGCTCAGGTGACGGCCGATGTCTTCGGTGCCCAGAATGCCAAACGGAAAACCAAAGAGCGAGTGAATGGTTACGCCGCCAACGTTGAGTGCGGCAACACCGGTTGGCGCACATACGGCGAATTTCTTTTTGGTGTTGTCGATCAGATAACTAAGCAGAGTCGACTTGCCGGTACCTGCGCGGCCGGTCACAAAGATGTTGTTTTCTGAGCCCTCGATGTAGTCAAAAAGGTTTTGCTGCTCAGTTGAGAGGGTCACCTGTTCCATTAGTTGCCCTCGTTCTGGTTGTTCTGCGCCGCTAGGCGCTCGGCTGCGCGCTGTTCACGCTCTGCCACGCGTGCATCGCGCTCGGCAAGCTTGGCCAGCATGGCGTTGTAGTCGTTGATGTCTTGGTTGCCGGTGCGGTCGCTCTGGCGGTCAAGGCGCTTGGCCTCGCGGCCGTCTGACTTGAACCACTGCACGCAAACGATGATGGTGAGCGCAGCGGTCGGCATCTCGCCGATGCCCCAGGCAATTGCGCCGCCGGTGTGCTGGTCGTCTATCGGGCTCTGACCCCAGGTTCGACCCATCGCGCCATACCAGTCAGGCAGCAGCAGACCCGAGCCATCCATGAGGCTTAGGCCAAAGAACGCATGAAAAGCCATGGTGGCAATCAGCATCAGTAGGCGCAGCGGAAAACCGAGGCGAACCGGGCCGGGGTCGATGCCGATCAGCGCCTGAGCAAACAGGTAGCCGGTGATCAAGAAGTGCACGACCATCCACTGGTGGCCTAGGTGCTCGTTGGTGGCCCAGGCAAAAAGCGGCGTGTAGTAGAAAGTGACGAGCGAGCTGGCAAACAGCACGGCAGCCACGATCGGGTGCGCAACGAAGCGCGCATACTTGGTGTGCACTGCCCAAAGCACCCACTCGCGCAGGCCTCGAGAATCGTCGTGACGCTTTTCGGTGGCGCGCATGATCAGCGTTACCGGAGCACCCGGCACCAACAGCACCGGAATACCCATCGCCAAAATCATGTGACCGATCATGTGAATGCTGAACAGGTATTCCTGGTAGGCGTTGAGCGCGCCGCTGGTTGTGTAGATCAGCACCAGCATGCCGGTCACCCATGAGAGAGTGCGTGCTATCGGCCACTTGTCGCCGCGCTGGTGCAGGCGGTAAACGCCGAACAGGTAAAGACCGATCGCAGCCAGGCAAATGACCAACCAAACCAGGTCGATCTTCCAAGCGGTCAGCAGGCTCTCGGCCGTGAAAGGTGGCGGCAGTGGCTCGCCGGTCAAGATCTGCGCCGGCGTTGGGTCAACGATGCCGTCACCGCGCTGTGGCGGGGCAGTGCGGGCCAGCGCACTGGCTAGGCCAATGGCTGCACCCATGATGAAGAACTCAACCGCGGCCAAACGCCAAAACGCCTTGCCCTGGTTTTCGCCAAGTGCCAGGCGCCCAATCAAACGACCGCGATAAACCGCTCCAAAAATGCCAAGCAGCACCAGCGCAACGACCTTCAAAACCAAAATCAACCCGTATGCCGTGCCGAGCTCGGCAAGGTTGATGCGAAGCGAAGCCGAGGCAACTCCCGAAACCGAAACCAGCACAAAGGCAATCAGCGCCAGGGTCGAGTAGCGCTTGGTTAGGGTTGCCGATTCGTCCGGGCTTTGCCCGCGAACCACAAAGAGGGCAACCAGGCCACCCACCCAAATGACAATCGCAACCAGGTGCATGCCGAGCGCGTTTACGGCCATGGCGTGTCCGGCAGTACCGGCAGCGTGGCCAATCAGCGCTAGTGGCACAAGGGCAGCCAGGCTAAGCGCCGCAAGCAACAGGGTTGAGGTCAGGCCTCTGAACGCAATCACCAGTGTGCTCAAAATCACTGCGGCACCAAGGTTGATCGCCAGGGATTGCCCAAGTTCAATCTCGGTGGCAAACATCCAAAGGCTGTTGCCAAAGGTGGCATCGGTCGAAAACGCCGAGCCGCTGAGCGACAGGTAGGTGAACAAGAAGTGTGTGGCCCCAGACACCGCCCAAATTACTGCGCCGAAGGCGCTCAAGTTTTGCGCGCGTTCGAGGTTCTTAGATTTCGGGCTCAAAGCAAATGCCGCAAAGGCCAGTGAGCCTGCGGCAATGGCCATCGAAAAGTTCATTACCGTCTTTGCGATTGGCAAGCCCCAGCGCACAACGGCTCCCGGGTCGGCTAGTTCACTCGAGGCTGCGCCGCCACCAATAATCAGGCTGACAACCAAGGCCGACAACCCGGCAAATAGCAAAGCGCCAAATGCCCAAGAGGCACGTCTAACGCTTTGAATTTTCAGGGATGTTGGCACCGGTTAAGCCTACCTGCGACCTGTGGCAGAACGGCTGCGTTACTAAGCCCTGAGCCTGGGTTCGAAAGCCTGGAGGTTAAAGCAAAGTGCCCGGGCACAAGACCCGGGCACTTCTGTTTAAAACTGAGACTTACTTAACTGCAGCCTTTAGCTTTGAACCAGCTGAAACCTTAACGGTGTTAGCTGCTGCGATCTGGATGGTTGCACCAGTCTGTGGGTTG
>JBEEPX010000073.1:0-12836 GCA_041190885.1 Actinomycetota bacterium
ACCGTGCGCATGAGTTCAATCGTGCCACAGAGCTAGTCGATTAGAGTTGGGTTATGAATGCAAAGCCTTCGAAGCCGGGTCAGCCCCGTCGTCGAACCAGAGTCGAAGAGACTTCATCTGGTGGCTTTGTTTTGGCTGCAGATGGTTCGAATCGCGTTGCCCTGATTGGCCGCGAAACCCGCAACGGGCGTATCGACTGGTGTGTGCCAAAGGGCCACCCCGAGGGCGATGAAACCCTAGAGCAGGCAGCGATTCGCGAACTTTTCGAAGAAACCGGCCTCGAGGTCGAGATCATCGAGCGTCTGGGCGAGATTCAGTATGAGTTTTCGGCCGGCAATAAATTCATCGTAAAGACCGTGCACCACTATTTGATGCGCCAAATCGGCGGCGACCTGACAATCGAAAACGACCCTCAGCACGAGGCCGTTGATGTTCAGTGGTTCGCGATCGACGGATTGCAAACCACCCTGGCGCACGACAACGAGCGCAGAATTGCCCGTGGGGTTAGCGAGTGGATCGAGCGCAATCGATGAAGCGCCCGATTTTGGCAGCATTCTTGTCATTCGCCCTGGCTGCCAGCGGTTTGGCGGGAATTGCCCCGGCCCAAGCGACAACTGGCACGACCGGCCTGAATGCAGCCGTTTCGACTCAGAACACACTGCAGAGCCCGGCTCTTCCCGACGGTTTTCCGTCGGTGCACATCGTTCCTGGCTCAACCATCAACCTGGTTTCACGCGAATCGAATGTTCCGGTTCGAATTCAGAACGATTTTGACTCGGATGTTCGTGTGCACGTGCACATGCGCCCCAGTAACCCCCGGGTTTTGGTGCCAAATGCGGTCGAAATCACTGTTCCCGCCAACTCTGCAATCAACGCCAAGGTTCCGGTTAAGGCAATCGCCAACGGCAAGGTGTTTTTGATCGTTTGGCTCACCACCTTCTCGGGCATCAAGCTCGACAGCCAGTCGATTTTGCAGATGAACGTGAACGCCGACATTGAGCAAACCATGCTGTTTGCCTTTGGTGGCGCGGTTTTTGCCCTTGGTGTGTTTGGTGCGGTTCGCACGCTGCGCAAGCGCCGTCGCAGGTTGCTCGAGCAAGAACAGGCCGATGCGGCAGCCGAAATTGAGGCCATGCAGGCGGCAAAGGGCAACTCTTGAGCGTCGCCAAATCAAGCATGCTGATGGCGAGCGGCACGATCGTCTCGCGCATCCTTGGTTTTATTCGCGCGGTCATCATTGCTGCGGCAATTGGTGTGACGACAAACGCGGCCGACGCATTCGGGGTTGCCAACCAGCTGCCGAATAACGTCTACGCCATCATCGCGGGTGGCACTTTGAACGCGGTTTTGGTGCCACAGATGGTTCGCGCCCGCAGTCAAAAAGACGGCGGCACCAGCTACATCAACCGCCTGCTGACCTTCATCATCACGATATTCTTTGGCATCACGCTGCTTGCCACCCTGGCGGCACCGGCCCTGGTTGCGATTTATACCAACGGATGGTCGCCAGAGCAGCTGGCGCTGGCCACGGCATTCGCCTACTGGTGCCTGCCGCAGCTGTTCTTCTATGGTCTGTATTCGATTTTGGGTGAGGTCTTGAACTCGCGCAGCGCGTTTGGGCCATTCATGTGGGCGCCGGTGCTCAACAACATCGTTGCTCTGGCTGGTTTAGTTGGCTTGGTCTTGGTTTTTGGAGCCGACCCAACTGGCGCAAGGGCAGTAGAGGACTGGTCGGCCGCGCAAATTGCCATGCTGGCGGGTTCCGCCACCGCAGGCGTTGCCGCTCAGGCGCTGATTTTGTTTGTCGCCTGGAAGCGAATCGGCATGAGCCTGAGCCTGAACTTCAAGTGGCGCGGATTTGGGCTTCGCCCGGCACTAAAGGCGGCCTCTTGGTCGCTCGGCATGGTTTTAGTGACCCAGGTCGGCGGTTTGGTGCAAACCATAGTTGCCTCGGGGGCGATCAGCGCACGTGCCGACAACCCAGCTGTTGCCTCGGTTGCCGCAGCCGGCATCGCTTGGCTGGTTTTCATGCTGCCTCACTCGGTAGCTACCGTGTCAATCGCCACCGCCTACTTCACCAAGATGTCTACCCACGTGCACGAGAACCGAATGGACCTTCTCAAGGCCGATTTGGCCGCCGGTCTGCGTTCAATCGCGTTGATTTCGGTGTTGGCCACGGTTGCCATTTCGGTGCTCGCCTACCCGATATCCCGCGTGTTTGTTGGTGAGTTTCCGGCAATCATCTCGCTCGGCAACGTAATCGTCGCTCTGATGCTAGGCCTATTGCCATTCAGCTTCGTCTACATGATGCAGCGCGCGTTTTTCGCCCTCGAAGACACCCGAACCCCGTTCTGGTTCACCGCGGTTCAAATTGGGCTTCACATAGTCGGCTCAATCACCATTTCAATGACGGTTGCCGCCGAGTGGTTGGTGGTTGCGCTGTCGTTACTAACCTCGACCACCATCACCATCCAGGCGGTTTTGGCCTATTGGTTGCTGACCAAGCGCATAGGTTCGTTCAAGCAGCACGGCATTGCCGCAGCCTGCGCAAAATTTGTGATTTCTGGCGTTTTGGCCGGCCTAATTGGCTATGCCATCTTGCAGCTCTTGGGTGGTGTGGTTGCTGGTTCATTCGTGGTGGCCAAGGTCGCCAGCGCTGGCTTGAGCATGGTGATTGCCGGTGGCGTGATGTTGGCGATTTACGTGATGGCACTTCGTTTGCTTCGAGTTAAAGAAGTGGACACGGTCTTTTCAGCAATCAAGGGAATAGTTCGCCGCTAAAATTGGCTGAAACCCTTGAAATCATTGGTTTCAAGGTTTCTTTCTCAGGAGTTTTATTTTGCGCGACGTCATCATCATCGGTTCAGGCCCAGCGGGTTACACAGCGGGCATCTACACTGCACGCGCAGGCCTCAAGCCACTACTAATCGCCAGCTCGGTTGAAGCCGGCGGCGAGCTGATGAAGACCACCGAAGTCGAGAACTTTCCTGGTTTTCCTGATGGCCTTCAAGGCCCTGAGCTTATGGCCAACTTTCAGGCACAGGCAGAGCGCTTTGGCACCGAAATTCTTCTAGACGACGTAGTTGAGGTCGACCTTAAGGGCGACATCAAGATCGTCAAGACCGGCGGCGGCGAAACCTTCGAGGCCAAGACCGTCATCTTGGCAACCGGCGCGGCATACCGCGAGCTTGGTTTGCCACGCGAAAAAGAGCTCAGCGGCCACGGTGTCTCATGGTGTGCAACCTGCGATGGCTTCTTCTTCCGCGAAAAGAACATCGCCGTGGTTGGCGGTGGCGACTCGGCTATGGAAGAAGCTAACTTCTTGACCCGCTTCGCATCAAAGGTTTACTTGATTCACCGTCGCGACACCTTCAAGGCGTCAAAGATCATGCAAGAGCGCGCTTTGGCTAACCCAAAGATCGAAGTCATTTACAACAGCGAAATCGCCGAACTAAAGGGCGATGCAAAGCTTGAGGCAGTCACTCTGCGCAGCACCGTTGACGGCACCGAGAGCAACCTAGACCTCGATGGCCTGTTCATCGCGGTTGGCAACGACCCACGAGTTTGGTTGGTCGAAAACCAGGTTGAACTAACTCCAGAGCGCTTCATTCAGGTAGAAGGTCGCTCATCGCGCACCAGCATCCCGGGTGTTTTTGCCTGTGGTGACGTAATCGACCCGACCTACCGTCAGGCAATCACCGCTGCTGGTTCTGGTTGTGTTGCTGCGCTAGATGCGGAACATTACTTAGTTTCACGTGAAACATCGCACTAGTTACTCGTACAAGATTCGAACACTGTGTTGCTAAAACACTGATAACTTCAGTGTTTTTTAACGCACCACACTCGGTTCTCGCGTGAAACAATAAGCATTACGACAGAAGGAAAAACGAAATGGCAAAAGACGTGACCACCGCAAGCTTTCAGGCAGACGTTCTATCGAACGCAAAGCCAGTACTAGTCGACTTCTGGGCCGAGTGGTGTGGCCCTTGCCGTCAGGTTGCCCCGATTCTTGACCAGATCGCTGCTGAGTATGCAGACAAGATCGAGATCGTAAAGGTAAACGTAGACAACGAGCCTGGCTTGGCTCAGCAGTATGGCGTCACCGGAATCCCTGCACTTCAGGTATTCCAGGGTGGTCAGTTGGTCAAGTCAATGGTTGGCGCAAAGCCAAAGCAGATCTTGGTTAGCGAACTCAGCCAGTTCCTCGCCTAGTCAAAGGTTTCATTTAGTGGCTGGCCTTCGATAGGCTAGTCCGAATACCTTTATTTAACTGGGGAGTAGATTCATGCCGAACGAGCAGCAGCACGTGACCAACCTTGATTCATGGTTGGACTCATACGCGGCGCGCGCCGAGACCCTTGCGGTTTCGGAAGTTCGAGCGTTGTTCTCGGTAGTTTCTCGCCCAGAGGTAGTGTCACTCGCCGGTGGCATGCCTTATGTTGCCGCTCTTCCTCAAGACTTGTTGGCCAAGGCCTACAACGACATGATGAAAGAGAAGGGCCTGCTTGCCATTCAATATGGTGGCGGCCAGGGCGACCTCAAGCTTCGCGAGCAAATCCTTGAATTGATGGCCCTCGAGGGCATCAGCGCTTCGGTTGAAGACCTCGTAGTCACCACCGGTTCACAGCACGGTCTCGACATGCTTGCCGGCTTGTTCCTCGACGAGGGTGACGTGGTTTTGGCCGAAGGCCCGAGCTATGTTGGCGCAATTGGCATTTTCCGCCACTACGAAGCGCACATCGAGCACGTTTACACCGACCACGACGGCATGAGTCCAGAAGCGCTTCAAGAGTCAATCGACAAAATGAAGGCTCAGGGCAAGAAAATCAAGTTCTTGTACTTGGTTCCAAACTTTGCCAACCCTTCTGGCGTGACCCTTTCGGCCGATCGCCGCCCTGCAATCCTCGAAATTTGCAAGCGCGAGCACATTTTGATCATCGAAGACAACCCTTACGGTCTTTTGTACTTCGACAAGCCGGTTCCAGACGCACTTCGCAGCATGGATGAAGACGGAATCGTCTATCTGGGCTCGTTCTCGAAGATTTTGGCACCTGGTTTCCGCGTTGGTTACGTGCTTGCACCGCCTGCCATTCGAGACAAGATGGTTTTGGCTCAAGAGTCGGCTCTGCTTTGCCCGTCTTCATTCACCCAGATGATGATCAGCGAATACCTGGCCAACGCCGATTGGCAGGGCCAGATCGACACTTTCCGTGGCGTTTATAAAGAGCGCAAGGATGCCGCCCTCTCTGCCATGCAGGAATACCTGCCGAACCTTGAAACTACGCGCCCAGACGGAGGTTTCTACCTTTGGGTTACCTTGCCAGAAGGCATCGACTCTAAGGCCATGTTGCCTTTGGCGGTCAAGGAACTCGTGGCTTACACACCTGGAACCGCGTTCTATGGCGATGGCACCGGTCAGCGCTATCTTCGCGTCTGCTACTCGTACCCAACACCTGAAAACATCAAGGTGGGCATAAAACGACTGGCAAACGTGATTAACCTTCAAACCGACCTAATGGAAACCTTCTCAAATTCAGGGAGATAAGAAATGATCCCCAAGGGCAAGAGCTCAGCAAAGCTAAAAGTTCAAATTTTAGCCGGTGGCATTTCTCACGAACGTGACATTTCTCTGAAATCGGGTCGCCGCGTGGCTGATGCCCTCACCGACATCGGTGCAACTGTTGTAATTCGCGAGCCAGACTCAAAGCTGCTGGCAAACATCAAAAAAGATGCCCCGGATGTGATTTGGCCTTGTTTGCACGGCGCCAGCGGTGAAGACGGCGCTCTTCGCGATATTTTGGCCCTATCTGGTGTGCCTTTTGTGGGCGCAACCGGCGATTCGGCCCGTTTGGCCTGGGACAAGTCGATTGCCAAGATTTTGGTGGCCAAAGAGGGCATTCAAACCCCGGCTTCGGTGACTTTGCCTAAAGAAACCTTCAGAGAGCTCGATGCTGACGGCGTTTTGAAGGCAATCACCACATCAATTTCGCTGCCGGTTGTCGTCAAGCCAGCAAAGAGCGGTTCGGCACAGGGCGTAACCATCGTTCGCGACAGTGCAGAGCTATCTCGCGCGATGATCGATGCTTATGTCTACTGCGACGTGGCCATCATTGAGAAGTTTGTTGCCGGAACCGAGTTGGCCATCAGCGTTATCGACCTTGGTGCGGGCCCAACCGCCCTGCCGGCCGTTGAAATTGAGCCGCTCAAGGGAAACTTTGGCTACGACGAGCGCTACATCGCCGGCGAAACCAACTATTACGTGCCAGCTCGCCTCGATGCCGTGGTTCTTGAGCGCGCAGCCAATGTGGCAATCAAGGCTCACGAGGTTTTGGGCTTGCGTCATCTTTCGCGCGTTGACTTGATTGTTGACACCCAAGGAACTGCGTGGTTCTTGGAGGCCAACGTTCAGCCTGGTTTGACCGACACCTCGCTAATGCCGCAGTCGATTTTGGCTTCTGGAAACTCGCTCAGCAGCGCTTATTACTCAATCGTTGAGGCAGCGCTTCGCACCAAAGGTTTGTAATTCGACTGATTGCCATCGGCGCAGCCGATTAGTCGCACAAACTGGACAAATTTGACCGAATTTGGCTCCACAGGAGCCGTTTTGCGGGGCTCGAGAGCGAATTAGTTCTTGGTAATGATGCCGATAATGCGGTTGAGGTCTCCCACAGTCGCGAAATCGATGATCAATTGACCCTTTTTCTTACCCAAAACAATGCTCGCCTTGGTGTCTAGGTGATCGCCAACACGCTCGGCCATTTCCTTTAGGGCATCCTGACGGCCACCCGGGGTGACCTTGGCCTTGCCCGGCTTTGGCTTGTCGAGAGCAACTAGCTCTTCGAGTGATCGAACCGACAAACCTTCGTTGACTACCTTGGTTGCAAAGTACTCCATGCGGGCAACATCTTCGACGGCAAGAATCGCACGCGCGTGACCGGCGCTCAATACTCCCGCGGCAACTCGCTGCTGCACAGCAACCGGCAAGCGCAAGAGGCGAATGGTGTTGGTGATCTGCGGACGAGAGCGGCCTAGACGCTCTGCGAGCTGGTCTTGAGTGATACCAAAGTCGCTCAGCAACTGCTGATAGGCGCTGGCTTCTTCAAGTGGGTTGAGGTTCGCGCGGTGAATGTTCTCTAGAAGAGCGTCGCGAAGCATGTTGTCGTCTTCGGTTTCGCGAATTACCGCAGGAATCTTGTCGAGTCCGGCTTCTTTAGATGCGCGGAAACGGCGTTCACCCATGATCAATTCGTAGGCAGGCTTGCCATCCTTGTCGCCAATTGGGCGAACAGCAATCGGCTGAAGCACACCAAACTCGCGAATTGAGTGAACTAGCTCTTGGAAAGCCTCTGGTTCAAAAACCGAACGAGGGTTTTGAGCGTTTGGGGTGATCGAATCTAGGTCTAGGTAACCAAAACGGATGCCAGGAACGGCAACTAGGCTCTCGGCGGCTTCAGCATTGGCATCTGGGCTGCCGCCGGTAGGAAAGAAAACGTCAATCGGGCGCTCATTTGGTGAGGTTGAGGTAGGAATCAGCGCGCCAATACCGCGACCAAGGCCAACTTTCTTATCTGCCATTTTGTGCTCCTCTTTGTGCAATTTCGATGGCTGCTTCTAGGTATGAGATGGCACCGATCGACGAACGATCGTGCGAAATGACGGTTCGACCAAAGCTTGGCGCCTCAGAAACACGAACGTTTCTAGGAATGACAACATTCAGCGTTTGGCTGGCAAAGTGCTCGCGCACATCGTCAACCACCTGAGAGGCAAGCTTGGTGCGTGAGTCATACATGGTTAAAAGAATTGTCGAAAGCACTAGTTGCGGGTTCAACGCTTGCTGAATGCGCTCGATGTTGCGTAGCAACTGCGAAAGGCCCTCAAGAGCGTAGTACTCGCACTGAATCGGCAAAAGCACCTCGCGGGCGGCCACAAAGGCGTTTACGGTGAGCAAACCAAGGCTAGGCGGGCAGTCGATCAGCACATAGTCTGGGGCGTTGCCGGCCAAAAGATAGTTGTCGAGAGCGGTTTTAAGCAGTGAGTGCCACTTTTCACGGGCAATCTGGGTGACAATCTCGATTTCGGCACCGGCGAGGTCGATGGTTGCCGGAACGACGGCCAAGTTCGGGCTCTCGGGGCTCTGCTGAACCACATCAACCAGTGGGGTGCCGTCGATCAGAACCTCATAGATTCCGGCGGTGCCTTCTTGGTGTGGAATTCCGAGGGCGGTCGAGGCGTTTCCCTGTGGGTCAAGGTCGATGACCAGAACCTTCATGCCCTTATCGGCAAGAGCAGCGGCCAGGTTTACGGTCGAAGTGGTCTTGCCAACTCCGCCCTTCTGGTTCGAAAGCGAAATGATTCGAGTGTGCTTTGGCTTTGGTGGTTGCGCGGCGTTGGCAGCGGCCAAGCGGCGGGTGCTATCAGCCAATTCGCGGGCTAGGGGAGTTTCATTCATGCTCATGAAATCCCCACCTCGCTGTTTTTACTTCCGAATGTTTCACGTGAAACATTAGATAAGTTTAGTGCGAACAACGAGGGTCGGTTCCGCGAGGAACTTAGCGCCCGTGTGCAGAATCTCGAAACCGCTGATCTTGAGCTTCTTTTGAAGCTTCTTTGACTCTTCGATTTCGTCGGCAGCCTTTGAGCCCTTGAGTGCGATGATCTCGCCGCCGTCGCGAGTCAGGGGAACAGTCATGCGAAGCAGCTTCGGCAGGGCAGAAACCGCGCGAGCAGTAACGATGTCAAAGGCCTCGCCAACCTCTTCGGCGCGAGCGCGGTGAACCCGCACATGGGTTAGGCCGAGCGCATCGACCTGCTCCTGCAACCACTTTGAGCGTCGTTCCATGGGCTCAATCAGAACAAAAGTAGCTTCTGGCTGAGCGATAGCCATAGGGATTCCCGGCAAACCAGCGCCAGAACCAACATCTGCGACCTTTTTGCCAGGTTCAACCAGTTCGGCCACTACGGCAGAGTTCAGGATGTGGCGGGTCCAGAGCTTTGGCATTTCGCGTGGGCCAAGCAAACCAAGCTCATCACCGTCGCGAACCAGGGCAGCGGCATAGGCGCGAGCCTTGTCGATGCCGGCACCAAAGATTTCAACGGCAGATGCTGGCTCTAGTTCCACCTCGAATGTTTCACGTGAAACATTCGAGTCATCCGGCTGCTGAATCGACATGGTTATTACTGAGCAGGCTTAACCACGATGTGGCGGTCGCGACCTTCGCCCTCAGACTCTGACACAAGGCCAGCCTCTGAGATGATGTCGTGCACGATCTTGCGCTCGTATGAAGACATTGGCTTCATCGGTGCTGCCACGCCAGAGTCCTTTACCTTGTCGATGACCTTGTTGACCATGCGGGTTAGCTCGGCAACGCGCGCCTGGCGCGAGCCACCAACATCCAAGATCAAACGGCTAAAGCTGGTGGTCTTAACCTGAACGGCCAAGCGAGTTAGCTCTTGAAGCGCCTCGACGGTCTCAGGGTCTGAGATCAAGCGAAGGTTTGAGTCTTCGCTCGAGGTGACTTCTAGGTAGGCGCGACCCTGGCGAACATCAATGTCGATGTCGCCGTCTAGGTCGTAAATGTCTAGAAACTCTTCTAGGTAGTCGGCGGCAATGTCGCCTTCTTCTTCGAGAGCCTTTGCAGAGGTTTCTGCGTCGCCGGTGGCTGCGACTTCTTCAACTGCTTCTGGGGTTACGTCTTCTTTAGTCATGAGGAGTCCTATTTCTTAGGGGTGTTTGGCTTTTTGGCGGCTGGCTTCTTAGCGCGAGCCTTTGAGGCAGGCTGCGTGCGCTGACGCGGCTTTGCCTCTTCGATTTCTTCGGCGGCAACTTCTTCGGCTTTAGGCAGCTTGCCCTTCTTGGCCAAGCGTGCCTGCTGAGCGGCGTGTGCCTGAGAACCAGGGGTAGGCATGTTGCGAATAACCACGTACTGCTGGCCCATGGTCCAGAAGTTTGAGGCTAGCCAGTAGAACATAACGCCGAGTGGGAATGAGATACCCGAGATCATGAAGATAAGCGGGAAGACATAAAGCATGATCTTCTGCGTCTGCATGTACTGCGAGGTCTGAGTGGCAGGGTTCTGGTTCTTCGACAGAATCTGCTTCTGAGTAATGAACTGCGATGCGGTCATCGCAACGATCATTACCGCCGCAAGAATCTTTACTTCGATCAAGTCGCTTGATAGGAAGGTGTCTTTCAGGGGAGCGCCAAATAGGTTTGAGTTGGCGAACGCCTGAGCGAGGTCAAGGTTTAGAAGGCCAACGCCACCCTTGCCCGAGGTAATTGAGTGTTGAGCGTCGTTCAGGGTGAAGAACAGAGCCGAGAAGATTGGCATCTGAATAAGCAAAGGCAAGCAAGAGCTAAGCGGGTTAGAGCCGGTCTTCTTGTAAAGCTCCATTTGCTCCTTGGCAAACTTCTCGCGTGAATCGCGGTCGGTCTTGCCCTTGTACTTCTTCTGCAGTTTCTGCAGTTCAGGCTGAGCGGCAAGCATGTTGCGCTGGCTCTTGATCTGCTTTACGAACACCGGAATCAGGGCGGCACGAACAATCACCGTGAGGCCGATGATCGAAAGAACCCAGGTGATTCCCTCAGCGGCGCCAAGGCCGAAGAAAGTAAAGATGCTGTGGAAGGTCACGAGCACAAGCTCGATTACCCATTTGATCGGAAACAGAAGATCCATTACTAACCCTTCTTAAGGTTTGGTACTACGTAGCCCGCCGCGGTGACCCGCCACAGACTTGAGCCTGGTTTAACCTCGTCGACGCCACCTTGCGACCACGGGTTACAGCGCAATATTCTCCAAGCGGTCAAAACCGCTCCCAGAATCACGCCTCGCTGTTGAAATTGACCAAGGCCGTATGCCGAGCAGGTGGGGTAATACCTGCATACATCTCCATAAAGAGGAGAGATCACTTTGCGGTACAGCTTGACCAAGGCAACAACTAAGTTTCTTGGTGCTAGCCAGAGTGTCAGCAGAAGCTTCAACCGTTGGCTACCTTGTTCGCCGCAGCAGTAGCCGCGGTTCTAAGTTCTTCTCGAAGTTTATTCCAGTCGATCTCGGCTGCGCCCGGCAAAGCTCGAACCACGCCGTCAAAGCCGTTGCCTAATTCGGGCAACAATTCACGGATGATTTCGCGCATGCGGCGCTTTACGAGATTTCGCTTGACTGCGCCGCCTACCGTTTTGGCTACAACAAAACCAAAGCGGGTATGAGGCTGGGCCTCATCCCGCTTTAGGTAGATGACTAGATGGTCTGAGCCGACCTTGCGACCCTGCTTCATGGTTGAACGAAAGTCGTCAGCCTTGATCAGGCGGTTTTCGCGGGCCAACATGATTAGTTAGCTAGCGGCTCTAGAACCGGATTTAAGCTGAAAGCTCTGAGCGGCCCTTTGCGCGACGTGCTGAAAGAATCGCACGACCGGCACGGGTCTTCATACGTAGACGGAAACCGTGGGTCTTTGCACGACGACGGTTGTTCGGCTGGAAAGTACGCTTTGACATTGATCTTCTCCGTTGTAAAAACTTGCAAGTTTTTGAGGGGCACGTTCGTGTCGGAAAACCGACCAAAAGTGTTGCCTGGTTCCCCTTATTCAGAGCAACCTGTTAAACCTACGCCTTAATTGCCAGAGCGGTCAAGTTTTAAGCGGGCATTTTGATAAAAACTTCAAAAGTATTCCACGAATTATTACCTCGGTCGATTAATGACACACCGTGTTAATTTGCATATTCAACCCCGAGAGGAGTTGAATCATCTTCTGTGCATTTTTGCGAATACGAAAATTGCGCGGGGGACAGTTATACACAGTTTTCCACACGGTGGATAACTTTGTGGAAAACTGGGCAATAATCAGTAACTAGCGGGGAACCAACCCTGTTGAGAACTTTAAGGGAATGGTCATGGCGGAACACGATGTAGTCGCAGGTTTGTGGCTAAACGTGGTCACCAAATTACAGGGTGATGACCGCCTTACCCCACAGATTCTTGGCTACATTCGCCTTGTTGAACCAAAGGGTGTTTTGGGTGACACGCTGTATCTCGAGGTTCCCAACGATCTAACCCGCGAAATCTTGAACACTCGAGTTCGCCCATCAATGCTTGATGCCATGGCCGGCAACGCCGACTTTGGTGGCGCAACAAACTTTGCGGTTGTTGTAAACCCAGAGATAGAGCAGGCATTCGCCCCAGCTCAAACCAGCTACACCGACCCAGAGCCGGTTGCCCCGGTTTCGCAAATCGGCGCACCTCTGGTCTATTCGTCACCAACCCCTAGTGGTTCGGCAAATACTTTCGACACCAGACTCAACCCGAACTATACCTTCGACACTTTCGTAACCGGTGACTCAAACCGTTTTGCTCACGCTGCCGCATTCGCCGCCGCCGAGGCACCGGGCAAGGCCTATAACCCACTGTTCATCTATGGTGACTCTGGACTTGGTAAAACCCACCTGCTGCACGCGATCGGCCACTATGCGCTCAGCCTCTATCCGCGCATCAAGGTTCGTTACGTTTCGAGCGAAGAGTTCACCAACGACTTCATCAACGCCATTGGTAGCAACCGATCGAGCGCCTTCCAAGAGGTCTATCGCGACATCGACCTGCTTTTGATCGATGACATTCAGTTCTTGCAGGGCAAGGACCAGACCCAAGAGGCCTTCTTTCACACCTTCAACACCCTGCACAACCACAACAAGCAGGTTGTGATCACCTCTGACCTAGAGCCGAAGCTATTGACCGGGTTTGAAGACCGCATGCTTTCACGCTTCGAGTGGGGCCTAAAGACCGACATTCAAGCCCCGGCTCTCGAAACCCGCATCGCAATCTTGCGTAAAAAGGCAGAGCGTG